>CANJEJ010000086.1 GCA_947473325.1 Alphaproteobacteria bacterium | reverse complement strand
TTGCCTTGCTTGACAGGCCGGTTCCCCGGTGGTGGCCTGCATATCTTCCGTTCCGAGGATGTGATGGGCCAGGACAACACCTTCATCGCCGAGACCAGCTTCACGCCCGCCGCGACAGCAGCGTGGTCGCTGACCGATTTTCCCTTCCTGCTGCAGCGCGAGGCGGGCCTTGCCGCCGCCAGTAAGGGTGCGCTCGCCGCGCATTGCCTGCGCGCCACCGAAGCAGTGGAGGGCGGCACCGGCTGGATGACAGCGGATTTCGGCCTGTCCTTCTTCTATGTGCTGCGCGGCACGGTCGTGCTCGCCACTGCCGACGGCCTCGCGCAGATGCTGGTCGCCGACGATGCCGTGACCCTGCCGCCCGGCTGCGACTATGAATGGCGCGACTTCTCGGACGGGTTCGAGGCGCTGGAGATCACGGCGTCCGAGCTTGTTGCCGCCGTGCCGCCGGGGCCGGCGCCGATCGTCCATCGTGGCGCGGCGGAGGATTTTGTCGGCGGCGCGGGCGACCGGACCGATTTCACCTATCGCGACTTCGGCTTCGCAGACCTCACCGGTGACCGCCTGCGCATCCGCGTCATCCGCCCGATCCGCCAGCAGGTGCCGGCCACCGGCTGGCATGCCCACACGATGGGCCAGTTCGCTTTCGGTATCCGCGGCTGGGCGCATGTCGATTTCCCCGGCCGCCCGCGCTTGCGGCTCGGGGTGGGCGACGGTCTGACCGTTGCCGCGGGCACCGCCCATGACGCGGGCGATCATTCGGCGGATTTCGCCATGATCGACATCTGCCTGCCCGCCACTTACTCGACGGAAGCTGTCCCAAATCCGGCCTGAACGAATCTGTGTTGGCGGACGCATGGCGATGCCCGGGGAATCGGGGCAGACTGGGGAAGGAGTGCGTCCCCGGCGCTGTTGACCGGGTGATGACTGCCTTGTCCGGAGAGATGCGATGAAGTCCCTGGCCCGTTCCGCCTTTGCCGTTGTCGCTGCTGCCGTCGTCGCGACGGCGATGCTCTTCCACGTCGTGCCATCGACGGCGGAAGAAGGACGCGTGATCCCGCCGCCGGCGGTAGACCTGCAGGACTCCGGGGCGACAGCCGTTCTCGTTCTCGCTGGTGGCTGCTTCTGGGGTGTCCAGGGCGTCTACCAGCACACCGACGGCGTGATCAACGCCGTGTCGGGCTATGCCGGCGGCGACGCGAAGTCGGCGAACTACGACGCCGTCAGCGATGGCGTGACCAGGCATGCCGAGGCGGTGCAGATCACCTATGACCCGCGCAAGATTTCCTACGGCAAGCTGCTGCACATCTACTTCTCGGTCGTGCATGACCCGACCGAGCTGAACCGCCAGGGACCGGATGTCGGCCCGCAATACCGTTCGACGATCTTCCCGCAGAATGCCGAGCAGGACCGTGTCGCGCGCGCCTATATCGCGCAGCTTGACGCGGCCAAGGCCTGGCCGCGGAAGATCGTCACCACGCTGGAACCCGACCAGGTCTTCTACCCGGCCGAGGATTATCACCAGGACTACATGACGCGGAATCCGGGCTCGCTCTACATCGTCTTCAACGACCTGCCCAAGGTCGAGGCGCTGAAGCGCATGTTCGCCAGCCTCTATCGCGCGAAGCCTGTCCTGGTGGCCGACGCGGCGCGCAGCAAGAGCTAGCCCTTCGTGCGGCCCATCGGGATTGCCGTCCACCGGGCGTCGGCAGGCGGCTTGCCGCGGAGGTGTTCGCGGTCACGCCCCCCCCGAATCTGCAAAGCGGGCTGAGCCTTTTTGGGTTAGCGACGCAACTTGCTGGAACTTCGGCAAGTGTAGAAGATGTGAACTCGATTCGAATCGGTGCTGGGCGACGTAGTCATGACGTATGCGTTCCCAGGGAATGTTGAACAAGACGGCGCGAGGCAGCCATCTGGTCGTTCTGGAGAAAGGTCTTTGCGTAATACGTTGGACGTCAAGGTGAAGGTGGCGCTGCGCCGCGTTTGCCGGCGGAGGTGCCTCAGTACATCGTCTCGTAGTCGAGCGTGACGGTTGCCGTGCCTGGCGGCAGGGTGGCAGGCAGGGGAACGACAAAACGGCGTTTGTTTCCGGCCAGCAGATTGGCGCCGAGCAGGCTGCCGGTCTTTTCACCCGCGAGAGAGATGTTCTGGTTGCCCGCCCGCACCGATACTTCCAGGTCGGTGCCCAGAATGGCGTGGCGCGTACCGTTATTGGCCAGAACAAGGGCGAGCTGGGAGCCACCGCCGGGCGCCGGCTCCACTCGCGCCGATTCGACGGCCACCGCGGGCTTTGCGCGGGCCGGCCGGACATAAAGCGTGCCCTGGTATCGCAGGGTGATGCCGATCTGAGCGCCGCCCTCGCGTTCGCGCTGGAGGTTGACGGGAAGCTGCTCGGTGATGATCCGGAAGTTCTGCTCGCGGGAAATGTTGGCATCCGCCTTCCACTGGACACGCACCGCTTGGCTCTGACCGGGGCGCAGGATCATCTGCGCGGGGAACAGGATGAACTGGTCGCCCACCGGTGAAAGGGTCTCGGTGCCATCCTCGGCCAGACTGCGCGCCGCCAGCCGGATTTCGATGGCCACGGGCTCCGTGCCGTCGTTGATCACGCGGAAGGAACCCTGTGCGCCACGTCCCGCGCTCTCAAGCTCGAGCGACATCGGCTCGACCCGGTAGGCGTGGGCCGGCAGCGCCGCGCTCACGAGGATTGCCGTCACGATCAGCAGGCGTGCAGCGGCCTGCAGGGCCCAGACGCGGCGGTGGGGCCATGGGAGGCGTCTGGCGTCCATCCGTTTCATGCGTGTCTCCTTGCCGTGCCACGCGCCGGACGGCGGCGTGGCCTGTTGGTGCTGCGCGATCGCCAGCTAGTTGTTGGAGATGGTGAAGGTCAGGTTCTCGACGTAGTCGGTCGCCTGCGTCAGCACGACCGTGGCGCCGTTGTAAGACACCTGGACGTCGTAGGGGTCGCCGGAATGCGCTGACTTTGCCGCCGTGGCGATGAACTGGGCGCTTGTTCCCGAGAAGGTGATGGGTGTCGCTCCGCGGTAGAGGACGAAGGTGAGCGTGTCGGTCTGCGAGGGGCTGTAGAAGCACGGCGCCGTGCAGCGCGCGGCGGTCACGTTCTCGGATGCCACCGTCACCGTGTAGCCGAAGGGCCAGTTGGTCTGCGCATTCAGGTCGGCGACCTTGACGGTCGGCTGGTTGATGGCGAGGTTCATGCCGCTCGCCGCCGCCGTGGGGGTCACGGTGATCTGCAGGCGCTGCGGAACTGCGCCCGTGAGCGTCAGGGTGGCAACGGTAGCTGCCGCCGCGGTGGCCACATAGAGCACAAGGCGGCGGACGCCGAGCGCGATAACGAGGTCGCGCAGAACAACGACGAAGTTGCGTTTCACTCTGGGGTTGATGGTCATAACTGCCCTCCGATCAGAGGCCGGGCGTCAAGCCCGGCCTTTATCTGCTTAGTGGACAGTCTTGCGCATGCAGCTGTTGGCGGCCTTGACAATTGTCAAGTTGATCAAATTAGGGGCCGCTGTGGCTTTCGGGCTGGCAGGGATATCCAGCTTCTTAGGTCTTGTTGAATCGATCTGTGCTTGGCTCTTTGCTGGCGAGCGGGCAGTCGCCAAGCTTTGTGGCCGGCGACTGCCCTCAGACACTAGCGCTTCCAGGCGGCCAGAACGAACCACTTCTGCCCGGCGCCGAGATGCATCTTGTCGTCATCGGTCGGCGTGACAACGGGCGTCATCGTCTGCACGATGTCCTCCTTGCGGAAGCCTGCCTTCAGCGAGACGTCTTCCAGATCCATGTCATGCATGGCGCCCCAGAACGGCTCGTTGTTGTTGTGGGTGTCCCAGTCCTTCATCAGCTGGTCGAAGGGCGAGCCCACCATCTTGAAGGGCGGTTGCTCGACATGGAGCATCAGGCCGCCTTTCTTGAGCAGGCGGTAGTTGTCCTTGGCGATGTTGTAGACCGCCTTGTGCGACGTCTCGTGGAGCAGCAGTGTCGACAGCACGAAGTCGAAGGATTCGTCGGGATACTTCGTGTGTTCGGCGTTCTGTTCCGAGAAGGTGACGGGAATGCCCAGGCTTTCCGCCCGCGCGTGTGCATAACGAAGGATGGGCTTGCCGATATCGATGCCGATCACCTCGGCGTCCGGCCAGGCCTGCTTGAGGGGCAGGGTGTTGTGGCCCACCGTGCAGCCTTCGTCGAGGATCCGCTTCGGGTTGAAGTCGGGGAAGTTCTCCTTCACGAAGCGGATGACCGACCAGGCCGCACCATCGTTGAAGCGGCCGTTCATGCCATGGGTGGTGATGTAGAGTCCGCCCAGGTCATACATGGCGCCAGCGGCCACGTCGTCCTTGACGAATTCCGTGAAGAAGCTGCCCGGCATCCAGTGCATGTCGAAGGGGGCCTGGTATGGCGGCACCTTGAAGTTGGGGTCGAGATCAAGCTTGCCCTTGTCGGAGGATTTCGGCTGTGCCTTCGCCACCAGCGTGTCGAGCTGGCGATCGACGATGCGGCTGCGCTCCCAATAGGTGTTTTCCTGGGCAAACACGCGCAGGTGGCTCCAGTACTGGAAATAGGGCTCCTGCAGCATCGCCTTGCGCACTTCGTGGCGATCCTTGGGTTTGCGGCCGTTCTTCCTGACGAACTTGGGCTCGACTTCGCGATTGTAGAGCGCCCGGTGGCCGGGCCAGACATTGGTGGCCAGGTGGCGCTGCAGGTTGATGGCAAAATCAACTCGAGCGCCTTCGTCATGGGTGGTCTGGGCAAGCATGTCGTGCTTGCCGTAGTTGTGCCAAACGACGGGAGACTGGCCCATGATCTTCATTCCTCTGCTGCGAATCGCGGATAGTGGCAGCCAGCAAACAGGCATGCGCGGGGTCCCGCCTTGACAAATGTCAAAGCCGGAAACTTCCCATGGTCGGGGTGCAGGGCCCTGGGGGGTGCCTCAGCCAGGCTGCTTCGGATCGGGGAGGGGGTGCTCGGGTTCGTACAGGATGCGTTCGGCCGAACCCTGAAGATCGTCATACTGGCCCGCGCTCAACGACCAGAGAAACAGGGTAAGGCCGAGGCCACCCAGACCGAGGGCGAGCGGAATCAGGAACAGCAGCGCGTTCACGCCCGCACCCGTCGCGCGCGCCGCAGGCGCAACGCGTTCACGGTCACGGCGAGGGAAGATGCTGCCATGAACAGCGCCGCAATCAGCGGCGTGACCATGCCCGCCATGGCCAGCGGAATGGCGGCCGCGTTGTAGATCGCCGCCATCGCGAAATTTTCTCTGACGCGTCTCTGGGTCGCACGGGCGACTTCGATGGTTTCAAGAACCGGCCGGAGCAAGGCCCCCTGAAACACGGCATCCGCCGCCGCCTGGCTGATATCGGCGGCCGTTGCGGGCGACAAGGAGGCATGGGCCGTTGCCAGCGCCGGCGCATCGTTGAGGCCGTCGCCGACCATGAGGACCCGGTGGCCGTTGGCCGCCATGGCGTTCAGCCTGGCCACCTTTCCGGCGGGTGTCACGCCAGCCTCCCAGCGCAGGATGCCGGCCCCCCGCGCCACTGCGCGCACGACATCCTCGCGGTCGCCCGACAGCAGTTCGATCGCAAGGCCGGCACGCTGCAAGGCGGCGATCACGGTGGCGGAATCCACGCGCAGCGTATCCTGGAAGAAGAAGCCAACCGGTTCCTGCTGGCCCTGGCGGAACCACAATTCCGGCCCGGACGCTGCCCCGGCCTCGGTCACGCCACACCATTCGCGGCGGCCAAGGCGCAAGGTCTCGCCGGCCAGCTCGGTAGCAAGGCCCTGGCCGGGGGTTTCTTTCACACTCAGGTCCATGCGCGACGGCGGTGCGTGGCGGGTCAGCGCCCGGCACAGCGGATGACGGCTGTGCGCCGCCAGGGTTGCCGCCAGTTGTATCTGGTCCGCCGACGCCGTCGTCGACTCGAGTGTCATGGCGCCGGTGGTGAGCGTGCCCGTCTTGTCGAACACCACGGTGTCCACCGCAGCCAGCCGTTCGAGGCCATCGGCCGCCTTGATCAGGACGCCGCGCTGGAATAGCGCGCCGGCGGCAACGACCTGGGCCACCGGGACGGCAAGACCCAAGGCGCAGGGGCAGGTGACGATGAGCACGGAGACGGCAATCACCAGGGCAGGCTGCCAGGCCATGCCCATGACAAAGACCCAGAACAGGAAGGTCGCGAGGGCGAGCCCGTGTACCATAGGGGCATACAGCCGGGCGGCACGATCCGCGATCCGCACGAAGCGGGCGCGCCCCTGTTCGGCGAGTCCCATCAGGCGGCGCATTTCCGCGACCGTCGTATCCTCGCCGGCCGCGCGTACGCGCACGGTCAGCGTGCCGGTGCGGTTGATGGTGCCCGCCAGGACCATGGCGCCAGCGCGCACGGACACTGGCGTGGTTTCACCCGTGACAAGCGCCATATCGAGGTCGGACTCGCCGCGCTCGACCTCGCCGTCGGCAGGCAGGCGATCGCCCGGCGCCACGCGGATGCGCATGCCGGCGACGAGCTGGCGGGCCGGGACCGCCGCGATGGCGCCATCCGGTCCAATGACATGGCCAACGACGCCCTGCAGCACCACAAGCTGCTCGGCGGCCGATTGCGCGCGGCCTCGCGCGACGCGGTCGAGGTAGCGACCGACCAGCAGGACGAACAACAGGCTGACGGCCGCGTCGTAATAGACATAGTCACCGCCAGAGAGCGTCTCCTGCAGGCTGATCGCGGTGGTCAGCAGCACGCCAAGGGTGATGGGCACGTCCATGTTGACCTGGCGGGCGCGGAGCGCCGACCAGGCGGAAGCGAGGAAGGGGCGAACGGCATAGACCACCGCGGGCAATGCAATGAGGGCGGAGACCCAATGCATGAAGACGCGGGTGGAAAGGCCCATGTCGGTCACCAGCCCGGACCACACCGCGACCGAGATCATCATGATGTTGGTGGTGGCGAATCCGGCTACAGCCATCGTGCGCAGGAGCAGCCGGGCCTGTTCATCGACCGCCGGCCGTTCCGCTGCCAGCGGAACGGCATGGAAGCCAAGCTTCTCGATCCTCGCCAGCAGTCTTGCGGCGTCAGCCTGTCCCTCATACCAGGTCAGGGCGAGCTGGCGGCTGGTCAGATTGGCGCGGGCGCTGATGACGCCGGGTTGCGTCCGCAGGGCGGATTCAATGCGGTTGACGCAGCTGCCGCAGTGAATGCCGGCCACCACAGCGTCGAGCGAACAGGTGCCATCCGGCCCCCGGCGGACGAAGTGCCGGATGTCGATCTCGGCTTCTTCATTTTCGGGACCGGCAAGCGCCTCGGCAACAGCCATGGTCATGGCGCCACCTGCAGGTCCCGGATCGTGCGATAGACCACGGCGCCTGACCTATCCCGCACCTGCAGGATGGCCTCCCAGCGCTGCGGTACCAGGACAACGACGCCGCGATAGGCGCTGCCGCCGTCCTGCGTGAGTGTGACGCGATGGTCCAGCGCCTGACGACCAAAGGCACGGAGTTCAAGTTCAGGGACAAGGCCGGAAAGGGGAGCACCCGCGCCGTCGCGCAGATCGAGGATCACGTCGCGTCCGGCCTCGTAGCGCAGCCGCGCCGTCCAGCCGCGCTGCTGTTGGTCGCGCTGCGCCTCCAGGACGCGGTTGAAGCCAATTCCGCGGGCATACGGTGCGTCCTCGGAGACACCAGGCCAGCTCGACCGCGCTAGGGTGGCGAAGACCGCGTTGATAGCGAAGACCGTGCCGAAGAACCCGCACAGCGCGATCAGGACGAAGCGGCCGGTCAGTGGTTTCATTGTCCGGGTCCGTTGAAGACGGCATCCACCCTGCTGGTCAGGCCGCTGTCGTGGTCGGTCAGCGCGAAGGTGAACTCGTGGCGCTCGCGCGCATGGCGCTCGCGCGGCAGCGTAACGAAGACGCGCACCGACCGCAGGTCATCCGACCGCGCGACGATCAGGTTCTCATGACTGTCGTCGCCGACAATGGTGAGAGTTGCGTCCGGCAAATCCTCGAGCGACAGCGCAAGGTGCCGCGTGTCATGCGTTCGGTTGACGATCTTGAGGGTGTAGCCGTTGCGCGTTCCTCCGTCCGTGAGCGCGACGAAGAGCGGGTTGCGGTCATGAAGCACCGTGACGTCGAGCTTGCTTGCGGTCGCAAGCGCCACGGCCATCAGACCGGCAACAAAGAGCAGGAGTCCGCCGTATAGCAGGGTGCGCGGGCGGATCAGGCGGATGCGTGCCGCCGCACCGGTCGCCTTGCTCGACAGGTTTTCCAGCGTGTCATACGCGACCAGTCCGCGCGGCAGGCCGACCTTGTCCATCACCGAATCGCAGGCGTCTATACACAGCGCACAGCCGATGCAGGGGAGTTGCTGGCCGTCGCGGATGTCGATGCCCTGCGGGCAGACGGTGACGCAGTTGCCGCAGTCGATGCAATGTCCCCGGCCGGACCAGTCCGCGCCCTTGGCATAGGGAGCGCGGGTTTCGCCACGCCATGCGCGATAGGTGACCAGGAGCGAGTGCTCGTCCTGCAGGCCGGCTTGAATACGTGGCCAGGGGCACATGTAGGTGCAGACCTGCTCACGAGCGAAGCCCCCCAGCACATAGGTGGTCAGGGTGAAGAGGCCGGCGAAGACGTAGGCGGGTGTCGAGGCTTCGAACGAGAAAAGCCGGTTCAGCAGCGTCGGGGCATCGACGAAGTAGAAGATCCAGGCGCCACCCGTGCCCATCGCCACCAGCAGCCAGACTGCGTGCTTGGTCGTCTTGCGCCACAGCTTGTCGAGCGTCAGCGGTCCGCGATCGCGCCGGATCCGTTCCGAGCGGTCGCCCTCGAATACGCGCTCGATCATGACGAACAGGTCGGTCCAGACCGTCTGCGGGCAGGTGTAGCCGCACCACACCCGTCCCGCTACGCTGGTGACGAGAAAAAGCACCAGGGCCGCGAAGATCAGCAGGCCGGCCAGCAGATAGATCTGTTGCGGCCAGATTTCGATGAAGAAGAAGTAGAAGCGGCGTGCCGGGATGTCGATCAGCACCGCCTGGTCGGGAAAAGCCTCGCCCCGATCCCAGCGCAGCCAGGGCGTGACGTAATAGATCATCAGCGTCACTGCCATCACCAGCCATTTCAGCTGACGGAAGCGACCATGCGCGAGCTTGGGATAGACCTTCTGGTGACGGGCGTAGAGGGAGGGCTTCCCGCCCGTCGGCGTCCGCAGCATGTCGGTGGGCGCGTCCATAGGCCCTATTTGCCCCCGCCCAGCGAGTGAATGTAGACGGCCAGCTGCTTGATCGTGGCGTCATCGAGACGATCCTGCCAGCCGGGCATCACACCGCGGCGACCGTTGGTCAGTGTGGCGAGTATGGATTCCCGGGTGTCGCCATAAAGCCAGATTCTGTCGGTCAGGCGCGGCGCGCCGACCTTCGGGTCGCCCTGTCCCTGGTCGCCGTGGCAGGCAGCGCAGGTCTCGGCATAAAGCTTGGCGCTTGCCGGCTGTCCGGCATTTCCCTGGGCAAGATCAAGAACATGGTTCGCCATCTGGCGTGCCTGCAACTCGGTCAGCTGGCCGTCGGCCACGAAGCCAGGCATCGCGCTGTCCCGTGCCTGGGGATGGCCGGACCGGATGCCGAAGCGAATGGTCTGCTCGATCGCTTCCGGTGTCCCGCCCCAGATCCAGTCGTCGTCATTGAGGTTGGGATAACCTCTCGCGCCAGCGGCGCCGGTGCCATGGCACTGGGCGCAGTTCACCAGATAGGCGGAACGGCCGGCAGCCAGCGCAAAACCGAACAGCTCGGGATTGGCTTCAATGGCCCCGACCGGCATGGCGGCCAGGCGCTCGGTCTGGGGCGCGCGGTCTAGCCGCGCGGCCGCAAGATCTGCTGCGACCACGGCTCGCTGCGAATAGCCGAGAACGCCGTGCGTGTAGGACGAGACGAGCGGCCATGCCGGCATCGCCACCCAGTAGCCAAACGCCCAGATGCAGCACGCCACATAGGTCCAGAGCCACCAGCGCGGCAGGGGCGTGTTCAACTCACGGATGCCATCCCATTCATGGCCGGTGGTTTCCGTGCCGGTGAACTTGTCGATCTCCGGGCGTGTCATGGCTGGCGCTCCTGATGATCGTCACGCAAGGGAATTTGTGCTGCATCGCGGAAGCGGGCCTTGCTGGAAGGCCACAGTGCGACAGCGACCAAAATGGTGAAGAGGCAGACGAAGTAGACAAGGCCCCAGCTCAGGGCGAGCGATGTCACGGTGGCATGGGTCATGACGGCCTCCTAGCGCTGCTCGGCGCCGCTAGCGCGAAACGCGTTGACGTCAACAAGCGTGCCCAGCACCTGCAGATAGGCGATCAGCGCGTCGAGTTCGGAAATGACCGCCGGGTTGCCGTCGAAATCGCGGACAACGGCCTTCGGATATCGGCGCAACAGGGCGGCCGCGGCCGGCGTTTCAGGCTGCAGCTGGGCTTCGAGATCGGCGACAGCGCCGGCAACCATGGCCTCGTCATAGGGAACGCCGAGGGTGCGGTTGGCCGCGAGATGCGCCCCGATGCGCCGGTAGTCGAGTGGCCGGGTCAGGAACGGATAGGCGGGCATGATCGACTGCGGCACCACGGCACGCGGGTCGACCATGTGTTCCGCATGCCATTCGTCGGAGTAGCGGCCGCCGACGCGCGCGAGATCGGGGCCGGTGCGCTTCGATCCCCACAGGAAGGGGCGGTCATACATGCTCTCCGCCGCCAGGCTGTAGTGCCCGTAGCGATCGACCTCGTCGCGCAGCGCACGGATCATCTGCGAATGGCAGCCGACGCAGCCCTCGCGCTTGTAGATCTCGCGACCGGCGAGTTCGAGCGGGGTGTAGGGCCGCATGCCCTCCACCTTCTCGATGGTGCCTTCGAGGTAGAAGAGAGGCGCGACTTCCACCAAGCCGCCGATCGAGACCACGATCAGGGTCAGGACGACAAGCAGGAAGGAGCTGCGCTCGATGCGGGCGTGGGCATTGGCCATGGCGCGTCTCCTCAGGCCCGGGCGCCGACGGACGCGGTGGGAGCGGCAAACATCGGCCGTTCCTCCCGCACCTGGCCGCGGATGGTTTGCAGGATGTTGAAGGCCATCAGCCCGGCGCCGGCGAGGTAGAGAAGGCCGCCGAAGGCACGGATCAGGTAGAAGGGCTCCATGGCCGCCACGGTCTCCACGAAGGAGTATTCCAGGAAGCCGAGGCTGTTGTAGGCGCGCCACATCAGGCCCTGCATGATCCCCGACACCCACATCGCGGTGATGTAGAGAAGGATGCCGAGCGAGGCGATCCAGAAGTGCCATTCGACCAGGCGCAGAGAATAAAGTCGCTCGCGCTTCCACAGCACGGGCGTGAGATGGTAAAGCGCGCCAAAGCTTACGAAGCCGACCCAGCCAAGAGCGCCCGAATGGACATGGCCGATGGTCCAGTCGGTGTAGTGCGACAGTGCATTGACCGCCTTGATGGACATCATCGGGCCTTCGAAGGTGCTCATGCCGTAGAAGGCAACGGCAACGACGAGAAGGCGTAGGACGGGGTCGGTGCGCAGCTTGTCCCACGCCCCGGATAGCGTCATCAGGCCGTTGATCATGCCGCCCCAGGACGCCATCCACAGCATGATCGAGAAGGTCATGCCCAGCGTCTGCGCCCAGTCGGGCAAGGCGGTGTAATGCAGGTGATGCGGGCCGGCCCAGATGTAGAGAAAGATCAGGGACCAGAAGTGCACAATGGACAGGCGATAGGAATAGATCGGCCTCTCCGCCCGCTTCGGCACGAAGTAATACATGATGCCGAGGAAGCCTGCCGTCAGGAAGAAGCCCACGGCGTTGTGAGCATACCACCACTGAACCATCGCATCCTGGACGCCCGCAAAGACCTGGTAGCTGTGGCTGTCGAACAGCGAGACCGGCAGGGCCAGATTGTTGACGATGTGCAGGACGGCGACGGTCAGGATGAACGCTAGATAGAACCAGTTCGCGACATAGATATGGGGTTCGCGCCGGCGCCGGATTGTTTCGAGAAACACCAGCAGATAGGCGACCCAGACCAGTGTCAGCCAGATGTCGGTGAACCATTCCGGCTCGGCATATTCCTTGGTCTGCGTGACGCCGAAAACATAGCTCGTGGCCGCGAGCAGGATGAACATCTGGTAGCCGAACAGGACGAACCAGGGTGAGAACGTGCCGGCAAGCCGCACACCCGAGGTGCGCTGCACGACATGGAAGGACGTGGTGATCAGCACGGTGCCGCCGAAGGCGAAGATCACCGCCGAGGTATGCAGCGGCCGGATGCGCCCGAAAGTGGTCCAGGGCAGGTCGAGATTGAGCTGCGGGAAGGCGAGTTGCAGCGCGATGTAGAGCCCGACAAGGAACCCGACGAGGCCCCATATCACGGAAAGGATGACGCCCCATTTGACGATGGCATCATTGTAGACGGAGGAATCGACGATGGGGCGGTGGTCACGCCGGGCGTCGAACCAGACTGTGAAGCCGGCAAAAAGGGCAAGCAACGCGCCGATGGTCACCATCGATGCGTGGACGCCGATCATGGCGTCCTGGGCGCGCTCGGATATATAGGCGCCGACGACCACGATCAGCCCGAGAAACAAGGCCCAGAAGGCGGCTTCCGCTCCACTGCGACGGCTCTTCATCTTTCCCCCATTGCGGTACTAATAGGCACTAGGCACCATCCCGGGGGATCGGGCCTTGATTTGTGTCAAGCCGGCTAGGCCGCCATCTCGCTCATGGCGCATGACAGCCCGGCGGTCCGGCGGCTGGGAGATGAACCTCGGGCATGGCTGCGAAGGACTTCAGCCCGTTCAGCCTGGAGTGCCTGAATAAACGAGCGCATGGCGTGGCGCCGGCTTTCGGGCCATTGCTCGGCTTCCTTCAGTGCTGAGTCGATGCGGTGCAGCTGATAGTCGCAGCGTTCGAGATATTTGCTCATGATGCATCTCCACAAGTGGGGCGGTGCCGCAGCGCCTCGCTGATCGACATCCGGAAGTCTGGCGTCGAAGACGACCTGTTCAGAAAGACGAACTCCGAACTTGAAAGCGGATGGGCCACGGTCTGCGTTTCATCACCGAGTAAAACGATGGGCGTCGAGCGCATGGCAGGGTGAGATCGTAGCCATGAGGCAACCTCGCGGCCGGGTGCATCCTGCAATTGGATGTCGAGGAACACGATGTGGGGATTCCAGCTGCGTGCCACGGTTACGGCTTCGACGCCGCGCGATGCTTCGCGCACCGCAAGGTTAAGATCCTCAAGCGCCTGGGTCAGGGAGCCCAAGCCACCTGCCGAGTTCCGGACGACCAGGGCACGGCCGATTTCGGTGCAGTCGGCACCGTGGGCCGCGGGCGCCGACGAAGATTTTATTGCCGTCGCGCGCAGCCCTCGGCTGACCCTCGATCGTGAGGTTAACGCTTTCATCGTCGCGTCCTACTCGTCGCCGGTGGCAATTTCCTCAAGCCGCTCGAGGTCCAGAAAC
>CANJEJ010000085.1 GCA_947473325.1 Alphaproteobacteria bacterium | reverse complement strand
CGTGGCGAGCTATCGCGGCCTGCTCGACCGGGGTATTGCGCCAGGCAACATCGTGCTGTCGGGCGATTCGGCCGGCGGCGGGCTGGCGCTCGCCACCGCCATGACGGCGCGCGAACGCGGCTGGCCGCAACCCGCCACGCTGATCCTGCTGTCGCCCTGGATCGACCTCGCCTGCGAAGGCGACAGCTGGCGCTCGCATGCGGCGCTGGAGCCCGGCACGCGCGACCGCCTGCTGCGCATGACCGCGCTCTATGCCGGCGCGACGCCGCCGAAGGACTGGCGCCTGTCGCCGCTGTTCGGCGATCTCAAGGGCCTGGCGCCGATGCTGATCATGGCCGGCACCGACGAAGGCTTCGTCGGCGAAGCCGTCGCGCTCTACGGCCAGGCCAAGGCCGCGGGGCTGGAAGCCAGCCTCGAAATCTGGCCCGACATGATTCATGTCTGGCCGACCTGGCCCGACCACCTCACCGCGGCGAAGCAGGCCATCGGCCGTGTCGCCGATTTCATCCGTGATCACGCCCCGCGCTGATCCTCCCGTCGCAGCAACAGGATAGTCCCGTGCCCCGCCATCGCATGACCTGGCCGAACAGTGCCAAGCTCGCCCTCTCCATCGTCGTCAACCTGGAGGAAGGCTCGGAATCGACCATCAAGGACGGCGACCGCGGCATGGAGCCGGTCGACGAGCTGGGCGTCTTCGTCAAGCACCCGATGCGCAACTACGGCAACGAATCGAACTACCAGTACGGCATCCATGCCGGCGCACCGCGCGTCATGAAGCTCCTGGACAAGTACAAGGTGAAGACGACCTGGACGGTGGCGGGCCTCGCGCTGGAACGCGCGCCCTTCATCGGCGACTTCATCCGCGACCGCGGGCACGAGCCCTGCTCGCACGGCTACCGCTGGGTCCACCAGTTCCGCATGAACGAGGAGCAGGAGCGCGACTTCATCCGCAAGGCCATCGCCTCGATCGAGAAGACCACGGGCTCGCGTCCCTATGGCTGGCTGTCGCGCTACCTGCACACCGACAACACCCGCCGCCTTCTGGCGGAAGAAGGCTTCCTCTATCACATGGACGATTATTCCGACGACGTGCCCTATTGGGATGTCGCCGGCGGCAAGCCCATCGTGATCCTGCCTTATGCCGTCGATTCCAATGACATGAAGTTCTGGACCGACCCGGCGCTGACGCCCGACCAGTGGCTGAAATATGCGACGGACACGTTCGACTGGCTCTATGCCGAGGGCGAGGCGGGCGAGCCCAAGGTCATGTCGCTCGGCCTGCACCTGCGCATCATCGGCCGCCCGGGCCGCATCGGCGCCTTCGAGGCCTTCCTCAAATACGTCACGGCAAAAAGCGGCGTCTGGATCACCACCCGCAAGGAAATCGCCGAATCCTTCATCCAGCAGCACCCGGCGCCGAGGCCGTGAGCGGCATCACCCTGACGCGGGCTGAAGAGGCCTGGCCGCATCTCCAGCGCGTGCTCGACGAAGGCGCCGCCGCGCCGGATGCGGAAGCCGCGCTTCGGCCCATCACCCGGCTGATGGTCACGCTGCTCGGCGACAAGGAAGCGCCCCTGCGCCCGGGCGGGCTGAAGGAGGGCGAACGCCAGTATGTCGTCTCCTGCGTCGTCGTCGTCTCGCCCGACCGCGCGTCGAACGTCTTCATCGCCCAGGAAGGCTTCCCGCCTGAGCAGCACCACCTTGTCATTCCCATCGGTCACGGCCATCCCGGCACGGTGGTGCGCGAGCAAAAGCCGCTGCTGCTCGCCAACACCGACGACCACGGCGACTTCAAGCAGATCCTCAAGACCTCGCGCATGGGCTCGTCGCTCTATGTGCCGATGTTCTGGCAGGGCAAGCTCTTTGGCCAGCTCATCGCTGGCTCGCAGGCGCGGTACAGCTTCCGGCCCGTCGATCTTGAGGTGATCGTCGCTTTCGCCCGGGTGGGCGCGCTGCTCTGGGGCGCCCACAAGGGCCCGGAAAATCTGGCGCGAATCATCGCAGCCTGACCGGCCAATCGCCTTGCGACCCGGTATACAAGGGCGCGGCTCCTCCAATTGAAGACGCGGGGAAGCTGGGCTAGTTTCCAGCCAACCATAAGACCGGAGGAATGCCCCATGGTTGTTGCCGCGAAGGAAGTGGGAAAGCAGCGCTATCGCGAATCCCAGGGCCGCTATTTCGAGGATTTCGTGATCGGCGATGTGTATGAGCACCGCCCCGGCCGCACCATCACGGAAACCGACAACACCTGGTTCACCCTGCTGACGATGAACCAGCACCCCATGCATTTCGACAAGGAATTCGCCAAGCACAGCGAGTTCGGCAAATGCCTGGTGGTCAGCCCGCTGACGCTGGCGCTGCTCGTCGGCATGAGCGTGCAGGACACCTCGGGCAAGGCGATTGCCAACCTGGGCTGGAACGACATCAAGATGCCGGCGCCAATGTTTGTCGGCGACACGCTCTATGGTGAATCCGAAGTGATCGCCAAGCGTGAATCGAAATCGCGCCCGACACAGGGCATCGTCACCATCCGCACCGTCGGCAAGAAGCAGGACGGCACCGTGGTGATGACCTTCGACCGCAACATGCTGATCCCCTTCCGCGGCCATGCCGTGGAAGACAAGCATCCGAACTACTGATTTCGCATCCGGCGGCGCGTGTTGACATGCGCCGCCCAACAATGGCGGAGGACACAATGAGTGTTGCCGAAAAGATGGACGAGGCCGCCGGCGGCCTGTCGCAGGAAGAAGAATCGCAGATCTTCGACACGCTGGACAAGTGGCTGGAACGCGATGTCCGTCCGGTCGTCAAGAAGTTCGACCACGCGGATGAATACCCGCGCGACATTGTCGAGCAGATGAAGGAGATGGGCCTGTTCGGCGCCATCATCAAACAGGAATATGGCGGGCTTGGCATGTCCGCGCTCACTTATGCCCGCGTCGTCTTCAAGATTTCCGAAGTGTGGATGGCGCTCACTGGCATCTTCAATTCGCATCTCATCATGGCAACGCTGGTGCAGCGCTTCGGCACCGAGGAACAGAAGCGCCGCTTCCTGCCGCGCTTCGCCACCGGCGAGCTGCGCGGCGGCCTTGGCCTGACGGAACCCGATGCCGGCACCGACCTGCAGGGCATTCGCACCAAGGCGATGAAGCAGGGCGACCACTACATCGTCAACGGTACCAAGACCTGGATCACCAACGGCGTCGAGGGCACCTGCTTCGCAGTGCTGGTGAAGACCGACCCCGAGGCGCAGCCGCGCCACAAGGGCATGAGCTTCATCATCATGGAGAAAGGCCCGGGCTTCACCGTCAGCAAGCGCATCCAGAAGCTTGGCTACAAGTCGATCGATTCGGCCGAGCTTGTCTTCCAGGACTTCAAGGTGCCGGTCGGCAACCTGGTTGGCGGCAAGGAAGGCCAGGGCTTCTACCAGGCCGCCGGCGGTCTTGAGATCGGCCGCATCAATGTCGCCGCGCGCGGCGTCGGCATCGCCACGGCCTCGCTCAAGGACTCGGTGCGCTACGCGCAGCAGCGCAAGACCTTCGGCAAGGCCATTGCCGAGCACCAGGCGATCCAGCTCAAGCTCGGCGACATGGCGACCAAGGTGGAAGCCGCGCGGCTTCTTACCGAGCATGCCGCCATGGCCTATGACCGCGGCGAACGCTGCGACATGGAAGCCGGCATGGCCAAGCTCTACGCCTCGGAAGCGGCGGTGGAAAACTCGCTGGACGCCATGCGTATCCATGGCGGCTACAGCTACTCCAAGGATTTCGACGTCGAACGCTATTTCCGCGACGCCCCGCTGATGACCATCGGCGAAGGCACCAACGAACTGCAGCGCATCATCATTGCCAAGCAGCTCGTCGCGCGGAACAAGATCTGATCGGTGCGGCGGCTTCGTGCTTCGTCAAGCTCGGCACGAGGTCTGAATAGATAACTGCCCCCACCCTGAGCCTGACGAAGGGTGGGGACGCCGCACGGTTGCGGCCAATAAGAACGCAGCAGGGAGCAAGGGCATGGCCAAGCCGCTGGAAGGCGTGCGCATCGTGGCGGTCGAGCATTACGGCGCGGGGCCCTATGGCACCATGCATCTCGCCGACATGGGCGCCGACGTGATCAAGATCGAGAATCCGTCGGTCGGCGGCGACACGTCGCGCGGCGTCGGCCCCTTCACGCTGGGCAAGGGCGACAGCGAATTCTACCAGTCGCTCAACCGCAACAAGCGCAGCCTGGCGGTCGACCTCAAGGCACCCGAAGGCCGCAAGATCTTCGAGGAGCTGGTGGCGAAAAGCGATGCCGTGCTCAACAATCTGCGCGGCGACCAGCCCGAGAAGCTGAAGATCACCTACCCGCACCTCAAGGCGGTGAACCGGAAGATCGTCTGCGCGCATCTGTCGGCCTATGGCCGCGAAGGGCCGCGCGTCACCTGGCCGGGCTATGACTACCTGATGCAGGGCGAAACCGGCTTCATGTACCTGACCGGCGAACCCGATGGACCGCCGACGCGCATGGGCCTTTCAGTCGTCGACTGGACCAGCGGCATCACCTGCGCGCTCGCCATGGTTTCGGCCATCTTGTCGGCGCGCACCACCGGCGAAGGCCGCGACGTCGATGTCAGCCTGTTCGACACGGCGCTGTTCCAGACCAGCTACCCCGCCGTCTGGTACCTGAACGAAGGCTACAAGACCGAACGTCTGTCGCGCTCCGCCCATCCTTCGCTGGTGCCTTCGCAGCTCTACACGGCGAAGGACGGCTGGATCTACCTGATGGGCCTGACCGACAAGTTCTGGGAGCTGATCATCGCCGAGATCAAGCGGCCCGATATCGGCAGAAATCCCGATTTCGTCGACTTCGCGGCGCGCCGCAAGAATCGCGAAAAGCTCACCCAGGTGTTGGATCCCGTTTTCGCCACCCGCACGGTGCAGGACTGGATAGACACATTTGCCGGCAAGGTGCCGATCGGGCCGGTCTATGACCTCGATCGCGCGCTCGACAATCCCTATGTGAAGGAACGCGGGCTCATCCAGTCCACGCCGCACCCGGAAAAGGGCGAGCTGCGCCTGCTGTCCTCGCCCATCCGCGACAATGGCAAGACGCTGCCGGTGAAGGCCGCCCCCAAGCTCGGCGCCGACACCGACGCGATCCTGCACGAGCTCGGCTACGATTCCGCCGCCATTGCCTCCTTGCGCGACAAGAAAGTCGTCTGAACCCAAGGTCTGTTTGCACCATGAAGCTTGACGGTCTGCGCGTCCTCGATCTGTCGCTGTTCCTGCCCGGCCCCGCCGTCACGCTGATGATGGCCGACCATGGCGCCGAGGTGATCAAGGTGGAAAACCCGAAGGCGCCGGAACCCGCGCGCTTCGCCCAGTTCTTTCCCTGGACCCAGGGCGGCGAGACGGTGATGTTCCGCGCCACCCAGCGCGGCAAGAAAAGCCTCACCCTCAATCTGAAGGATGACGAGGCGAAGAAGATATTGCTCAGGCTCGTGGAAGGTGCGGACGTCTTCGTCGAAGCCTTCCGTCCCGGCGTGATGAACCGTCTCGGTCTTGGCTACGACGCGCTGAAGAAGATCAACAAGGGCATCGTCTACGCCTCGCTGTCAGCCTTTGGCCAGACCGGGCCGTGGAAGGACCGCCCGGCGCATGACACCGCTGCTGTCGCCGCTGCCGGTGTGCTGTCGCTGTCGAAGTCGCCGGAAGGTGGCGGACCCGCCATGGTTGGCGTCGCCATGTCGGACATGCTGGCCTCGCATCTGGCGTTTGGCGGCATCATGATGGCGCTCTACCGCCGTCAGCAGACGGGCGAGGGCGACTATGTCGACGTGTCGATGTTCGAATCGGTGCTCAACGCCTCGCCCAACATCGTCGGCCCCGTGTTCGGCGGCAACAAGGCGCCCAATCCGCTGGAAGAACGCAGCCATGGCGGCAACGCCATGCTCAACATCTACGAGACGAAGGACGGGCAGTACATCTCGCTCGGCGGCGGCGAACACAAGTTCGTCGAGGAACTGTTCAACGGTTTGGGGCACCCCGAATTCATCAAGCCGGTGACCGGGCCGGCGGGCAAGGCACACTGGCCCGCGATCGAATTCCTGCGCGCCGAGTTCCGCCGCAAGACGCGCGCCGAGTGGGAAGCCTGGTTCGTGGGGCGCGACATCTGCTGGATGCCGGTGCTCGACATCCACGAGGCGTGGAACAGCGAACACGTGTGGAAGCGCGACATGCGCCTCAAGGACGCCGCCGGCAACGACCACATGGGCATCCCGATCAAATACACGAATGAACCGGGCCAGGTGGATTTCAGGCTGCCGCAGGTCGGCGAGCATACCGACGAAATCCTCAAGACCCTCGGCTACGACGCCGCCACCCTCAAGGCGCTACACGACCGCGGGGCGGTCTAGCCTTTCAGGCTCGCGGTCAGGTCACCGCGGAACTGCGGCGCGGCGACCGCGATCAGCGACTCGGCGCGTGCCATGGGCGCCTTGCCGCGCAGGTCGGCGATGCCGTTTTCCGTCACCACATAGTCGATGTCGCTGCGCGCGATGCTGACCGACGTGCCGGGCGCGAAGCCGCTGACGATGCGCGAGGTCTTGCCGTCGCTGGTGGTGGAAACCAGGCCGACGATGGCGCGGCCGCCTCGAGACCGCCGGGCACCGCGCAGGAAGTCGACCAGGCCGCCGGTGGCGCTGATCTGGCGGCCGCCGATCATCTCGGCATTTGCCTGGCCCAGCAGATCGACCTCGATGGCCGAGTTGACTGCCACCAGGTTGTCGATGCGGCCGAGCACGTCGATGGCATGCGTGTGCGTCACCGGGCGGAAGGCAATATCGCTGCGGCCGGCCACGAAGTCGTAGAGCGCGGGTGAGCCCAGCGCGACGCCGGTGACGATCGGCGCGCGGCCAAAGGCGTCCGGCGCGGCGGCAAGCGCGCCTGAAGTGGCCAGCGCCATGACCGGGTCGGCAATCATGCCGGCATGCAGGCGCAGGTTCTTGCGGTCGTGCAACGGGTCCAGCACCGTCGCCTGGATCTTGCCGAGGCCGATCTGAACCACGTCGCCGTCGCCGATCAGGCTGGCGATGTTGGCGCCCAGTTGCGTCAGCGCCGCGTTGCCGGCACCCATGTCGTAGTGCAGCAACGGCTCTTCCGCCGTGATGGCGTAATCGATGCGCGATTCGGGCACGCGCGGGCAGTCGGGCGGCGCCGGCAGCTTCGGGTTGACATGTGCGATGACCGTCTCGGCGCGGTCGAGGATCGCGGGCACGAAATCCGCCGCGATGCCCAGGCTGTGGCCGCCGGGCCCCGCCACGCCGACCTGCATCAGCGCAAGGTCGAAGCGCATGCCGCGCAGCCAGGTGGTGACGTCGGAATAGTGCATCGGCACGAAATCGACGCGGCCCGCTGCCGTGGAGGCACGAATGTCCGGCGTCATGAAGCTCGAGGCGTAGCGCGCGGTTTCGTGCAGGCCGGCATAGTCGTTGCGGTTGACGCCCGGGATGTGGATGGCGACGAAGCGCACGCCCCTGGCCGCCTCCGGGTTCGCCTTCAGCGTCTGGAAGATCAGTTGCGATTCGCCGCCGCAGCCGGCGACGAACACGGTCATGCCGGGGCGGAACAGGCCGGGCAGGGCGGCCGCTGTGATGGCTTGGGTCATGGGATCAGTTTGCCTGCGTGACGATGACGGCGCCGCGCGGCGTCGCCACCAGCGTGTGCTCGTATTGCACGGTGGGCCGGCCGCCCATGGCCGTCAGCGTCCACTCGTCACTGCCGTCCATTGCCCATTCCGAGCCGAGCGACAGGAAGGGTTCGATGGTGAAGACCATCCCGTTGGTGATGCGGCGGCGTTCCGATGGCTCGTCCCAGGTGGCGATCTCCGTCGGGTGTTCGTGCAGCGCGGTGCCGGTGCCATGGCTCGCCAGGTTGCGGATGATGGTGTAGCCGTTACGGTCGGCGAAGGTCTGCACGGCGCGGCCGATCTCGTTCAGCTTGCGCCCGGCCTTGACCGTGCGGATGCCTTCCCACAGCGCCCGCCGCCCGTCGCGGCACAGTTTCTCGAGCTGCGGCCGGCTCTTGCCCGGCACGATGAAGCTGCCGCCGGTGTCGGCGAAGATGCCGCCGCGCACGGCCGAGACGTCGATGTTGACGAGGTCGCCGGGCTGGAAACGCTGCTCGCCCGGGATGCCATGGGCGATGGCGGGGAAGATCGAGATGCAGGTCGCGCCCGGGAAGCCATAGGAAGATTCCGGCGCCGACACGCAGCCTTCCAGCTCCAGCATCTTGCGGCCGAAGGCGTCGAGCTCCGCGCTCGTGGTGCCGGCCTCGAGCGCGGCGCCCATCGCCTGCAGGGTGCGCGCCACCACGCTGCCCACCGCCTTCAGGCGGGCGAGGTCGTCCTCGTTTTCGATGGTCATGCGGGGCTCCTTTGCCGGCCGGTTTAGCCCGCGGCGCCCGGCCTGTCGAGGGGCGGGCAGGTTGCGCCCGGAGGGCCCCATGCTACCATCCGGCCCGCCTTTCCGCGCCTATCCGGACCCCATGACCGCAGCCCCCAGCCTGACCGCGCAGCTTGTCGCCCTGCTTGCGCGGCCCATCACCCCGGCCGACCGCGACCGCGCCACCCTGCATGTGCTGGACTGGCTCGGCTGCGCCCTGCTGGGCGCCAAGGCAGCCCCCGGCGTCGCCATGCAGGCCTATGGCCGCACGCTCGCGGCCGGTGGCTCGCATGCCATCGGCACGGGGCGGCTGCAGCCCGAATCGGCGGCGCTGGTCAATGGCAGCTTCGGCAACGTGCTGGAGATGGACGACATCCACCGCACCTCGATCCTGCATCCCGGCCCGGTGGTGATCCCGGCGGCGCTCGCCCATGGCGAGGCGCATGGCGCCACCGCCGCTGATTTCCTCGACGCCCTGATCCGCGGCTACGAGGTGGTGATCCGCATCGGCAGCTCGGTCGGGCTTGGCCACTACAAGTATTTCCACAACACCGCGACCTGCGGTCCCTTCGGCGCGGCCGCCGCCGTCGGCAGCCTGTTGCGCCTGACGCCCGCGCAGATGGTCCATGCGCTTGGCAATGCCGGCACGGTGACGGGCGGGCTGTGGCAGGTGCGGCTCGAAAACGCGATGTCGAAGCAGTTCCACACCGGCCATGCCGCGCGCGCCGGCCTGGTGGCCGCCGACATGGCGAAGCACGGCTTCACCGGCCCGGCGCAGATTCTCGAAGGTCCGCTCGGTATGTATGCCGCGATGTGCCGCGACGCGAAGCCGGCCGAGATCACCGCCGACCCGGCCGGCCCGTGGAAGGTCTATGACACCAGCTTCAAGCCCTGGGCGGCCTGCCGCCATTCCCATGCCACCATCGACGCGGCGCTGCTGCTGCGCGACAAGGTGAAGCCGGCCGAGGTGAAGTCCGTCACGGTGAACACCTATGGCGATGCCAAGAGCTTCTGCGACCGGCCCGATCCGAAGACCGTGGTCGACGCCAAGTTCAGCCTGCAGCATGCCGTCGCCGTGGTGCTGCAGGATGGCCCGCCGGTGCTCGAGTCCTTCGAGCTGCCCGCCATCGTCCGGCCCGACCTTGCCGCCTTCCGGCCGAAGGTGACGGTGGCGGTCACCGACCGCTTCAACCACGCCTATCCGCAACATTATGGCGCCGGCCTGATGGCCGAGACGCTGGATGGCCGGAAAATCGAGGTTTCCGTGAGCGATGCGCTGGGCGATCCCGGCAACCCGGTCGACGACGCCCGCGTCATCGCCAAGGCGCGCCAGTTGATGGAAGCGGCCGGATTGCCCGCCGCCCGCATCGATTCCATAGTGCAGAAAACCCGGGCCCTGGCCGATGGCGGCACGCTTGCCGCGCTGACAGCCCTGCTGCCCTAGACAGACCAAAAAGGGAAGGACCCCGCCATGACCGTGGCCAAGAAATTGCCGGCCGATACGGCTGAAAACCCCGTCTTCGCACTCGCCCATCATGTGGTGGCGACGCGCTTCGAAGACCTGCCGGCCAACGCCGTGCGCGCGGCCAAGACCTTCCTGCTCGATTCGATCGGCGTCGGCATCGCCGGCAGCGACGGCCCCTGGGTGAAGGAGCTGATCGCCACGGTGGCGAAATGGGGGTCGGGCAACGACGCGCGCCTCTTCGTCCATGGTGCGCGCCTGCCGGCCTCGTCGGCCGCCATCGTCAACGCCTACCAGATCCATTGCCTCGAATTCGACTGCGTCAACGAGGATGCGGTGATCCACCCGATGGCGACCATCCTCGGCGCCATCATGGCCGAGGCCGACCGCAGCGGCGGCATCTCGGGCAAGGATTTCCTCACCGCCATCGCCGTCGGCATCGATTCTTCCTGTGTGCTCGGCCTGTCCTCGAAGTCGCCGATGCGCTTCTTCCGCCCGTCGACCGCCGGCGCCTTCGGCGCCACCGCGGCGGTGGCCAAGCTGCGCCGGTTCAGCGAGGAGACGCTGGTCAACGCCTATGGCGCCACCTATGGCCAGATCTCTGGCACGCTGGCGCCGCACCGCGAAGGCTCGCCTGTGCTCGGCATGCAGATCGGCTTCTGCGCCCGCGGTGCCATCTCCGCCTGCGACCTTGCCGAGGCCGGGCTCATGGGCCCGAAGGACGTCATCACCGGCATGTATGGCTACCTGCCGCTCTATGAAGGCGAATACGACCATGTGCCGGTCTTCGCCTCGCTCGGCAAGGTCTGGCAGGTGACGAACATCTCGCACAAGCCGTTCCCCTCGGGCCGCCTGACCCATGGCGTGATCGACGGCATCCAGCAGCTCATCAAGAGCCACGGCCTGAAGGCCGAGCAGGTCGATCGCATGGTGGCGAAGGTGCCGCCGCTCGCCTGGCGCCTGACCGGCCGGCCCGACATTCCGGACCCCGAGCCGAATTACGCCAAGCTGTGCATTCCCTTTGTCGCCGCCACCGCCCTTCTCAACGGCGGCGAGGTTGACGTGCAGCACTTCAAAGGCGACTGGCTCACCAATGCCAAGGTGCATGACCTCGCCGGCCGCGTCGTCGCGGTGCAGGATGACAACCCCCTGCAGAACAAGGTCGCGCCGCAGCGGCTCGAGGTCTATCTGAAGGATGGCAAGATGCTCGCCGTCGACATGCCGGAAATCTTCGGTCACCCGAAGAATCCGCTGACCGCGCAGCAGAATCTCGACAAGTTCCGCCGCAATTGGAAGGCGGCGGCGAAGCCGCTCGACCCAAAGGGCGCCGACGCGGTGATCGACATGGTCGAGAACATCGAGAAGGTCACCGACATGCGCGCGCTGCTCGACCGCATCGTCGCCTGAACACGACCCGCCAGCCACAGACACACGCAAGACAGCAGGAACACGATGGCGCTGCCGACCTATTTCGACGCGATGGACTATGCCCGCATGGTGCGGGAATACCCGCTCGGGCCCGACTACGAGAAATTCCTCCGCACCGTCAGCCGCGACGAGCTGCGCGCGCTCCAGGAAAAGCGCTTCGCCTCCCTGATGAAGCGAGGCTGGGAGGTGAAGTTCTACCAGCGCCTGTGGGGCGCCAAGGGCATCACGCCGGGCGACATCAGGGGCCTTGACGACATCGCCAAGCTGCCGACCTATTCCAAGGCCGACATCATGGATTCGATCGAGCGCGCCCCGCCCTTCGGCGACTTCCACGGCATGGAAACCTATGCGGCGGGCAAGCGCCCGCCAGTGGTGCTGCACACCACCTCGGGCACGACCGGCACGCCGCAGGTGCTGCTCTTCGGTCCGTGGTCGCGCGAGATCCAGAACATCATGCTGGCGCGGCTCTACATGATCGCCGGCCTGCGCCCGGACGACGTGGTCCATTCGGTCTATGGCCACGGCATGATCAACGGCGGCCATTACATCCGCGAGACCTTCACGCACTGGACGAACTCGATCCTGCTCACTGCCGGCACCGGCAACGAGACGCGCTCGCTGCAGCAGGTGCAGAACATGGCGCGCTTCGGCGTGACCGTGATCGTCGGCTTTGCCGACTACATCAAGAAGCTCGCCCAGGTGGCCGAGGCCGAGGGCCTCAAGGACAAGATCAAGATTCGCCTCATTATCGGCCACATGGGCCGCGAGAATAAGGAAGCCATCTCGGAATCCTGGGGCGGTGCAGAAATCTTCGATTGGTACGGCGTCGGCGACACCGGCACGGTGGGCTTCGAAGGCCCCGACCATGACGGCCTCTACCTGCACGAAGACGCCCACTATGTCGAACTGGTCGATCCCGACACGGGCGCGGTGTCGAAGCCGGGCGAGCCCGGCAACCTCTGCGTTTCCTGCCTGTTCAAGGACGACATCTATCCGATCATCCGCTTCGACACCAAGGACCTGTCGGCCTTCGAGGAAAAGCCGTCGGCCTGCGGCTACAAGGTGCGCCGCATCCAGGGTTTCCTCGGCCGCAGCGACAACATGGTGAAGCTGCGCGGCATCAACATCTATCCGATCGGCGTCGGCGCCATCGCCAACGAGCACCCGGCTTCGCTGGGCGAATATATCTGCCGGGTGGACCGCGACAAGGATGGCCGCGACGACATGGCCATCATCGTCGAGGTGCGCGAGAAGACAGACACGGTGCGCAAGGAAATCGCCGACATGATCCGCGCCAAGCTCGGCGTCGAGATCGGCGTGGAACTGGCCTCGCTCGGCGACACGGCGCCGCTGACCGGCGTTGAATCGCGGCAGAAGGCCGTGCGTCTCATCGACAACCGCTTCAAGTAAGCCCGCGTGATGGACCTTCTCGCGCGCGACCTTGCCGGCTGGTCGCAGGCGCTGCGCCGGGGCGAAACGACGGCCGCGGCGCTGACCGACGCCGCGCTCGCCCGCATCGCCAGGCATGAGGGCACGCTGCATGCGATGAGCGTCGTGCTGGCCGATGCGGCGCGCGAATCGGCGGCTTTGTCCGACCGCCGCCGCCAGGCGGGCCAGGCCATCGGCCCGCTCGACGGCATGCCTCTCACGGTCAAGGACAACATCGACATCGCCTACACGCCATCGACGGCCGGCATGGCGTCGCGCACGCATATCATCGCGACAGCGGATGCCCAGGTGACGGCGCGGCTGCGCGCGGCCGGCGCGGTGCTGCTCGGCAAGACCTCGATGCAGGAAGCGGCACTTGGCGCCATCAACGACGGCCCGCTGCATGGCCGCGCCTATAACCCGCACAAGGCGAACCACACGCCGGGCGGGTCCAGCGGCGGTGCGGGTGCGGCGGTGGCCGCCGGTTATGGCCTTGGCGCGCTCGGCACCGATACGCTCGGCTCGGTGCGCATTCCCGCCGCCTATTGCGGTGTTGTCGGGCTGAAGCCGACCTATGGCCGCGTCTCGACCCGTGGCGTCGTGCCGCTCTGCTTCACCTTCGACCATGTCGGGCCGCTGGCGCGCAGCGTGCGCGACGTGGGCCTGCTGCTCGACATCCTCACCGGCTTTGATCCGCTGTCGCCCGATTCGCGCCAGACACCCGGGCGCGACCCGCGCAGCTTCGCGCCCGACGATGTGCCCTCGCTGAAGGGGATGACGCTTGGCCGCCTCGCCAATATCGACGAGGTAGAGGTTGATCCCGGCATCGCCCGCGCCTT
>CANJEJ010000084.1 GCA_947473325.1 Alphaproteobacteria bacterium | reverse complement strand
CGGGCGTGAAGATCACGCAGCGCTCCTTCGGGCGCGAACGTCGCTACCCCATCGTCAACGCCTTCCGCGAGATCGAATAAACCGGCATGGCCCTGCGCTTCGCCCCCAGTCCCAGCGGCCACCTGCATGTGGGAAACCTGCGCACGGCGCTGGTCAACTGGCTGTGCGCGCGCAAGGAAGGCAAGCCGTTCATCCTGCGCCTCGACGACACCGACCGCGAACGCTCGAGCGAGGCCTTCGCCGATGCCATCGACGAAGACCTGCGCTGGCTTGGCCTCGACTGGGACCAGCGCGTGCGCCAGTCCGACCGGCTGGCGCGCTACGCCAAGGCCTTCGAGACTCTCAAGGCGTTGGGCCGGGTCTACCCCTGCTACGAGACGCCGGAAGAACTCAGTCTGCGCCGCAGGGCGCTGCTGACGGCCGGCAAGCCGCCGGTCTATGACCGCGCGGCGCTGAAGCTCTCCGCCGGCGAACGCGCCGGCCTGGAGGCCGCCGGGCGCCAGCCCTACTGGCGATTCCAGCTCGAACCCGGTGTCGTCGAATGGGATGACGGCATCCATGGCACCATCCGCATCGACGTCGGCACGCTCAGCGATCCGGTCTTGGTGCGGGCCGACGGCGCGCCGCTCTACACGTTGAGTTCCACGGTCGATGACATCAACCTGAACATCACGCGCATCATCCGCGGCGATGACCATGTCACCAACACCGCGCCGCAGATCCAGCTCTTCCGTGCGCTGGGTGCCGGCGTGCCGGCCTTTGCCCATCTGGGTCTGCTGCATGGCCCGGGCGGCGAGCCCTTGTCGAAGAGCCTGGGCAGCGAGTCGGGCCGCGACCTGCGCGCCATGGGGATCGAGGCTCAGGCGCTCGCCTCCTATCTTGCCACCGTCGGCACCTCGGACCCCGTCAGGCTGGCGCCGATGGGCGAACTCACGGAGGCTTTCGACATCGGCCGCCACAACGCCGCGCCCGCCACCTTCGACCGCGTGGTGCTCGAAGGGCTGAACGCGCAGGTCGTGCACGCGCTGTCCTACAACGAGGTGCGCGCCAAGCTCTATGTGGCAGGCCTGCCCCATGCGACCGAAGCCTTCTGGCTCGCGGTGCGCGCCAACTGCACCAAGGTGCGCGATGCGGTGGAATGGTGGCCGGTGGTGGCTGGCCCCGTCGACCCGCTGGTCGACGATGCGGCCTTCGCCGCCGAGGCAGCCGCGCTGCTGCCGCCCGCGCCCTGGAGCGACACGACCTGGAAGGCGTGGAGCGACGCAATCACCGCGAAGACAGGACGCAAGGGCAAGGCGCTGTTCCAGCCGCTGCGCCGGGCGCTGACGGCGCGCGACCATGGACCCGAGATGCGCGCTCTGTTACCCCTGATCGGCCCCGACCGTACCCGCGCCCGCCTCGCCGGCACGCGCGCCTGACCCGCCGGACCATACGTGACCTTGCAGATCCACAATTCGGCGACGCGCCGCAAGGAGCCGTTCCAGCCGCTCGATCCGGCACATGTGCGCATGTATGTCTGCGGCCCCACGGTCTACGACTATGCGCATGTCGGCAATGCGCGGCCCGTAGTCGTTTTCGACGTGCTGTTCCGCCTGCTGAAGCGGAAATTTCCGCGTGTCACCTATGTCCGCAACATTACGGACATCGACGACAAGATCAACAATGCGGCGCGCGAGCGCGGCGTGCCGATCGGCGAGATCACGACGCGCACGGCGCAGTGGTTTGCCGAGGACATGGCGGCGCTTGGCGCGCAGACCGTGACGGTCGAGCCGCGCGCCACGGCGCACATCCCGCAGATGATCGCGATGATCGAAAGGCTCGTCGCCTCGGGCAACGCCTATGTCGCTGAAGGCCATGTGCTGTTCAACGTGCCGAGCTTCGGCGCCTATGGCGCGCTGTCGGGCCGCGACCGTGACGAGCAGATCGCCGGCGCTCGTGTCGATGTCGCGCCCTACAAGAAGGACCCGGCCGACTTCGTGCTGTGGAAGCCCTCGACGCCGGACCTGCCGGGCTGGGACAGTCCCTGGGGCCGTGGCAGGCCGGGCTGGCACATTGAATGCTCGGCGATGAGCAAGGAGCACCTGGGCGCCAGCTTCGACATTCATGGCGGCGGCCGCGATCTCATCTTCCCGCACCATGAAAACGAATTGGCGCAAAGCATCTGCGCCAACGGCCCGCCTTTTGCCAGCTTTTGGATGCACAACGGCATGGTCACGGTCGGTGGCCAGAAGATGTCGAAATCGCTTGGCAACTTCCTCGTCGTGCGCGACGCGCTGAAGCAGGCGCCGGGCGAAGTAATCCGCTGGCTGCTGCTGTCCTCGCACTACCGGCAGAGCGTCGACTGGACCGACGAGGCGCTGGCGCGGGCGAAGACCAGCCTCGATCGCATCTACACCGCGCTGCGCCAGCTGGGCGACGTGCCGCCGTCGAACGACCTGTCGCTGGCCGCGCCGCTGTTCGCCGCGCTCGACGACGACCTCAACACGCCGCAGGCCTTCGCCGAACTCGCGGTCCTCGCCAATGCTGCCAACAAGGCGACGGACGCAGCAGAAAAGGCGCGGCTGAAGGCGGCGCTGGTTGCCGCGGGCGATGCGCTGGGCCTGCTGCAGCAAGCGCCCGACGCCTGGTTCAAGGGCGGCGCGCCGGCAGGTGACGATGCAGCGCGCATCGAAGGCCTGATCGCCGATCGTGCGGCGGCGCGCAAGGCGAAGAACTTCGCTGAATCGGACCGCATCCGCGACGCGCTGCTCGCCGAAGGCATCGTCCTCGAGGACACGGCCAAGGGCACCATCTGGCGCCGCGGCAGCTGACATGGCCGGCACCAACCGCTCGCGCAAGCCCATCCTCGGCGGCCCTGCCGTCATCCTGGTGGAACCGCAGCTCGGCGAGAACATCGGCACTGCGGCGCGCGCCATGCTCAACTTCGGCCTTACCGACCTGCGGCTGGTGAAACCGCGCGATGTCTGGCCCAATCCCAAGGCCGTGGGCGCCTCGTCCGGGGCGACTCTCGTTCTCGACCAGGCGCAGGTCTACGACTCGACGAAAGCCGCCATTGCCGACCTGACGCGCGTCTTCGCCACCACTGCCCGGCCGCGCCATATGCGCAAGGACACGGTGACGCCAGACGAGGCCGCAACCCGGCTGCGCCGCGACCTGGCGGCGGGGGAGAGCTGCGGCATCCTGTTCGGGGCGGAACGGGCGGGGCTCACCAATGACGACGTGGCGCTCGCCGACACCATCATCACCGTTCCCCTGAACCCGGCCTTCTCCTCGCTCAACCTGGCCCAGTCGGTCCTTTTGATCGGCTATGAGTGGTTCAAGTCGGGCGACGCCACCCCGGCGGCCTATTTCGACATGGGTGATTCCCGGCCGGCGACGCGGGAAGAACTACTCGGCTTTTTCGAGCAGTTTGAGAAGGAATTGAGGGAGCGCGGCTTTCTGTTCCCCCCGCACAAGGCCCCGGTGATGGCCCGGAATCTGCGGAATCTGTTCCACCGGGCCCATCTGACCGAGCAGGAAGTGCGGACGCTGCGGGGGGTGGTGAAGTCGCTGATCCGCGATCCGCACCACAAGGAAGACCCAAGCGATTGATTTTACTTGGGTTTTCGCCAGAACCGGCCGCCGAAGGCCCGGTTTGACTTCATTTGCTGCCTGAGTATAGTACGCGCCTTCGCGGCGGGCCCCTTCGGGGCCGCCCCGTAATCTATTGCGCGCATTGAAGGCAGCGACCGAATGACGAAGCGTCTCGCGTCCAAATACAAGATCAACCGCCGCCTGGGCGAGAACCTCTGGGGCCGTCCCAAGAGCCCGATCAACCGGCGTGAATACGGCCCGGGCCAGCATGGCCAGCGCCGCAAGAAGCCGTCGGATTTCGGCATCCAGCTGCAGGCCAAGCAGAAGCTGCGCGGCTATTACGGCAACATCACCGAGAAGCAGTTCCGCAACATCTACGCGGAAGCCGCCCGCAAGCAGGGCGACACCTCGGAAAACCTGATCGGCCTGCTGGAAAGCAGGCTCGACGCCATCGTCTACCGCATGAAGCTCGCCATCACGGTCTTCGCCGCGCGCCAGCTCGTGAACCATGGCCATGTCCATGTGAACGGCCGCCGCGTCACCATCCCGAGCTACCGGGCGAAGATTGGCGACACCATCGAGATTCGCGACAAGTCGAAGCAGATGGTCATGATCCTCGAGGCCACGCAGACGGCCGAGCGCGACGTGCCCGACTATGTCGAGATCGACCACCAGCGGCTCAAGGGCACCTATGTCCGCGTGCCCAAGCTGTCCGACGTGCCCTATCCGGTCCAGATGGAACCCAACCTGGTCACCGAATACTATTCGTCGCACTAAGTTCCGGCGCTTCGGCGCTCACGAAAAGGCCGCCTTCGGGCGGCCTTTTTTGTTGCCGCCGGGCCCGCTATCGTTGCGCCATGAGTCATGACGCATTGGGTGACGCCCGCCCCTTCATTGAAAGCCGTGGCTTCGGTGGCCATGTCACGCCCGGCCAGCGCCCGGCGATCCTCGTCGTGGATCTCGCGCGCGGCTTCACCGACACGCGCTTTGCCATCGGCGCCAATCTTGACGACGTGGTGGCGGCCAATGTCAGGCTTCTGGCGGCGGCCCGTGCGCGCGACGTTCCGGTCTTTTTCTTTACGGCAGCCTACCGGCCCGATTTCAAGGATGCCGGTCTGGTGCCGCAGAAGCAGCCGGGCTGCAAGGTGCTGCTGATCGGCTCGGACGCGGTGGAAATTGATCCCCGCCTTGCGCCCCGCGACAACGAACCGGTGATTGTAAAAAAGGCGCCCAGTGCCTTCTTCGGTACCAATCTCGACACCATGCTGCGGGCGGCCGGGGTGGATACGCTGATCGTGACCGGCGTTTCGACGAGCGCCTGCGTTCGCACGACGGCGGTGGACGGCTTCAGCCACGGTTTTCCCGTGCTGGTGCCACGCGAATGCTGCGGCGACCGCGATCCGCGCGCCCATGACGCCAATCTCTACGATATCCAGGCCAAGATTGGTGAGGTGATCAGCCTGGATGAAGCCGTGACATACCTGCGGACCCTGAGCGGCGACAATCGCGATCCCGCCGCCTGATCGCAGGACAAAGAAAAAGGCCGCCTTCGGGCGGCCTTTCTGTTTGCTGCGGCCTCAGGTCTTCAGCGGTCGGGACGCGGCCCATTCGAGCAGCGAATCCAGGGCCGGGCACATGGCCTGTCCCCATTCCGTCAGCGCGTATTCCACCTTGGGCGGCACCTGGGGATAGACGGTGCGCGACACTACGCCGTCCCTCTCCAGTTCGCGCAACTGCTGGATCAGCATTTTTTGCGACACGGTCGGGATGCCTTTTTCCAGCTCCGAGAAGCGCAGTGTTCCGTGGGCAAACAGCTGGAAGATGATCACCATCTTCCAGCGCCCCTCCAGGATGCGGAAGGCGTTCTCCACCCCGTCCGCCGCCATATCAGGCGTGACGTCGTCAAGCTTACCTGTGGGTGAGTACCCCACTTTTCTGTCGGTTCTTGCCATCTGTTCAGCATAGCGCCACATGCGATGCCGTCACAGCAACGCTGAGGGAAGCTGATGGAACAGATCGATATGCCGGTTCCGCTGGGCCGCTATTTCGCCGCGCAGAATGCGCATGACATCGACGCGATCGTCGCCTGTTTCGCGGCGGACGCCGTGGTTCAGGACGAGGGACGGACGATCACGGGGCTTGCTGCGGTTCGGATGTGGAAAGAGGCCGCCAGTGCCAAGTACCGCATCACGGTCGAGCCGCTTCGCGCGACGCGGACGGGCGATCAGGCGGAAATTACCGCCAGGGTTTCAGGCAATTTTCCTGGCAGTCCGGCCAACCTGACCTATGTCTTTGGCCTGTCTGCCGATCACAAAATTCGGACTCTTTCGGTGCGGTAGTGCTCAGACAAAATAAGGGCTGCCTGCAGGCAGCCCTTATTTGTGTGGCAATCGGCGGACGTCTCAGGCGCTCGCGGTGGCGACGCCCTTTTCGGTCAGCATCTGCTGCAACTCGCCGGTCTCGAACATCTCGCGGACGATGTCGCAGCCGCCAACGAATTCGCCCTTCACATAAAGCTGGGGAATGGTCGGCCAGTTGCTGAACTGCTTGATGCCGTCGCGCAGCGGCGGGTCGGTCAGGATATCGACGCCCTTGAACTTCACGCCAAGGTGCGACAGCACCTGGACGACGGCGGCGGAGAACCCGCATTGCGGGAAGATCGGCGTGCCCTTCATGTAAAGGACCACCGGGTTGTCCTGGATCTCCTGCGTGATCCGGTCGAAAACGGGGTTCTGGCTCATGGCATCCTCTTTGGGCCCACAGGCCCGGTTGCTCCTAGAATCGGCCCGCCCGGGTGCAAATGCAACCGTTGGCGGACTACGGGATTTACTGGCTTGGGCTGGGCGTCTTCACGCCTTCGGCACCGAAGTGTTGAGCGCCAGGGCGTGCAGGACACCGCCCATGTTGCCCTTCAGCGCCTGGTAGACCATCTGGTGCTGCTGCACCCGGCTTTTGCCGGCGAAGGCAGGGGAAACGACATGGGCGGCGTAGTGGTCGCCGTCGCCACGCAGGTCTTCGATGCGCACCTGGGCGTCGGGAATGCCTTCGCGAATCAGGCGTTCGATCTCCGCTGCATCCATCGCCATCGGTTCTGTCCCCCGTGTCAGGCCGCGTCGGCGGCGTTTCGATCAGGCCGCGTCCGCGGCACTCATAAATTGCGGCAGCCAGCGCTCATGCGCCTGGCGCAGGCTTGCCAGGGATATGGGGGCGCCGGGCAGGCCGGTCAACGCAGGCCCGCCCGTCGTGCCCACCTTCATCGCGGCAATGCCTTCGCCGCGGATGGTCTGCAACAGATGGGCGCCATCGGTGGTGGTGACGATATAGCGGCCCTGGTCCTCGCCGAACAGGAAGGCGTGCATCGGGACGAGCATGTTGGGCAGGCTGAGCATGGCACCCAGGTTGCCGGCCAGCGCCATCTCGGCGAGGCCGACAAGCAGGCCACCGTCCGAAAGGTCATGGCAGGCCGTCACCTTGCCCTCGGTGATCAGCCGGCGCACGAGGTCGCCGTTGTGCCGCTCGGCAGCAAGGTCTATGGCCGGCGGCGCGCCGTCTTCCGATCCTGCGATCTCGCGCAGGTAGAGCGAAGCACCCAGGTGCCCCAACGTCTCGCCGATGACGATGATGTCCTCGCCCGCCGCCTTGAAGCCGATGCTGGCGGTGCGGTCAATGTCGGCGATCAGGCCGACGCCGCCGATGACGGGTGCGGGCAGGATCGCCTGGCCGTTGGTCTCGTTGTAGAGCGACACGTTGCCGGAAACGACGGGATAGTCCAGCGCCTCGCAGGCACGGCGCATGCCGTCGATGCAGCCGACGAACTGGCCCATGATCTCGGGCCGCTCCGGGTTGCCGAAATTCATGTTGTCGGTGATCGCGATGGGCAGGCCGCCGACCGCGGTGATGTTGCGCCAAGTCTCAACCACCGCCTGCATGCCGCCCATCTCGGGGTCGGCCACGCAATAGCGCGGTGTGCAGTCGACGACAAGGGCGAGGCCCTTCTGCGAGTCGGGCAGGCGCACCACCGCGGCGTCGCCTCCGGGGCGCTGCACCGTGTGGCCGCGCACGAGGTAGTCGTACTGCTCCCAGATCCAGCGGCGGCTGGCGAGGTCGGGGCAGCCCATCAGCTTGGTCAGCGCGGTGGCGGCATCGACCGCCTTCACGTCCTTCGCGTCGATCTGCGGCTTCCTTGGTGTCGCCATGTGCGGCCGGTCATACTGCGGCGCCTGTTCCGAAATCGGCTGCACCGGCATGTCGGCCTCGACCTTGCCGTTGCGCTTCAAGACCAGGCGTCCCGTCGTCGTCAACGTGCCGATGGTGACGCAGTCGAGCTCGTACTTGTCGAAGATTCTCTGCGCCAGTTCCTGCCGGTCGGGTTTCAGCACCATGAGCATGCGCTCCTGGCTTTCCGACAGCATGATCTCATAGGCGCTCATCGCCTCTTCGCGCATCGGCACGAGGTCGAGGTTGAGTTCGATGCCAAGGTTGCCCTTGCCCGCCATCTCGACGGAGGAGGAGGTGAGGCCCGCCGCGCCCATGTCCTGGATGGCGACGATGGCGTCGGTCTCCATCAGCTCGAGGCAGGCTTCGATCAAAAGCTTTTCGGTAAAGGGGTCGCCGACCTGCACCGTCGGGCGCTTTTCTTCCGCGTCCTCGTTGAACTCGGCCGAGGCCATGGTGGCGCCATGGATGCCGTCGCGGCCGGTCTTGGCGCCGACATAGACCACCGGGTTGCCCGGGCCCGCGGCCGCCGAATAAAAGATGCGGTCGGCGCGGGCGATGCCGACGGTCATCGCGTTAACCAGGCAGTTGCCGTTGTAGGAAGCGTGGAAGTTGGTCTCGCCGCCCACCGTGGGCACGCCGACGCAATTGCCATAGCCGCCGATACCGGCGACGACGCCGGCCACCAGGTGACGCGTCTTGGGATGCGACGGATCGCCGAAGCGGAGCGCGTTCAGGTTGGCGATTGGCCGTGCGCCCATGGTGAAGACGTCGCGCAGGATGCCGCCCACACCGGTCGCCGCGCCCTGATAGGGCTCGATATAGGACGGGTGGTTGTGGCTCTCCATCTTGAAGATGACCGCCTGGCCTTCGCCGATATCGACGACGCCGGCATTCTCGCCCGGGCCGCAGATGACGCGCGGGCCGGTGGTCGGCAGCGTTTTCAGCCACTTCTTCGACGACTTGTAGGAGCAGTGCTCGCTCCACATCACCGAGAAGATGCCGAGTTCGGTGTGCGACGGCTCGCGGCCCATGATGGCGAGCACGCGGTCATATTCCTCGCGCGACAGGCCCATCAGGTCGTTGGGGTATGTCGTGGTCATCAGGCAAGGGCCTCGGCGATCGCGTCGAACAGCGGCTTGCCGCTGGTCGAACCAAGGCGCGGGTCGGTGGCGTTCTCGGGATGTGGCATCATGCCGAGCACGTTCTTCCTCGCGTTGAAGATGCCGGCGATGTTGCGCGCCGATCCATTCGCATTGCCTTCGGCAGTCACCGCACCCTCGGCTGTGCAATAGCGGAAGGCGACGCGGCCTTCGCCCTCGAGCCGGTCGAGCGTCTCGTTGTCGGCGAAGTAGTTGCCGTCGCCATGTGCCACCGGCACGCTCAGCACGTCCCCGGGGTTGTAGCGGCGGGTGAACAGGCTGTCGCTGTTCTCGACCTTGAGGTCGACGTTGCGGCAGATGAACTTCAGCGCGGCGTTGCGCAGCAGCACGCCTGGCAGCAGGCCGGATTCGCACAGGACCTGGAAGCCGTTGCAGATGCCGATCACCGGCGTCCCCTTGTCGGCCCTCGCCTTGACCTCGCGCATGATCGGCGAATGGGCGGCGATGGCGCCGGTACGCAGGTAGTCGCCATAGGAAAAGCCGCCCGGCAGCACGATCAGGTCGGCCTTGGGCAGCGTGCCCTCGCCATGCCAGACGAGTTGCGGCTTCGAGCCGGACGCGCGGTTCAGCGCATCGACGACGTCATGTTCGCGATTGGAACCGGGAAAGACGATAACTGCGGCCTTCATGGCGCGGGCCTCCGCACGGCCGGCGTCATCCCACCAGCTCGACCGTATAATTCTCGATCACGGTGTTGGCGAGCAGCTTTTCGCACATCTGCTTCACGGCGGCCTCGGCCTTGCCGCGATCCTGTTCGGTCAGCTTGATCTCGATGAACTTGCCCTGGCGGACGTCATCGACGCCGGCAAAGCCGAGCGAGCCCAGCGCATGCGCGATCGCCTTGCCCTGGGGGTCGAGAACACCGGATTTGAGCGTGATATGGACGCGTGCCTTCACTTCACCACTCACTGAACGACTTTGGTGCTCATCACGTCGCCAGGGCCGCTTTCCGGCAGGATGCCCAGCCGGCGCGCCACTTCCTGATAGGCCTCGGCGATGTTGCCGAGGTCGCGGCGGAAGCGGTCCTTGTCGAGCTTTTCGTTGGTCTTCAGGTCCCACAGGCGGCAGGAATCCGGGCTGATCTCGTCGGCCAGCACGATGCGTACATCGTCGTTGGTATAGAGGCGGCCGAACTCGATCTTGAAGTCGACAAGGCGGATGCCGACGCCGAAAAACAGGCCTGACAGGAAGTCGTTGATGCGCAGCGCCAGCGCAACGATCTCGTCCATCTCCTGGGCCGATGCCCAGCCGAAGGCCGTGATGTGCTCTTCCGACACCATCGGGTCGCCGAGCTCGTCATTCTTGTAGTAGTGCTCGATGATCGAGCGCGGCAGCGCCTGGCCCTCGGGAATGCCGAGGCGCGTGGCGAGCGAGCCCGCTGCGATGTTGCGGATAACCACCTCGACCGGAATGATCTCGACTTCCTTGATCAGCTGCTCGCGCATGTTCAAGCGGCGCAGGAAGTGGGTCGGCACCCCGATCTCGTTGAGGCGCATCATCAGGAATTCGGAAATCCGGTTGTTGATCACACCTTTACCGGTGATCGTCGCCCGCTTCTTGTTGTTGAACGCGGTGGCGTCGTCCTTGAAGTACTGGACCAACGTCCCGGGTTCGGGGCCTTCGAAGATGACCTTCGCCTTGCCCTCGTAGATCTGTCTGCGGCGCGCCATGGATTGCAACCTGATGGGAGGCCGTTTCGGGCGCCGAAAAGGGCCCTTCGGGCAACTCGCGGGGGACATTAGCGGAGAATCCCGGGCAAAACAAACGATAGGGTCAAGATATTGATATAAATAAATAATATGCTGTTTTTGCAGGTGCGAAATGGGCTTTCAAAACATGCCGTTATCACTGCGGTAAAAGGTTGATTTGCCCCCCTTCAGGGGCTATCTCCTCAGCACGTCCCGCGACCCCGTTTTCCCCACCCGGAAGAGGCTCATGACCACCTTCGACAAGCGTGAAAAGGCCGAGGAGAAAAAGTTCGCCCTCAGCAGCGAGGCCGCGTTCAAGGTGAACGCCCGGCGCAACAAGCTGTTGGGCCTGTGGGTGGCCGAGCTTCTGGGCCTCCATGGCACTGAGGCCGAGGCCTATGCCAAGACCGTGGTGATGGCCGATTTCGACGAGCCGGGCCACGAAGACGTGATCCGCAAGGTGACCCGCGATCTGAAGGCCAAGGGCGTGACCACGTCGGAAGACGACATCCGCCGCAAGTTCGACAGCGTGGCCCGCGTTGCCCACGAACAGGTCGAAGCCGAAGCCGCGAAAAACTGAGGTTCCCTCAGCAAAAGGCCCCCGGTCGCCAGAATGGCGCCGGGGGCTTTCTTGTGCCTGGGGATGACCTATTCGGCAGCGCGCTTGGCCTGCTGGCCATCCTGGCCGAAGACGCGGGTGAAGATCGTCTCGACATGCTTGAAGTGATAGGCGTTGTCGAACAGCTCGGCGAGTTCGGCGGCCGACAGGTGCTGTGACACGCCGGCATCGGCCTTCAGGAAGTCGAGGAAGCGGCCTTCGCCGCGCCATACGCGCATCGCGTTGCCCTGCACGGCGGCATAGGCCGCCTCGCGCGCCATGCCCTTCTGGGTCAGCGCGAGCATCACCCGCTGCGAATGGACAAGGCCGCCCAGGCGGTCGAGGTTCTTCTCCATATTCGCCGGATAGATGTTGAGCCGCTCCATCAACGTGGCGAGGCGGCGCAACGCGAAGTCGAGATGCACGGTGGCGTCGGGTGCGATGCCGCGCTCGACCGAAGAATGGCTGATGTCGCGCTCATGCCACAGCGCCACGTTTTCCAGCGCCGGCACCACGGCGGAGCGCACGAGACGGGCAAGGCCCGTCAGGTTCTCGGTCAGGATCGGGTTGCGCTTGTGCGGCATGGCCGACGAGCCCTTCTGGCCCGGATCGAACGGCTCTTCCGCTTCCAGCACCTCGGTGCGTTGCAGGTGGCGGATTTCCACCGCCAGGCGCTCGACGGACGAGGCGACCACGGCCAGCGCTGCGAAATAGGCGGCATGGCGGTCGCGCGGAATGACCTGCGTCGCCACCGGTTCGATGGCGAGGCCCATCTTCGCCGCGACATGCGCCTCGACGCGCGGATCGACATTGGCAAAGGTGCCGACGGCGCCGGAAATCGAACAGGTCGCCACCTCGAAGCGCGCCATCGCCAGGCGCTCCTTGGCGCGCTGGAATTCGGCGTAGTGGCCGGCGAGCTTAAGGCCGAAGGTGGTTGGCTCGGCATGGATGCCATGGCTGCGGCCGACGGTCGGCGTGTATTTGTGCTCCTGCGCACGGCGCTTCAGCGCCGTCAGCACCAGATCGACGTCGGCGATCAGGATGTCGGCGGCACGCGACAGTTGTACCGCGAGACAGGTGTCGAGCACGTCGGACGACGTCATGCCCTGGTGCAGGAAGCGCGCCTCAGGCCCGACGATTTCCGACACATGGGTCAGGAAGGCGATGACGTCATGCTTCACCTCGCGCTCGATCGCGTCGATGCGGTCAGCGTCGAAAGTGGCGTCCTTGCCCCGGGCCCAGATCGTCTGGGCGGCGCTTTTCGGGATGGTGCCGATCTCCGCCATCGCGTCGGCGGCATGCGCCTCGATCTCGAACCAGATCTTGTACTTGGTTTCGGGGGACCAAATGCTGGCCATTTCCGGCCGGGAGTAGCGCGGGATCATGCGGGGCGTCTGACAAGTGATTCGGAAGGCGCGCATTATAGGCGGTTGGCTTGGCCGGCGCACGGGGAACATCTTGCCAAAAGGGTGGATCAGCCATGCGGAGCGCGCCGGGCCGGACTATGATCCCGGCCATGACGTGGCTTCGCGGCGTATGGGCAGCCCTTGCCATCGTGGGGGCACTGGGCGGTCCGGCACAGGCGCAGGAGAAGGTGGATCTCCTGCTTGTGCTGGCGGTCGATTCGTCGGCCAGCGTCAACACCCAGGAATTCGCCCTGCAGTTCCAGGGCTATATCGAAGCCTTCCGCAATCCCCAGGTGATCAACGCGCTTTCCAACGGCGAGCACGGCTCCATCGCCGTCTGCCTGTTCATCTGGGCGGGGGACCGGCGCGACGGGGTCAGGCTCATCGCCGACTGGCACCTGGTCAATGGGCCCGAATCGGCCAAGACCTTTACCGATGCCTTCCTGCGCACGCCGCGCTTCATGCTGCGCGACGGCACCTCGCTCAGCAATGCCATCGCCTATGCCATCGAGTTGATCGAGAAGGCGCCCTTCAAGGCCGAACGCAAGGTCATCGATGTGTCGGGCGACGGCACCAACAATGTCGGCTTCTCGCCCACCATCGCGCGTGACGAGGCAGTGGAAAAGGGCATCACCATCAACGGCCTTGCCATCCTGAACGAATACGCCAACCTCGATGCCTATTATGGCGAGAATGTGGTCGGCGGCCCCGGCGCCTTTGTGATCTCGGCGAAGAACTTCGACGCATTTTCCGCCGCAATTCTCAGTAAGCTTGTGCGCGAGATTTCCGGACTCGCGCCCGACGGCATGGGATCGAATCGGGAACTCGCCGCCGACGGCGGTCGTTGAATCCAGATACCTTACGGAGTTCCGGTCCCTTGCGCTTTTCCTGGCTGATGCTGGCCGGTGTGCTGACGCTGAGCGTCGCCGCCCAGGCCCAAAGCGATATCCGCAGCGAAATCAACAAGGCCTTCGGCGCCGCCACCCGGCTGTGGAACGGCATGCCGTCCCTGCCGCCAGGCGCCACCGTGGCGCCTGCGCCGGGGGCCGCCGG
>CANJEJ010000083.1 GCA_947473325.1 Alphaproteobacteria bacterium | reverse complement strand
AGGCGTTCCGATGCGAGGCGAACCGGGATGAGGGCGCCGATCCTCATGAGAAGTGCCGAATCGTTTTGCGAAGCGCCTCGACATGCACCTCGGCTTCATCGGGGCTGCCGTAATTCGTGACAAACTGCATCAGTTTCGGCTGGATGCGTTCCGCGACCGGGCAAAGCGGGCGGGTAAAATTGATTGACTCATACAGCGGTGGGCAAATCTTCTTCCATGCGCCCGACGTGACGACTGTTTCATCATAAAGCAATGCCCATGCGGCATAGATTCCGTCGCCGCCGAAATCGACATACTTGGCGCGGAAGTCGCTCCATGACACGTCGGTCCGCTCGTATCGGCAGGTATAGGTCCAATAGGTGTTCTTGTAGCCCGGTGGCGTCAGCTGCGGCACGAGATAGTTGCAGCCCTTGATCGCCTCGGCATACATCGCGGCAATCTTCAGGCGCAAGTCGATGAACCAGTCCATCCGCTCTGTCTGCGCGAGGCCCAGGGCCGCGGCCACTTCCGGCATGCGGAAGTTATAGCCAAATGCATCGTGGCGCTTGTAGCTCGGGTTCTGGAAGATGTCCTTGTTGCGCCGGATGCGTCCATCGCCCGCCGGGAGCGCCGCATAGCCGAGGCTGCCGAACTTCCGCATCTGCGTGGCGTAGTGCTCGTTGTCAGTGACAACAATGCCGCCATCGCCGGTGGTGATGTGTTTGGAGTTCTCGGTCGAGTAGCTGGTGATCTGCGCGATCTCAGCGATGGGCCGTCCCTTGTATTCGGCCATATGCGCCTCGGCCGCATCCATGATCACGGGAATGCCATGCTTGCGCGAGAGCTCCATGATCGGATCCATGTCGCAGCACAGGCCGTACAGCGCGACCGGCACGATGGCCTTCGTGCGCGGCGTAATCTTACGCGCAATGTCAGCCGGATCGATGTTGAAGGTATTCTCATCGACGTCGGCGAACACGGGGATGGCGTTCTGGGCCAGGATGACGTCGAGATTTGAAATCACCGTAAGCGGGGTTGTAATCACCTCATCGCCATAGCCGCAGCCCACCGCATAGAGCGCCGCCTGAAGCGTGCCGGTCCCGGAGTTGAAAGTGATCGCATACTTGGAGCTCGATTTTCGGGCGAAGGCCTGCTCGAACCGGTTGTTCATGCTGCCAGAGGTGCCAGACCCAAAGCCCGAATCGACCACCTCGCGCAGGTAGTTCAGTTCGTTGCCTGTGAAACGCCAGGTGTTCTTCATGAATTAGATCCTTTGCCGCGGATTGCATTCGAAAACTCGTCCGCGAAACAGCCCAGCAGAATGTGATCAGAATAGCCGCCATCGCGCAGGCGGTCGTGCTGTCGCAGCACGCCCTCCCGTTTGAATCCGTTTCTTAGGAACGGGCTTTCCATCGACGGATTGACGGCCATGAACCCGGCAGTGAGACGCCGCAGGTCGCAGGCGCTGAACAGCCACTCGCAGAGCGAACGAATGCCGTCGCGCGCCAGACCTTGGCCCCATCGCTCCCGCTCCCCGATCATTATGCCGACATCGGCGGTTCGCGCGTCCCAGTCAACATGACCCGCTTTCATCGTCCCGATGAAGGCTTCGTCGCGGGTGTCGATGAGAGCAAAGAGCCTGTCTGTCTTAGAGGCCAGAATGCTACGGACGTACTCCTGCACCTGAGAGAAAGCGACCGGTTCCCAATATGCTGGAAGGTTCAGAGTACGAATAACGTCGTAGTCCCGCAGCCACCGCAGATATGCGGGATCGTTGAGGTGGCGGCCGTCAAAGTCATCGAGCCGCACCTGAGCGCCCATGGGATTGGTGTTTGGCCAAGTCACCGAGCTGTCCAGCCGCCATCCACGATCAGCGTCGTGCCGGTGACATAGGACGCACCTTCAGACAGAAGGAACAAGATGGGCGCGACCACCTCTTCGATCCGCGCCATGCGTCCCAGGGGCGTTCTCACGGCGTAGCGGCGCTTGAAGCGGCGATCCTGCTGGGCCTCGACACCACCCGGCGCCACCGTATTCACGCGCACCTGTGCCTTGCCCATTCTTACCGCTAGCAGACGGCTGTATGCGCCGATGCCTCCTTTGATCGCGGCGTAGGGAGCCGGCATCGTCATATCTGTGCCGGCATAGAGGGCGTCGTCGGGACCAACAAGACCGTAGATGGAGCCGACGTTGACAATCGACCCGCCGCCCCGGGCAGCCATCGCCTCGGCGGCGAACTGTGACAGCAGGCAATAGCTGACCAGATGATCCTGAATGACGCCGGGCCAGACGTCGGGGCGCTCGCCACTTCTCAGGCCCCAGTCACGGGGTCGGGGATAGTGGCAATTTACCCAGCCGGAAAAGCTCGGCAGGCTGGCCACCATGTGTTCGAGACCATCCAAATTGACAAGGTCGATGACACGGGAGGTCAGAAGCGGCAAATCTGCCCCAGTGGCGGCCTCTCCGATATCCACGCTGATGACACGAGTGCCTACCGAGAGCAGGCGAGCAACCACAGCGCGTCCGAGTTGACCGTTCCCGCCGGTAACCACAACAGGCCCGGAAATTTCGAATGGAGACGTCAAGATAGCCTTAGGCAACGCTCCGCACTGGGGGTGCGGCTAGCGATCCAAAAAAGAGCATACTGACTAACGACTTAAGCAGTCAACCGTCGGTATCGTGCGCTCCGCCACAGACTGTTCGCGGGCCAAGGCATCGCCGCCGGCGCGCAGCCGGGTTGAGTTTCACGACGGAGAAGGGCCTCCATGGACATGGGAGGAGGCCAATGGGGGGCTTGCTTCATCCCGTGGAATCGTTTGTGGCCTGGCGCCGGAATGTTTTTCGGCACGCGATTCAATCCAAGTTTTGTATCGGCTTCGGGACATGACCACGATAATGAGTGCGAAGATTAGCAATTGGTAGCTCGTGCGATATCGAATCGCAGACCCGGCATTCATTGCACCAATGGGATATGCCGCAAACATGATCCAGAAAAGTGTGAAGCCGCCCATGAGTGTCATATAGACGGGCATTCGGGGCAGCCGGGTCAGGAGAACAATGACAAGCGTCGCCAAAAGCAGGCTGCTCTCGACAAAGGTAATCATTTGCAGGGGCGCCGACGTGGCCTCGGCAAAGGTGGGGCCGAAGAACGCCAGAAACATGCCAAGCGGTGCCTTGGCAAAGACATCGTTCGGTTCTGTCCAGAACGAGGGACGTGAGTTGCCAAGGTTCTCGAAGTGCAACGGGATGGTCATGACCATGGTGGTCAATCGATCTGCGAACAGAAACAGGAAGACCAGCGAAAGAAGCCCGGCCCACAGGACCAGCGAGGTGTGCTGACGCACGTGCCGAGCGACGAAAGTGCCGGCGAGAAGGAAGGCAAGAGCCGGCACATATTCCTCTTTCGCTAGCGCCACCATAATCAGGGACAAAGCATGCCAGATGGTAAGCCGATAAGACCCGCTGTACATCCTGATGGCGAGTGCACTCAGCATTCCGACGGCATAGACCAGCAAGGCTTCCTTGCTCGCGACAGACGACCAGATTGAAAAGGATGGCAGCATCACGCACGCCAAGAGAAGCAGTCGAAACCGTGACGGCGTTGCTCTCAGTACGGCAAGAATCCCAACAAATGCGATGGTTTGAAAACAGATATTGGTGAAGAAGGGAATTCCGCCACTGATATTGGCAAACAACGAACCGAGTCCTTCGGTAAGCGCAGTCGCGGCATGGCGCGGGCTGTCGAAAGCGTTGGCTAGGGAGTCTCCTACATCTCTTTCGACGAGGGTATCGGCATATTGGGCGGAATCGCCGAGCGAAGTCAGGCGCGCGATAACCAGTTCTGCAAGCACCGAAAATATGCAGCGGTAGACCCACAGCAGAAAATAGATGACTCCCCAAGTCATTCGGGCGCCGCTACCGGGTTGATTTTGATAAGAGGGGCGCGATGAGACATTCAGTCCCGCTCAAAAACATTTGTGTAGTCGAGCCTCAGCGCCGGATCCTGATCCTGTTTGCGTAAATAACAGTTTCCCACCGCCAGCACGTCAAGCTCCGTACCCATGAAGCAGCGGAAGGCATCTTCCGGGGTGCAGACGATGGGTTCGCCGCGCACGTTGAAGCTGGTGTTGACCAGCACAGGGCAGCCGGTCTTCTGCTTAAAGGCCGACAGCAGCGCGTGAAAACGTGGGTTGGTGTCGACATGCACAGTCTGGATGCGGGCAGAATAGTCCACATGTGTCACAGCGGGAATGTCGGAGCGCGGCACATTCAGTTTCTCGATGCCGAACAGAGAACTTTCCGCGTCGGTCATTGGCCGCTGCCGGCATTTCGCCACGTCGGCCACCATCAGCATGTAGGGACTGTCGGAGTCGATCTCGAACCACTCCTCTAGGTCCTCGCGTAGCACGGCAGGCGCGAAGGGCCGGAAGGATTCGCGATATTTCACTTTCAAATTCAGAGTCGACTGCATGCGCGGGGAGCGCGGGTCGCCGATGATCGAGCGCCCGCCCAGTGCGCGCGGGCCAAACTCCATGCGGCCCTGGAACCAGCCTAACGCATGTTCTGCCGCCAGGTCGGTGGCAAGCGTGTCGATCATCGCGGTGTCGTCGAGCACGGTGAACTTCGCCCCCGCCGCCGTCAGGCGTTTCTCGATATCGCCTTGTGCGAAGGCGGGTCCAAGATATGCGCCCTGCATTTTGTCGTGCTTGTTGTCTGCCGTGCGCGGGCCGCCATGGAAAAGGTGATATCCGGCTAAGGCCGCGCCCACCGCACCGCCGGCATCGCCCGCCGCAGGCTGCACCCAGATGCTTTCGAACAACTTCTCGCGCAGGATCTTGCCGTTGGCGACGCAATTCAGCGCCACGCCGCCGGCAAGGCAGAGGTTCTTTTCACCAGTCTCGGCCGCGAGTGCGCGCGCCAGCCGCAGCACAATCTCTTCTGTCACCGCCTGGATCGAGGCGGCGAGGTCCATGTGATGCTGCGTCAGCAACTCTTCCGGCTTGCGCGCCGGGCCGCCGAACAGGGCGTCGAACTTCGCGTTGGTCATGCGCAGGCCGGTAGCGAAGTCGAAATAGTCCATGTTGAGGCGGAAGCTCCCGTCCGCCTTCAGGTCGATCAGGTTGTCGAGAATCTGCTGCTTGAACTTCGGCTCGCCATAGGGGGCAAGGCCCATAACCTTGTATTCGCCGGAGTTGACCTTGAAGCCAGTGTAATAGGTCATCGCCGAATAGAGCAGGCCGACCGAATGCGGGAAGTGAATCTCCCGCAGCATCCTGAGGTCGTTGCCTTCGCCCAGCGCCACTGACGTCGTCGCCCATTCGCCAACACCGTCCATCGTCAGCACCACCGCACGCTCGAAGGGCGAGGCGAAGAAGGCGCTTGCCGCATGGCTCTGGTGATGTTCGGCGAACAGCAGCCGCTTCTCCCAGTCGAAGCCGGGCACAATCTCCTTCAGCTTTTTCTTGAGCAGCGACTTCTGGAACAGCTTCTCCTTCAGCCACAGCGGCAGCGCCAAGCGGAACGATGAGAAGCCCCTGGGCGCAAAGGCGATGTAGGTTTCGAGCAGCCGCTCGAACTTGATGAAGGGCTTGTCGTAGAAGGCGACGAAGTCGACTTCGTCGAGGCTAATGCCCGCTTCTTCCAGGCAATAGCCGATAGCATGCCTCGGGAAGGAATCGTCATGCTTCCTGCGCGTGAAGCGCTCTTCCTGCGCAGCGGCGACGATGCGTCCGTCATCGACCAGCGCCGCGGCACTGTCGTGGTAGAATGCGGACAGCCCGAGGATGCGCACGGATCAGAAGATCGTATAGATGAAGGGTGCCACCGCCGAGCCCTGCGCCAGCACCAACAGGCCGCCGAACAGCAGCATCACCAGGATCACCGGCAGCAGCCAGAATTTCTTGCGCACGCGCAGGAACGACCAGAGTTCCGCCAGAAACGACATCGCAACCTCAGAACTGTTGGCGCATTGACTCGCCGCGCGAGCCCGGATTGTCGCGCGTGACCCAATAGCTCGTGGCTGCCGGGTCGCGGCGCAGCTTCAGAATGTCCTTGCCCCGCGCCCGCATGATCAGGCCAACCGGCGTCACCACGCCATAATACATCGCTGCCATCACCAGCGGGTTCACAACCCGATGCATCAAGAGGCCGAGGCTGGTCCACAGGCGGTTCAACGGTGCCAGCACCTGGGGTGCCACCAGCGCCGCCGCCACGAAGATGAGGGCGGGCACCACCAGCCACCAGCGGATTTCCCCGCCGCGGAAGACAAAGGCCCACAGGCCGAAGATGGACAGTGCCGCCGCAATCACCAGCCCGAAGGACCGATTCGACGATCCCTTAACGGGGTCGTCGCGACGAAGGGTTTCGTGGGTGCTCATGGCGACCTCCACATACCCGATTTGGCCCGCAAACAAAAATGCCCCGAAATTATCGGCTGCCAGCGTTGAGCTGCTGATGCAGGGCCGTGATATTGGCCCGGTTGTTGGAGGCGCTTACCGCAATGGGGTTGGCGGCAAGGCGCGATTCCGCGAGGGTCAGGCTCGCCTCGGCCCGCGCGCGGTCGCCGGTCCGCAGGGCCCAGGCGGCTTCCAGCACGTACGCATTGGCGTTGGACAGGCCGGAAGTGACCTTGAGTGCCACCAGGGCTGACTCAACTTCGGCGGGGGGCGGATTGGTCAGGGCGAGCAGGAATTTCAGGCGCAGGTCGAGCAGGACGGGGTGGTGCGGGGCCGCTGACGCGCTGACCGCATAGCGCCGCTCGAGTTCCGGGATGCCCGTCTGGTTCCAGTAGGGCAGCCCCGCCACGATGCTCTGCGGATACAGGCGCAGCCGCAGTTTCGGTGCGCGGGAGGAGGCTGCCAGCGCCCGCCCCATCGCGTCTGCCGACGGTCCCAGCCGACCGGCCTTGTGCAGCAGATCGGCGGCCGCAAAGCGGTTCTGCGCGTGGACTTCGACAAGGGCGGGGAGGGCAAGGGCGAGCGCCGCGACGGCCGCGCCGATCGGCAGGATCCGGCCCGGATTGACGGTCCGGCGTCCGCTAGCGGCCGGGCTCGCCGGCACCACCAGAGCAAGGAACAGCAGGGCAAGTGCGGCTGAGGCGGCGTTCTGGCCAGGAAATTCGATCATGGCCATGGCGAGCCAGGCGACCAGCCCAAGCCCGGCCCAGCCAGCTATTGTATCGCGCGCAGACCGCAGCCCAGCGGCGAGGGCGAGGCCTACGATCAGGACCGCCAGCAGGAACCCCGGCAGACCAAGAAGAAACCAGATTTCCAGCAGTTCGTTATGCCCCGCCCCCGCGATGCGCTCAAAGGAGTCGAAGGCAGGCAGACCAAGGTTCGGCGCGAAGGTCATGTAGCGGTCTATGTATTCCGCGTACGCGTGATAAAAACTGCCCCAGCCATGCCCCAGCAGCGGCGCGTCGGCGATCCCGGCCGCGACATTTGACCACACCTGCACCCGCTCCAGTGCCCCGAGCGGCAAGCGTGCGAAGCGGGCGGCGAAGTCGTCGTTGCCGACGAAAATGGCGATCGCACCGCCCGTCACGATGGCCAGCACAATGGTCAGCGCAACGCCAAGCCGGGCCGGCAGGAAGCGCAGGGCGAGATACCAAAGGGCTGCCAGCAGGGCGAGATACTGGAGGTTCGACGGCGCCAGCAGCAGGAGATAGAGGACCGCGAGGGCACAGGTGGCCAGGGTCAACCAGCGGAGGGTCGAAGCAGGTTGCCGCCAGGCCAGTGGCAGGACGCAGGCGCAGAGAACGAGTGTCTCCGACGCAAAATTTTCATTGCCGAAGGCAAGTTCGAAGGGTCTCTCGTCGCCAAAGCCAAGTCTCTCCACCGCCCAGAGCGCCAGACCGGTTGCAAGCCCCGCCGTTACCACCACAGCAGAGGCTACAAGAAGGATGCGTATCAGTGTGTCGGCTGCGGTAGAGCGCGCAAGAAGGTAGAGAAGGATGGCAATGCCGGCGTAAAGGCCGCTCAAGGTGGCCGCCGCTAGGTCGGGCGTCCAGGCGAGGGACAGCAGGGCCCAGACTGTCAGGCCGGCCAGGGCCAGGTCGATCCAACTCGGGCGGAGTGGACTGGCCGGCAGCCGGCCGGTGGCCAGTCCCAGCGCCCAACCCGCCCCAGCCAATGCGACCGCAGCCCATTTCAGTTCCAGGAAGTTGCTGATCGTGCCGATTGTTGGCCCTTCGGCAAAGGTGGCCCGGTAGAAGACGGCGAGCGCCAGGCCAACCGACAGCCCCATCCATTCGGGCCAGGACCACACGGCGGACAGGGTGGTCCGGGCAGGCTGGCTTGGCTTGCCCCCTCTCGCTGGAGTATTCACGCGGGGTCCTTCGGAAGGTTCGCCGAAGCACTAGCGTGTAGGATGGCGGTGCCAATGTCAGCAAGGATTCTTGTCACCGGCGGAGCGGGCTTCATCGGCTCGGCCGTCGTGCGCCAGCTGATCGCCGAAACGGAGGCTGGCGTCGTCAATCTCGACAAGCTCACCTATGCCGGCTCGCCGCTCAATGTGGCGGACGCCGCCCGATCACCGCGCTATGCCTTCGAACAGGTTGACATCGGCGACGGTCCGGCTGTCCAGGCCGTGCTCGCCCGGCACCGTCCGACCGCCATCATGCATCTCGCCGCCGAATCGCATGTCGACCGCTCGATCGACGGGCCGCGTGTCGCGATCGAGACCAACATCATGGGCACCTTCACGCTGCTCGAATCGGTGCGGGCCTATTGGGGCGCGCTCCCCGGCGCCGAGCGCGACGCCTTCCGCTTCCACCATGTCTCGACCGACGAAGTCTTCGGCAGCCTCGGTCCGACGGGCCAGTTCACCGAGACGACAGCCTATGACCCTCGCTCGCCCTATTCGGCGAGCAAGGCAGCGTCGGATCATCTGGTGCGCGCCTGGCATCACACCTATGGCCTGCCGATCGTGCTCAGCAACTGTTCCAACAACTATGGTCCTTATCAGTATCCGGAGAAGCTGATCCCGGTGCTGATCCGCAAGGCGCTCGCGGGCGACAAGCTGCCCATCTATGGCAAGGGCGACAATGTCCGTGATTGGCTCTATGTCGAGGACCACGCAAGGGCTCTCCGGCTGGTGCTGGAGCGCGGCGTGATCGGCGAGTCCTACAACATCGGTGGCAACGCGGAACGGCAGAATCTCGAGGTCGCGTGCACCGTCTGCGCGCTACTTGACGAACTGGCGCCGAAGCCGTCGGGCAAGTATGAAAGCCAGCTGGCCTTTGTCACGGACCGCCCAGGGCATGACTGGCGCTACGCGATTGATGCCACGAAAATTGCCGATGCACTGGGCTGGCAACCGCGGGAAACCTTCGAGACTGGACTTCGCCGGACGGTGCGCTGGTACATCGAGAACGATGACTGGTGCAAGGCTGTGACGGCCGACAAATACGGCGGTGAGCGTCTCGGCACGGCGCGTCGTCCCTAGCGTCCGCCTGTCAGTACGACCTTCGGGGTGCTCGCGAAAAGTGCCACTTTCAGGAACAGGTGTTCGCGGCTGTGGCGCTCCTGCCAATAGGGCAGGATAGGTTCGTCATAGTCCTCGGGCACCGCGTAAAGCGGCACCAACTGCGTCGGCCAGTGGCGTTGCAGAGCTTGCTGGATTTCGCTGGGTCGAAGCAGGTTGATGCCGCGGCCGAAGTGCGACCAATGCTCTTCGGGAGAGCGGTCATAGATGCCCGAAAATGGGCTTGCCGCCTTTCGGTGGTTGCCGAAATCTACCAGGTGAATGAAGCGGAATTCGGCGCTCGTGTGTTGGCGCAGATAGGCCATGGATTCATCGAGCTGGAAGACGTGCTCCAGGCAGGAGTTCGACAGGCCGATATCAAACTGGCCATCGAGCCCCGCCGAAAGCAATGGCTTGGGCACCACCTGAATGCGCTCCCGGATCGCCGCCAGGAAGGAGTCAAACGAACCCTGCGCGCCATAGACCGCGGTCAGGTCGCGGAAGAGGGGCAAGAAATACCGTGTGCGCAGGACCGGGTCATCGACCACCGGCAATCCGCCTTCGGGATCGACACAAAGGTATCGCTGCGCGCCGCGGAACACTGCGAGGGGCCCCCATCCCAGGGCGGGTCCGGCGCCGATCTCGATGACCGAACGGCCGGCGAAATCCAGCGGCGGCCAGCCGATCGTGCGGGCAAGCACGGTTTCGCAGCGGCTCAGGAAATCGACAGGCAACTGCGGTCGGAGCTTGTTGGAGGCGCGTAACTCGCGGATCCGGTCGGCGGCGGGATCGATCAGCCCCAGGCGTCGGCGCAGCTTGCGAACTGTCTCCGCCGGCGGCAGTTCGTAAAGGCGCTTCAGAAGCTTGATCATTGTTGGGGGCTGGTCCTGGGCGGTGATCGCGGCGGCCTACTTACGCCGGAGGGCCGTTCGTTCGTCAAGGTTGGATCACCACGCCGCCGATCTTTCTCCCCCGCGACAATGGTATAAGGTCAGACCCGCGGCCGGACCTCGGACGGACGGACGCGAGAAGGCAGCATTCTTCAACTGTCCAGGGAAATTGCAGTGACGTCACGCAAGGGCATCGTGCTGGCCGGCGGCTCCGGCACGCGGCTTTATCCGGCCACCATCGCGGTCAGCAAGCAATTGCTGCCGATCTATGACAAGCCGATGGTGTATCACCCTCTCACGACACTCATGCTGGCCGGTATTCGCGAGATCCTGATGATTACCACGCCGCAGGATCAGTCGCAGTTCCGGGCGCTGCTGGGAGACGGCAGCCAGTGGGGACTGTCGATTAGCTACGCGGCGCAGCCCAAGCCCGAAGGGCTCGCCCAAGCTTTCCTCATCGGTGAGCCTTTCATGGGCCGAGACCCGGTGGTGCTGGTTCTCGGCGACAACATCTATTTTGGGCAGGGCTTCAGCGACCAGTTGCAGGCTGCGGCTGCCCGCCATGGCGAGGCCACCGTATTCGCCTATCGCGTCGCCGATCCCGAGCGGTATGGCGTCGTGGAATTCGACAAAGCTGGTAAGGCGGTCAGTCTGGAAGAGAAGCCGCTCAAGCCGCGCTCCAACTATGCCGTCACCGGCCTGTACTTCTATGACAACGACGTCATCGAGGTGGCGCGCAACCTGAAGCCGTCGCCGCGCGGCGAACTGGAGATCACGGACGTAAACCGTGTCTATCTTGAGCGTGGCAAGCTGGCCGTGGAAATCCTCGGTCGCGGTGCCGCCTGGCTCGACACCGGGACGCATGATGCGCTGCTGCAGGCGCATCAGTTCATCGCGGTGGTGGAGGCCCGACAGGGCCTGAAGATCGGCTGCCCCGAGGAAATTGCCTGGCGCATGGGCTTCATCGACGACGCGCAGCTCGAAAAGCTCGCGGCCCCGCTCGCGAAGTCGGGCTATGGCCGCTATCTCCTCGACCTCCTGCACCACAAGCGCGGGCCCACGCTGTCATGAAGGTTGTCGTCACCGGCGGGAGCGGCTTCATCGGCAGTCATGTCGTCGATTTGCTGCTGGCCCGTGGCCACGGCGTGACGGTGATCGACAACCACAGCACCGGGCGGGCTGCGAACCTGGCGCACGTAGCCAGCAAGGTGTTGCTGATCGAGGACGACCTCGCCAGGCCCGGCGGCTGGATCTCCGCTTTCAAGGATGCCGACTGGGTCGTTCATCTTGCGGCGCTCGCCGACATCGTACCGTCGATCCAGAATCCGACCGGCTATTTCCAGGCGAATGTGGATGGCACCTTCAACCTGCTGCAGGCGGCGCGGGCGGCGGGAATCAAGCGCCTTGTCTATGCCGCGTCGTCGTCCTGTTATGGCATTCCCGATCACTACCCGACGCCGGAATCGGCGCCGATGCGGCCGCAGTACCCCTATGCCCTGACCAAGCTGCTGGGCGAGCAGCTCGTCATGCATTGGGCCCAGGTCTATGGCCTGCCGGCGCTGTCGCTGCGCTTCTTCAACGTCTATGGGCCGCGCTCCCGCACATCGGGCACGTATGGCGCGGTGTTCGGCGTGTTCCTTGCGCAGAAACTTGCGGGCAAGCCCTACACCATCGTTGGCGACGGGACGCAGACGCGCGATTTCACCTATGTCACCGACGTCGCGGAAGCGGTCCTAGCGGCCCTGCAGAGCGATATCAAGGGTGAGATCTTCAATGTCGGCAGTGGTGCCACCGTGTCGGTCAACCGGCTGGTCGACCTGCTGGGCGGGGAGCGGACCTTCATCCCGAAGCGCCCGGGTGAGCCAGAGACCACGTTTGCCGACATCAGTCGCATCACATCGCAATTGGGTTGGCAGCCGCGCGTGCCGATCGAGAAGGGCGTTACCCAAATCTTGCGCCATATCGAATACTGGCGCGAGGCCCCGGTGTGGGATCCCAACTCCATCGCGGAAGCAACCAGGGACTGGTTCAAGTATTTGGGGGGCAAGCCGTGACGGACATTGACGCTTTCCTCAAGGCTGAATTTGACGAGCATCTGTCAGTCGCGGCGGCGACGCTCGCCGCGGTGCGCGCACCTTTCGCCAGGCTGCTGGACGCCTGTGAAATCTGCATCCGCGCCAGCGGCAAGATCCTGTTCTTCGGCAATGGCGGCAGCGCCGGCGACGCGCAGCACCTCGCCACGGAACTGGCGGTTCGCTATGTCAAGGATCGCGCGCCGATCGCCGCTCTCGCGTTGACGACCGACACGTCGTTGATTACCGCGGCGGGCAACGACCTCGGCTTCGACAAGATATTTGCCCGCCAGGTTGAAGCGCTCGGGCGTCCCGGCGATGTTGCGATTGGCATCACCACCTCGGGCCGCAGCCCCAATGTGATCCTGGCGCTCGAGACGGCGCGCCGGATGGGCATGACGGCGGCGGCCCTGTCGGGCGGCATGGCCGGCAAGCTGCCTGGCCTTGCCGATCCGCTGCTGGTCGTGCCTTCGACAACCACCGCGCGCATCCAGGAGATGCACATCGCCGTCGGCCAGATGCTGTGTGGCGCGCTGGAACGCCGCCTCGGCCTGGTATGACAGGCGCGACGGCGATCTATTCGCTGTATCGCGCAATCGGCTGGCTGGCGACGCCCCTGATTCGCCGCCGCCTGCGCCAGCGCCTTGCCGCCGGCAAGGAAGACCCGCTTCGCCACACCGAGCGGCTGGGGCATGCGAGCGTGGTGCGGCCGGCCGGCCGTCTGCTCTGGCTACATGCCGCTAGTGTGGGCGAGGCGCTGTCGGTCCTGCCGCTGGTCGATGCGCTGCGGGATCGCCACCCCGGCCTGCACATCCTGTTCACCAGCGTGACGGTAACCTCGGCGCGGCTGCTCGCAGACCGGTTGCCGCGGGACGTCGCCCATCAGTTCGCGCCGGTTGATATCGCGCCCGTCCTTGCCCGCTTTCTCGATCACTGGCGGCCCGATGCGGCGGTCTTTGTCGAATCGGAGCTCTGGCCGGTGACCCTGCTTGAACTGGATCGTCGGGGCATCCCGCGCGCCCTGGTCAACGGCCGGATGTCGGAGCGGTCGTTCCGCCGCTGGATGCGGCTGCGTTCGCTGGTTGCGCCCCTGCTCGCGGGCTTCCAGCCCTGTCTCGCCCAATCGCCGGAGGATCTCGCGCATTTCCAGGCGCTTGGCGCGCCCCTGGCCGCCTGCCCGGGCAACCTGAAATTCGCGACACCGCCGCTTGCCGTCGATCCACAGGCGCTGGCGGCGGCCGAAGCCGCGATCGGAAACCGGCCGCGCTGGGTGGCGGCCAGCACCCACCCCGGCGAGGAAATCCTCGTCGGTGAGGTCCACGCTGTGCTGGCGGCGGCCT
>CANJEJ010000082.1 GCA_947473325.1 Alphaproteobacteria bacterium | reverse complement strand
GGCCTTTGGGGCCGTGGCCGCGCTGGCGGTCGGGACTATGATGAGTGCGGCGCCGGCGGCGGCGCAGGACAACAACACGCTGCGCGTCGGCATGTATTCGAAGACGCCCGCGCGAGGCAATCCTTATGGCGGCGGCGGCGTGCCCAGCATCTACTGGTGGGATCCGCTGTTCGACGGGCTGACGCGCGTCAACAAGGAGGGCCAGGTCGTGCCCTGGCTCGCCGAAAGCTGGAAGCTGGTCGACAACACGACCTGGCATTTCAAGCTGAAGCCGAATCTCGAATTCTCCAACGGCGCCAAGATCGACGCCGACGCCGTCGTGGGCAGCTTCGCCTGGGCGCTGTCCGACGAAGGGCGCGCTACCTCCGGCGGGCGCGAGCTGCGCGAGATCGACCGGGTCACGAAGGTCGATAACCTGACCGTGGCGATCATCACCAAGGCGCCGGCACCGCTGACGCCGGGCACCCTGCAGCGCGCCTACATCCTGGAGCCGAAGCATCTGAAGGATGTGGGCATACCCGGCTACACGGCGAACCCGGTGACGTCGGGCGGCTACAAGATGGTGCGCTGGACCGACAATGACGCTGAATTCACGGTGTTCGACAAGTCCTGGCGTCCGGGCAAGATCCGCACGCTGCGCTTCGTCGAGCTGCCTGAAGCGGCCTCGCGGCTGCAGGCCATCATCTCGAAGCAGATCGACCTTGCCGTCACCGTGGCGCCGGACGACATCAAGCAGGTGCGCGACGCGGGCCAGGTCGTCCACGTCTTCTCGTCGCCGAACGTCATGAACTTCGCGATGTTCACGAAGGACTTCAAGAACCGCTGGGGCGCCAAGGGCACGCCCTTCGCCGACAAGCGCGTGCGCATGGCCGCCAACCTCGCCATCGACCGCAAGGGCATCGTCGATGGACTGCTGGGCGGCGTCACCTCGCCGGCCAATCAGCCGGCCAACCCGTCGACCTTCGGCTACAACGCCACGTTGCCGCCGTATAAATACGACCCGGTCGCGGCAAAGAAGCTTTTGGCCGATGCCGGCTATCCCAACGGCTTCAAGATGATCGCGGAGTTCATCCCGGGCGCCATCCCGCGCGACATCGAGATCTATAGTTACATGGCGGAGTCCCTTGGCAAGATCGGCATCCAGGCCGAGGTGCGGCAGATCCCGTTCCCGGACTGGCTGAAGAAGTATCTGGGCGGCGTCTGGGATGGCGACGGCTCGGGCTTCTCGGCCTTCGTCGATCCGCACATGGACGCGTCGCGCCCCTTCTCGAACTTCTCCTGCCTGGTGCCGAACGCGATTGTCTGCATCGACAGCCACATGCCGCTGATCAAGGCGGCCTCGACCGAGATGGACCCGAAGAAGCGCGAGAAGATCCTGCAGGAGCTGATGGCGGCCGCGCACAACGACGCCATGACCATGCCGATCCTGCTTGGCGTCGATATCTATGCGGCGACGCCTCGGCTCAAGAACTTCGAATACTGGAACCGCGTCCTGCTGTGGGAGCGGATGACCCTGGAAGGCCAGGGCTGAACAGTCGCTTTCGGATGTCAGGGGCGGCCTCCGGGCCGCCCCTTTTCTTTGCGCCTGACGGGAGGTTTTCTTGACCGGATGTTGCGGCCCGCCATAGGCTGCGACCAGCTTGTATACGGGCTGGGAAACGCCCGGATTTAGGGAGAGCTGGGAATGATCGGTCAGATTCATTGGGGGCGGGGCGCCATGGCGGCGCTGCTGGTCCTGTCCGCTGGTGCTGCAATGGCGGATGAGGCTGCGGCGCAGGACAACAACACGTTGCGCATCGGCATGTATGCCAAGGCCCCGGGCCGTGGCAATCCGTATATCGGCGGCGGCGCGCCGACCAACTACTGGCTCGACCCGGTGTTCGACCAACTCGTGCGCGTCAACGACAAGGGCCAGTCCAACCCCTGGCTCGCCGAAAGCTGGAAGCTGGTCGAGCCGACGCTCTGGCACCTGACGCTGCGCAAGGACGCCGAGTTCACCAGCGGCGTGAAGGTGAATGCCGATTCGATTGTCGCCAGCTTCGCCTGGGCGCTTTCGGATGTCGGCCGCGCCACCCAGGGCGGCAATGAGCTTCGCAACGTCGACACCGTGACCAAGGTCGACGAATACACCGTCGCGTTCAGGACCAAGGTCCCGCTGCCGCTGCTGCCAGGCACTACGGCGCGCGCCTACATCATCGACGGCAAGGCCGTCGCAGAAATGGGCATGGCCAACTACGCCAACAACCCGTCCACGACCGGCGCCTACAAAGTCGTCAAGTGGACCGACACGGATGCCGAGTTCGTGCGCTTCGACAAGTCGTGGCGCGCGGGCAAGATCGCCACGCTACGCTTCATCGAGACGCCGGAGCCGGCCTCGCGCCTGCAGGCGATCGTGTCGAAGCAGATCGATCTCGCGATTACCGTGGCGCCTGACAACGTCGATGAGATCAAGCGCGCCGGGCAGACAACCCACATCTTCAATTCGCCGAACGTCATGAACTATGTGATGTTCACGACCGACCACAGGAAGAGCTTCGGCGCCAAGGGCACGCCTTTCGCCGACAAGCGGGTGCGCCAGGCTTTCAACATGGCGATCGATCGCAAGGGCATCGTCGAAGGCCTGCTGCAGAACGTCACCAAGCCGGCCAACCAGCCGGCCAACCCGCAGACCTTCGGCTTCAACCCGGACGTCAAGGACTACGAATTCAATCCGGCCAAGGCCAAGGCCCTGCTCACTGAAGCAGGCTATCCCAACGGCTTCGAGATGATCGCCGGCTTCATCCCCGGCGCCATCCCGCGCGACATCGAGATCTACACCTACATGTTCGCGGACAATCTGTCGAAGATCGGCGTCAAGTCCGAAATCCGCCAGCTGCCCTTCGCCGACTGGCTGCGCCAGTACAACAGTGGCAACTGGGTGACCGACGGTTCGGGCTTCTCGGCCTTTGTCGATCCGCAGATGGACGCGGCGCGGCCGTTCGTGAACTTCTCCTGCAACACGCCGAACGCCATCGTCTGCATCAAGGAGCACATGCCGCTCATCGATGCGCAGAACTCGGAAATGGACCCGGTGAAGCGCGAGGCGATGCTGAAGCAGATCATGCAGATGTGGCATGACGATGCGGCCACGATGCCGATCCTCTACGGCATCGACATCTTCGCCGCGACGCCGCGCCTGAAGAACTTCCAGAACTGGAACCGTGTCCTCCTGTGGGAACGCATGACGCTGGAAGGCAACGGCTGACCCGCACCCATACGTTACGATGACGAGAGGCGGCCGAGAGGCCGCCTCTTTCATGTCTGGGGCAGGGCGCAAGCTTGCCCAGGCATGCATTTGCGTATAGATCAGTTTGCGACAGGCCCCATTGCCATGGGCTCCGAACCCGCTGGCTCAGCCGGCTGACCTCACCCCACGCGGCAGATGTGCGGCATCTTCGCCCTTTTCAGCAAAACGCCCCTGACCGATGAGTTGATCCGGCTTGGCCGTGCCGGCATGGCGGCGCTGGAACACCGCGGTCCGGACGCGCGCGGCGAATTTGTCGATCGCGACGCGGGCGTTTTTCTGGGCCACCAGCGCCTGAAGATCATCGACCTCAGCGAGAAGGCCGCCCAGCCGATGGGCAAGGCCGGCCTCACCATCGCCTACAACGGCGAGGTCTATGGCTTCCGTGCGGTCCGGCGTGCCCTGGAGGAGAAGGGCGAGCACTTCCTGTCGGAATCCGACACCGAGGTCGTCCTCTCCGCCTGGCGCTACTGGGGTCCGGACGCGGTCGACCATCTGGACGGCATGTTTGCCTTCACGCTGTGGGACGGCGCCGAAGCCTGGCTCGTCACCGACCATTTCGGCGAGAAGATGCTCTATGCGGCGACCACGCCCTGGGGCCTCGCCGTTTCGTCCGAGCTGGACGCCTTGCGCCGCACGCTTTCTCCGACGCCCCGCTTCGATGCAGAGGTGGTCGATGAATTTCTCGCGCTCGGCTATGTCTCCGCACCGCGCACCTTCTATCCCGCAATCGTCAAGCTGCCGCCCGCCTCGCGCTTCTGCGTGCGGGGAGGAGAAATCCGCTCGCGCGAACAATACTGGATGCCGCCTGAGCCTGAACCGGGCCGCGGACCGGTCCGGCCCATCCCGGATTCCGGCCTGGATCCGATCTAGGCCGCACTCGTCGAAAGCACTTCGCGCCGGCTGATCGCTGACGTGCCCCTGTGCCTGTTCCTGTCCAGTGGCGTGGATTCCTCCCTCGTCGCCGGCGTGATCGCACGCGACCTGAACGCCAGCGTGCAGTGCCTGACCATCGATGCGCCGGCCGGCAACGCGCAGGACGAGAGCATCGCAGCGGCGCGCATCGCGGCCCATCTCGGCCTGCCGCACCGCGTGGTGGCGCAGGAGCCATTCCTCGACCAGGTCGGAATCGCCGATCTGCTCCGCCTGTTTGGCCAGCCCAACGACAACACGGGGATTGTCTCTGTTATCGCCGTCGCGGCGGCAGCGCGTCAGCAGGACTTTGTCGTCGGCCTGACGGGATTCGGCGGCGATGAGATCTTCCGCGGCTACCAGAAGCAGACCTTTGCCTGGGAAAATCGCGGTCTCTACGCCAAGCCCGCCTGGGCCCGCCAGCTGCTGGGGCGCGCGTTGCACGCCGTCCGTCCACGGGACAGCCGGGTGCGGGCATTCGAGGCGCTGTTCGCGCTGCCTGACAACCTGCGCTATCTCGCCCTCAAGAACAATCCGGCCATCGCCTGGCTGCGCCAGTTGCCCGGCTTCGATGCCTGGGCGGCGGCGCGCTTTGCGGGCCGCGCGCCGTTCCATGACCAGGTTGCCCGCTTCGAGATCGCGGACGTGCTTCCCGGCAGCCAGCTTCCTGCGGCGGATATCGGCGCCATGAGTCGCGGCGTGGAGTTGCGCACGCCATTCCTCGACCGGCGGCTGGTCGAGACCGTCGCGGCGTTCGATCCGCGCGCCCTGCTGGCCTTTGGCCAGAAGTCGGTGCTGCGCCGCCTGCAGGCACGCTATGTGCCGGCGGAGATCGCGCGAAAGGGCAAGGTCGGGTTCGTCTATCCGGTCCAGCGCGTGCTCGCCGAGCGGCCGGCGCCGGCGGCGCTTCCCATCGCCGTCGCACCGGGCTGGATCCAGTCGCTCTGGGACCAGCGCGGGAAGAGCGAGTTCCAGCGGCTCACCTTGCGCCTTGCCCTGCTGGAAGAGTTTGCCGCGAATCATGGCGGGCTCTAGCGGCGGCCGGCACGGCCGGCGCATCCTGATGGCCTTGCGGCTCTACAGCGGGCTTGAGAAGAGCATCGCCGACGGGGTGTGGCAGCCGACCGGCGTGCCAACCATCTATCGCCTCGTCGAGGCGCTTGAACGGCAGCAGGCTGCCCTGAAGCTCTTCCTTCTCGGCCGGACTGCGGCGTCCGACCGCCAGGACCGTGACGTGCCCATGACCGGCCTGCGCGTCGTCCCAAGGATTCTCGCCGCCACCGGCCGCGTTCCTGGCTGGCTGGGTGCGTTCCGGCCCTATGTCTCGGAACTCCGGCAGGCCTGGGAAATCTGGAAGGTGGCGCGCCGCCTGCGTCCAGACATCGTCTATGTCGACCGTGGCAGCCTGTGGGTTGCCGGACTGATGGCGCGCTTGACCCGGCGGCCAGTGGTCTATCGCGTGATGGGCATCAGCGAGGCGCTGACCAGCACCTGGAACAGCCGCCACCCGGTACATCGGGTCGAGAGCTGGCTCCTGCGCGCGCCTTTCGCGGCGGTGATCTGCACGCTGGACGGCAGCGGCGGCGAGGTCTGGATGCCGCGTCTCTTTCGCCCCGGCGTGCCCACGCACCTGCTGATCAACGGGGTGGACCGCGGCGCGACGGGCGTGCCCCCGCTGACCCTGCCTTCGGGCAAGACGCGAATCGGCTTTGTCGGGCGTTTCGAGGATATCAAGGGCAGCCGGGAATTCCTCGCGGCCTTCCTGCTCGCGCGCGCGCAACGGCCCGGCCGGCTGCACGCCGTGATGATCGGCAGCGGGCCGCTGCTACCGGCGATGCAGGCCGATCTCGCTCGCGCCGGCGCTGGCGAAGACATCACGATCATTCCCTCGCTGCCGCATCGCGAGATGGGAAGCGCCTATGCGGCCTTTGACATCTATGTGTCGCTGAACCGGCAGGGGAACCTGTCCAACGCCAACATCGAGGCCTTCACGGCGGGATGCTGCGCCATCGTTCCGCACGGCGACGCGGCGAGCGGTCGCGATGTGGCGCTTGATGGTCTTTTCCCCCCGGACTCGCTGCTGCGGATCGCCTCGCCGGATGACACGGCGGGACTGGCGCAGGCAATCCTGCGCCTTCACGACGACCCGGCCGAGCGGCAGGACCGGTCGCGGCGCATCGCTGCTATTGCGGAGCAGGCCATACCAAGCTGGGAAGTTCGCATCGACCAGGAACTTCGTATCCTCGACGCGCTTGCCCGCCCTTGACGGTGTCAGGAGCGCACGCCTAGGTTTTCCCGATGGCGCGTCCCTATATCGAATTCATCCAGGCCCAGCAGCTTGACTGGGCAAAGGGCCTGCCCGGCCGGGCCTTTGACGACGTCGATGCGCGCATCCTGAGCCAGGATGGCGAGACCGGCGCGATGAGCGCCATCCTCCGCTATCCCCCCGGCTGGTCGCGACCTGGCAGCCATGGACTTGCGGCCACCGAGGAACTTTTCGTGCTCGATGGCGCGCTGGAAATCGGCGGCGTCACCTACCAGCCGCATCACTATGCGAACCTGCCGCCGCTTTATGCGCGCCAGGATGCACGCAGCCCGCGGGGCGCGACCGTTCTCACTTTCTTCGATCGCCTGCCGGAGAAGGCGCTGCCCGCGGCGGCGGGGGAATGGGACCTGGCTCGCGTCATCCCGCATGTCGACGTCGTCGCCATGCCCTGGGAATGGGTGGGTGCCGACGATCCGAACCTCAAGCATCTCGGTGCCGGCATCAAGCGGCTGCGCCGCGATCCCGAAACCGGCGAAACGAGCTTCCTGTTCTGCTCCGGTCCGCACAGCCGCCCGTTGTCCGGCTATGGCCGGCAGGAGACCCATACGGTGGTTGAGGAAAGCTTCCTGCTCGCGGGCGAGATCGCCGGTACCGGCGGCCTGCGCCGCCCGGGCGCCTATTTCTGGCGCCCGCCGCTGCTGCGCCATGGGCCCTTCGGCACGCTGACCGGCACCATGTCCTTCATCCGCGCCGTCGGTGGTCGTCTGGAAGACACCTGGACAGCGGATGAGATCGCCTTCGACTTCGCCCCGAAGCACCAGCCTTTCGTCCCCGCCGAATTGGCCGAGGCGGCGGCGAAGGAATGGACGCCGCCGCGCTGGTGATGGACGCCGCGCTGGACTGATCCCAAAACAAAACCGCCGGCCCTTGCGGACCGGCGGCTGTAAAGGAAGTGCCAGCGCCGCGGCTACTTGCGGCCGCCGCAGACCCACCACACGCCGGTGCCCGAGCTGTTGGGCGCCATGGTGTCGAAGGCGTTTTCCGGCTTGAAGCCGCCGGCGACGATCTTGGACTTCACGTCCATGTCGTGCAGGCTGCCCCAGAAGGGCTCGTTGTTGAAATGCGTGCTCCAGTCCCGGTACCACTGGGTATAGAGGTCGAGCTGGCTGTTGCGCAACGGCACGTCGAGATGGCACACGACGCCGCCCGGCTTCAGGATGCGATAGCATTCCTTCATGATCAGCGGCAGCGCCTTGGCCGATGTCTCGTGCAGCATGATGTTCGACACGATCAGGTCGAAGTGGTTGTCGGGGAAGTCGGTCTTCTCCGCGTTCTGCTGCGAGAAGTGAACGGCGAGGCCCTTCGCTTCCATCTTCGCGTGGGCATAGCGCACCATGCCGGCCGACACGTCGATCGCATGCAGCTCAGCATTTGGGTAGGCCGCGCAATAGATCGGCTCGCTGCCGCCGGAGGAGCAGCCCTCGTCCAGCATCCGCTTCACCTTGAGGTCGGGGAAGGTCTTCTGCACGAAGTTGATGATCGCCTGCGCCGGCTTTTCCTCGCCTGACAGGCCCTGGCCGCGGCCATAGATGCCGCCGGCGGATTCGTAGAGCAGGCCGGCGGTGATGTCGTCGCCGCCTTCGTCATAGCCATAGCCGCCCGGCTGGCCGTGAATGTCGACGTCGCCGACATAGCCCGGCACCTTCAGCGCAGCATCGGTGCGCACGGAACCCTTCTTCTTCTTGAAGGAGCGCGCGCGGGCGAGCAGGTCCGGCATCTGACGCGAGACCTTCTCCTCCGCCGCATCCCACATCAATCCTTGCGCGGTGCGCCACAGCGATCCCCACACTTGGAAGAAGTCGTCCTTCTGCATGTGCTTGCGCACTTCGTGCCGGTTCTTGAACTCACGGCCGGCGGTCTTCTCGAAGCCCGGCCGGGCGCGCTTCTCGTAGACGGTCTTCAGTCCCGGCCCGAGGCCGAGGTTGATGTGGCGCTTGAGGCCGAGCACGAACATGTCGCGCGCGCCTTCGTCATGGTTGGCGCCAAGGGCGATGGGCTGGGTGTCTGCCATGGAACGGTGTCCTCGTCGGCAAAGGGTTTGATCTGGAGGCACTATATCCCAGCGCACCGGGTGGGGGCAGGGCGGTCACTGGTCTGACCGCATGATGGCCCGGCCGCAAGTTCCAGAAGGGTGCTATGTCGGGGGTGACGGCAGCCAAGCAAATCTTGTATACCGTTTTACCGCGCGTTGCCGGGCGTTTGGGAAAGATCCGTCATCATGAAGTTCTCGTTTTTCCACCTGATGCCCTATGACGACGTGAAGGATCCGGGTCCCGACTGGCCGGTGCCGAACCGCCTGTTCGATCCGCAGGTGGGCGTCAGGAAATTCGAGGAATACATCGACACGCTGGTCTATGCCGAGCAGGTCGGCTTCGACTGGATCGGTGTCAACGAGCATCACATGAGCCCCTATGGACTCATGTCGAACCCGAACCTCGTCGCGGCCGCGCTGGGTCAGCGCACGAAGAAGGCGCAGATCCTCATCGCCGGCAACCTCATCCCGCTCCTCAACCCGCTGCGCGTGGCCGAGGAATACGCGATGATCGACGTGATGACGAACGGGCGCATGATCGGCGGCATCCTGCGCGGCATCCCGCATGAATATGTCGCCTACAACGTGCCGCCCGACGAATCCTACAGCCGCCTCGAAGAGGCACTGGCTTTCATCAAGAAGGCGTGGACGGCGACCGAGCCCTTTGGCTGGGAAGGCAGGCATTACCAGTTTCGCGCCGTTTCGATCTGGCCGCGTCCGGTGCAGCAGCCGATGCCGCGCATCATGATGTCGGGCAGCAACGACGAATCGGCCAAGGCCGCGGCGCGCGGCCGCGCCATCCTGGGCATCAACACCATCGCCAGCGTCGACCACGTCAAGCACCTGATCAAGGTCTACCGCGACGAGGCGAAGGAATCCGGCTGGGAGCCGCAGCGCGAGGACATCTTCGTCGGCTCCATCGCAGCCGTCGCCGAGACGGACAAGGAGGCGATCGACGAGTTGGAGAAGGGGCGCGAATTCTTCGCCAGCACCCTGTCGGGCGGCATGCGCACGGCGCAGCGCATCGTCATGCAGAAGACACGCTACAACAAGGGCAACGTCGCCTTCCGCGACATCAAGGAGGTCTTCAAGGCCTCGGTCGCCGACGGTGTGCGCGACAACACGCTGTTCTGCGGCAGCCCGACCTCGGTGGCGGAACAGTGTGCCCGGCTGATCAAGGCGATCGACATGGGCGTGTTCAACGTCAACATGAAGGTCGGCAACATCCCCGACCCGGCCATCCGCCGCAGCATGAAGCTGTTCGGCGAAAAGGTGATCCCGGAGCTGCGCGCCCTGTAAAGCCTTTTCCCCCCTTTTCCTCTTGTGGGGGAGGGGGCCTCATGTGCACGCAGGGGGAACAGCGGTCGCCCAACGCTGGCGGAATCAGCCCTTGTTCCCGTATATAAATACGGTCTCCGCCCGGACGGGCCGTTTGGAAGAAAAACAAAGATGCGTCCACAGGATCGAGTCGTCATCGCAGGCGGCGGGCCGGTCGGCCTCGTCGCCGCCCTGCAGCTGTCACACCATGGAATCCCCGTCCTCGTCATCGAAGCGGGCAAGGAGCTCGCCTACGACCTGCGGGCTTCGACTTTCCATCCACCGACGCTCGATATCCTCGACCCCTTTGGCGTGACCGACCTGCTCATCGCCCAGGGCCTCAAGGCGCCGTCCTGGCAGTATCGCGACCGCGAGACGGGCGAGCGGGCCGAGTTCGACCTTGGCCTGATCAAGGACGTCACCGGGCACCCCTACCGTGTCCAGTGCGAGCAGCACAAGCTGACCCGTATCCTGCTCGACAAACTGCAGAAGCGCGACAACTTCGAGATCTGGTTCGATGCCAAGGTGACGGGCGTGGGCCAGAACGAAAACCTCGCCTGGGCCAAGGTAAGCCGCGGCGGTGAGGAGCTGACGGTCGAGGGCCGCTACCTGATCGGCGCCGACGGTTCCAACAGCGCCGTGCGCCAGACGCTTGGCCTTGGCTTCGACGGCGTCACCTATCCCGAATGGTTCGTGCAGGGTACGACCACCTTTGAATTCCGCGATCACATCCCGCACCTGTCGCTGATCAACTACGTTTCGGATTCAACCGAGTGGTACGTGCTGCTGCGCGTCGTCGGCCAGTGGCGCGCGCTCTTCCCCTCGCGCGACGGCGAGACGCCGGAAGAGGCGATGACGGATGAAAGCATCCAGCGCCGCCTCCAGGGCGTCTTGCCCCGGTCGGAACCCTATCCGCTGACGCACAAGACGATCTATCGCGTGCACCAGCGCGTGGTGACGACCTACAACGTCGGCCGCATCCTGCTCGCGGGCGATTCGGCGCATCTCAACAACCCGCTCGGCGGCATGGGCATGAATGGCGGCATCCACGACGCCACCAACCTGACCGGCAAGATCAACGCGGTGTGGAAGGGCCAGGCCGACGCCGGCGTGTTCGACCAGTACACGCGCCAACGCCAGCCCATCGCGGTGGAATTCGTCCAGGCCCAGGCTGAGCGCAACCGACAGCTCCTGCGCGAACGCGACCCGGCGACCCGGCTCGCCCGCTTCCATGAGACCGTCAAGACGGCCAACGACCCGGCGGCGGCGCGCCAGTTCCTGCTGCGCTCGTCGATGATCGAATCCCTGCGCCGTTCGGAACAGATCGCCTGAGGGAGGGCCCGGGATGCGCGACAAGCTGAATGGCTGGCAGGGCGACTTCACCGCCTGGCGGCGCGACATCCACGCCCATCCCGAACTCGCCTTCGAGGAAACCCGCACTTCCGACATCGTCGCGGCGAAGCTGGAAAGCTTCGGCCTTGCCGTGCATCGCGGCCTCGGCAAGACAGGAGTCGTCGGTACGCTGAAGTCGGGGCGCGGCAACCGCGCCATCGGCTTGCGCGCCGACATGGACGCGCTGCCGCTGCAGGAACTGAACGAGCTGCCGCACAAGTCCGTCCATGACGGCAAGATGCATGCGTGCGGGCATGACGGCCACACCACCATGCTGCTCGCCGCCGCTCGCTATCTGGCGGAGGCGAAGTCCTTCGACGGTACCGTTCACTTCATTTTCCAGCCGGCCGAGGAGAATGAGGGTGGCGGCCAGGCCATGGTGCGCGATGGCTTGTTCGAGAAATTCCCGGTCGAGGCCGTCTATGGCATGCACAACCTGCCGGGTATCCCGGTGGGCGACTTCGCCATGCGCGTCGGCCCGATCATGGCCGCGTCCGACCGCTTCGATGCCGTGATTCACGGCAAGGGCGCCCATGCCGCCTTTCCGCATACCGGAATCGACCCGATCCTGATCGCGTCTCATGTCATCACGGCCTGGCAGGCTCTGGTCAGCCGCCACACCGACCCACTGCAATCGGCGGTGCTCAGCGTCACCAGCATTCATGCCGGCGACACCTACAACGTCATCCCCGATTCGGTAAGCCTGCGCGGCACGGTGCGCAGCTTCGATGCCAGGGTGCAGGACCGGATGGAGGCGCAGCTCCAGTCAGTCGGCCAGCAGATATGTGCTGCCTTCGGTGCGCGCCTGGAACTCGACTACCGCCGCGGCTATCCGGCGACGGTCAACACCGACGCGGAAACTCACCACGCGATCCGCGCCGCCACCAAGCTGGTGGGCAAGGAGCATGTCAACACCAACGCGGCGCCGCTGATGGGCTCGGAAGACTTCGCCTTCATGCTGCAGGCACGGCCCGGCTGCTACATCTTCATCGGCAACGGGGCAGGGGACGGCGCGGGCAGCTGCATGATCCACAACCCGCATTACGACTTCAACGACACCATCATCCCGCTTGGTGCCAGCTATTGGGTCCAGCTCGTCGAAGACCTGCTGCCGCAGCGCCCCGCCCAATAAAAAAGGCGGGCCGAAGCCCGCCTTTTTCATGTCATGTGGGTCGACTACTTCGCGATCTTGATGTCGTCGTAGGAGATGAGGAAGTTTTCCGAGCGGAAGCCGGAAATCTTGTTGCTGTGGCCATGGTAGACCACGGTCTCGTCCAGGTAGATCACCGGCGGATCCTCGTGATAGCGCAGCGCGAGCTCGCGCAAGCCTGCCTCGCGCTTCTTCGAATCGAACTCGGTGTTGATCATCTGGCGCAGGGGTTCCATGTCCTCGTAGCAGATCCATTTCTGCGGCTGGGCACAGGAGTGGAAGCTGTTGACGGGGCGCATCACGTCACCGATCGGGGCGGAACCGAAATTCATGCCGAAGACGACGCCCTCCCATGGCCTGCTGCCATTGATCTTGGCGATGATGTCGGCCGTGGTGATGACGTTGAGCGACAGCGTCACGCCGATCTTCTGCAGGCTCTGCGCGGCGAACTCGTAGATCTCCACCGTGCCCGACCCACTCTGCACCTCGCCGTTGATGGCGAAGCCATTGGCATAGCCGGCTTCCGCCATCAGCGCCTTGCCCTTTGCCACGTCGAAGGAATAGGGCTTGAGATCGGGCTGGAAGCCACGGACGCTATGCGCCGCCGGCTGGCTGCCGGCCTTGGCGTCCTCGCCATAGAGTTCCTGCACGATCCGCTTGTCCAGTGCGTGGTTGAAGGCTTGGCGCACCCGCTTGTCCTTGAAGGCGGGGTGCTTCGGATGGTTGAGAATCAGCGCGTTCACCGACGGCGCATATTCCGCATACATCTTGCCGCCCGAACGTTCCACCGCCGGTCGCGATTCCTTGTTGATGGTGAGCGCGATGTCGACCTGGCCCGAGATCAGGGCCTGGCTGCGCGCCGGCATCTCCGGCAGGTTCAGGAAGGTGATGGCGTCATAGGGCGCCTTGCGCCAGGACCTGTCGTATTTCCTGGTCTCGATCTGCTGGTCGTCCCAGTTGAGTACCTGGAACGGGCCGGTGCCGACCGGCTTCATGCCGAAGGGACCGGCGCCCCCCATCTCGGCGAAGGCCTTCATGTCCATGATGTAGAGCACGGAGATGGAATTGGGCAGGATCGGGTCGGGCGCGTGGGTGAGGATCTCCAGCGTCATGTCGTCGACCTTGCGCGCGCCAGCGACGGAGCGTGTGTTGGCGCCGACGCTGGCCATCAGGCGCTTGCCTTCGTCCGACAAGAGGTACTCGACCGCGGCCACCGCGGCATCGGCATTCCAGGGCCGGCCGTTGTGAAAGGTCACGTTGGGGCGAAGCTGGAACCGCCACACCTTCCTGTCGTCCTGCACCGCCCAGGACAGCGCCAGACGGGGATTGGCCACGCCCTTGCCGTCCACCGTGGTGATGGGGTCCATGTAGGCCTCGAAGGCATAGAGGCTCTGGCGCGACACGCTGACGGGTACGCCGCGTGACGGCGAGAAGTCGCTGCTGGCGATCCGCAGCGTCTGCGCCTGCGCGGGCATGGCCGCTGCGGTGACGGCCAGCACGCTGGCCGCAACGGCGGCAGCACCCGCGTTTCGGGTTACGGACATAGATCTCTCCCCTGCTTGTTTGGCCGCCGGGCACCG
>CANJEJ010000081.1 GCA_947473325.1 Alphaproteobacteria bacterium | reverse complement strand
CGACCGAACTCTTCAAGGACGGCAAGTACACCTTCGAAGGCGAAGGCCAGGTGCGCGACCAGGCCGCCATGGTGAAGATGTATGAAGGCCTGATCGCCAACTATCCCATCGTGTCGATCGAGGACGCGATGTCGGAAGACGACTGGGATGGCTGGGCCGCGCTCACCAATGCGGTTGGCAAGAAGGTGCAGCTGGTTGGAGACGATCTTTTCGTCACCAACCCGAAACGCCTCGCCGACGGCATCAAGCGCGGTGTCGCGAACGCGATCCTCGTCAAGGTGAACCAGATCGGCACGTTGACCGAAACGCTGCAGGCGGTCGAGATGGCGCACAAGGCGGGCTATCGCGCCGTCATGTCCCATCGTTCCGGCGAGACCGAGGATTCGACCATCGCCGATCTCGCGGTGGCCACCAATTGCGGGCAGATCAAGACCGGCGCGCCGGTGCGCTCCGACCGCACCGCCAAGTACAACCAGCTCATCCGCATCGCGGAGGAGCTTGGCCCGACGGCGCGCTATCCCGGGCTTGCGGCGGTAAAACGGTAGGGTCGCCACTCTTTGCGTAAGCCTCGAGCCTGAGTCAAAAGTGAGTCATTCGGTCGCAGCGAATCATTTTGGAATCACAACGGCTTGACCCTGTGACTCGCATGTGATTCCATACCTGTCATGGGATTGCTGAAAGACGTTCGTCATCGCGCCAAGCCGGCCCTCGCGCCATTCCTGGTGGCGTTGGCCATTGTCTATTTCGGCTTCCATTTCGTGCAGGGCGAACGCGGGCTGATCGCCTGGCTGCGCTATCACCAGCAGATCGATGCCGCCGCGGCCCAGCTTGCCGTGGTGAAGGGCGAGCGCGAGGCGATCGAGCATCGCGTGTCGCTGCTGCGCCCCGAACGGATCGATCCCGACCTTCTCGATGAACGCGCCCGCGAAGTGCTCGGCCTGGTCCGCAAGGACGAAGCCGTGATCTATGCGCCGATGGTGCGGCGCACCAACTAGCAGATGGTGCGGCGCACCAATTAACTGTAATTCAGTTCATCGACCTTTTTCTCTTCTGAAACAATTCGGTAGTGGTTCTCAGAGCCTGCAATTCAAGGCTCGCATTGGCTCTTGGCGCGGCGTTATGATCCGCGCAAATGACGCTGAAAACGGGAGGACCCATGGCGACGAAGAGCGCCGACCCGAAGAAGAAGACCGCCTCGGCGGACCAGCTTCTTCAATTCTACCGCGACATGCTCCTGATCCGCCGCTTCGAGGAGAAGGCCGGCCAGATGTATGGCATGGGCCTCATCGGCGGCTTCTGCCATCTCTATATCGGCCAGGAGGCCGTGGTGGTGGGCATCCAGGCGGCGCTCAGCGACAAGGACGCCGTCATCACCACCTATCGCGACCATGGCCACATGCTCGCCTGCGGCATGGACGCCAAGGGCGTGATGGCCGAGCTGACCGGCCGCGTCGGCGGCTATTCGCGCGGCAAGGGCGGCTCGATGCACATGTTCGCCCGCGAGAAGAACTTCTATGGCGGCCACGGCATCGTCGGCGCCAACGGCCCGCTTGGCACCGGCGTCGCCTTCGCCAACAAGTATCTGGAGAACGGCGAGTTGTGCGTCGCCTATTTCGGCGACGGCGCCGCCAACCAGGGCCAGATCTACGAAGCCTTCAACATGGCCGCGCTCTGGAAGCTGCCGATCATCTATGTGATCGAGAACAACCAGTATGCGATGGGCACCTCGGTCACGCGCTCGTCGGCGCAGACCAAGCTTTACAAGCGCGGCGACGCCTTCGGAATTCCAGGTGCCCAGGCTGACGGCATGGACGTGCTCGCCATGCTGGAAGCGGCCGAGAAAGCCGTGGCGCATGTGCGTGCGGGCAAGGGCCCCTACATCCTCGAGGCGATGACCTATCGCTATCGCGGCCACTCCATGTCCGACCCGGCCAAGTATCGCAGCCGCGACGAGGTCAGCCGAATCCGCAAGGAGCGCGATCCGATCGACCACCTGCGCGACCGGTTGCTCGCGGACAAGCTCGCGGACGAGGAGAAGCTGAAGGAGATTGATCGCGACGTGAAGGCGATTGTGACCGAGGCGACCGAATTCGCCCAGTCGAGTCCCGAGCCCGATCCGTCCGAGCTCTACACCGACATTCTGATCGACGCGGCCTGAGCCGCTCCGCTTCATTGCAGCAGGCGTAATATCCCCATGCCGACTCCCATTCTGATGCCGGCGCTGTCGCCGACCATGACCGAAGGCACGCTCGCCAAATGGCTGGTCAAGGAAGGCGACACCGTCAAATCCGGCGATGTCCTCGCCGAAATCGAGACCGACAAGGCGACGATGGAACTCGAAGCCGTCGATGAAGGCGTGATCGGCCAGATCGTCGTGCCCGCCGGCACCGAGAATGTCGCAGTCAATGCCGTCATCGCCCAGATGCAGGGCGAGGGCGAGGCCGAAGTTGCCCGGCCCACGATCAAGGCCGCGAAGGAAGAGCTTCCGCAGGAGAGCGAAGCGCCTGAGCCTGTCGCGGCCAGGGCGCCGGTTGCAGCGGTCGCAAGGCCGGCGTCGCGCCCCGCGCCGCCCGATCCCGACCTGCCCGCCGGCACGCCGATGAAGATGACCACGGTGCGCGAAGCATTGCGCGATGCCATGGCCGAAGAGATGCGCCGCGATGCCAACGTCTTCGTCATGGGCGAAGAGGTCGCCGAATACCAGGGCGCCTACAAGGTCACCCAGAACCTGCTGCAGGAATTTGGCGCGAAGCGCGTCATCGACACACCGATCACCGAGCATGGCTTCGCCGGCATCGCGGTGGGCGCGGCCTATCGCGGGCTGAAGCCGATCGTCGAATTCATGACCTTCAATTTCGCCATGCAGGCCATCGACCACATCATCAACTCTGCCGCCAAGACGCTGTACATGTCCGGCGGCACGCTGCCGGTGCCGATCGTGTTCCGCGGCCCGAACGGCGCCGCGGCGCGCGTCGCCGCGCAGCACTCGCAGAACTATGCCGCCTGGTACGCGCAGATACCCGGCCTCAAGGTCGTCGCGCCCTACACGGCGGCGGATGCGAAGGGCCTGCTGAAGGCGGCGATCCGCGATCCCAACCCGGTGGTCTTCCTCGAAAACGAAATCCTTTACGGCCAGAGCTTCGAGGTGCCGGACGTCGAGGACTATGTCCTGCCCATCGGCAAGGCGCGCATCGCGCGCGCCGGCAAGGACGTCACCATTGTTGCCTTCTCGATTTCGGTGCGCGACTCGCTCGCCGCCGCCGACCTGCTGGCGGGCGAGGGGATCGAGGCCGAGGTGATCGACCTGCGCTCGCTGCGCCCGCTCGACCGCGCCGCCATTGTCAAGTCGGTGCAGAAGACCAACCGCATCGTCGCCGTCGAAGAAGGCTGGCCGACCTGCGGCATCTGTTCCGAGATCGCCGCCATCATCATGGAAGACGCGTTCGACGCGCTCGACGCGCCGCTGATGCGCGTCACCGGCGAGGACGTCCCGATGCCCTATGCCGCCAATCTCGAGGCGCTGGCCCTGCCGACGCCCGCCAAGATCGCCGCCGCCGCCAGGGCGGTCTGCTACCGCTCTTAAATTCGCGCGAAGCGCGCCGGAGTTTCCGATGCCGACATCGATCACAATGCCCGCCCTGTCGCCGACCATGACGGAAGGCACGCTCGCCAAGTGGATGGTCAAGGAGGGCGACACGGTCAAGTCCGGCGACGTCATCGCCGAGATCGAGACCGACAAGGCGACGATGGAACTTGAAGCCGTCGACGAAGGCACCATCGGCAGGATCGTCGTGCCGGCCGGCACCGAGAATGTCGCCGTGAATTCCGTCATCGCCCTGCTGCTGAACGAGGGCGAGAACGCGGGAGCGCTGAAGGACGCTGCACCGGCGGCGAAACCGACGGCGCCGGCCGCGCTGCCGCAGGCCGCACCCGTGCCCAAGGTCGCCGGTGCCCAGACGCCCAATCCGAAGACGGAAATTCCCAGTGTGCCGCGCGCCGCGCCGCCGCCCGTCGCCAATGCCGACGGCGGCCGTGTTGTCGCAAGCCCGCTCGCCAGGCGTATGGCCGAGAAGGCCGGCCTGCAGATCGCCGCGCTCGCCGGCTCCGGGCCGCATGGCCGCATCGTCAAGGCCGATATCGAGGCCGCGCTTGTCGGCGGCGGCGCACAGCGCCAGGGCACCGTGGTGCCCTTTGTGCAAGGGGCCGCGACGGCGCCGAAGCTGGCCGCCGCGCAGCAAGCCATTGGCCCGCTGTCCGACCACACCGAAGTGCCGCACAGCACGATGCGCAAGGTCATCGCGCGCCGGCTGACCGAAGCGGTGCAGACCATCCCGCATTTCTACCTGACGGTGGATTGCGAGATCGACCGGCTGATGGAGCTGCGCAAGGAGCTGAACGCGCGCGGCGAGAAGGACGGCTTCAAGCTGTCGGTCAACGACTTCGTCATCCGCGCCTCGGCGCTCGCGTTGCGCAAGATGCCAGAGGCCAATGTCGCCTGGACGGACACGGCGACGCTGCAGTTCAAGGCGGTCGATGTCTCCGTTGCCGTGGCGACCAAGAAGGGCCTCATCACGCCGATCGTGAAGAATGCCGACCAGAAGGGCCTTGCCGCGATCTCGGCGGAAGTGAAGGACCTCGCGACACGGGCGCAGGACGGCAAGCTCGCGCCCGAGGAATACCAGGGCGGCACCTTCAGCGTGTCGAACCTCGGCATGTATGGCATCAAGTCCTTCACCTCCATCATCAACCCGCCGCAGGGCATGATCCTGTCGGTCGGCGCCGGCGAGCAGCGCCCCGTGGTAAAGGACGGCGCGCTCTCCGTCGCCACCGTGATGACGGTGACTTTGGCGGTCGACCACCGCGTCGTCGACGGGGCGATGGGCGCGCAATGGCTCGGCCTCTTCAAGCGCATGATCGAAGATCCCATGACGATGATGCTGTGAGGCGCTGACCATGGCCGAACAGAAGAGCTTCGACGTCGTCGTGCTGGGCAGCGGGCCGGGCGGCTATGTGGCTGCCATCCGCGCCGCGCAGCTAGGCTTCAAGACGGCGATCATCGAGCGCGAGCATATGGGCGACATCTGCCTCAACTGGGGCTGCATCCCGACCAAGGCGCTGCTGCGCTCGTCGGAGATCTTCCACCTTCTGCATCGCCTGGATGAATTTGGCTTCTCGGCGAAGGAGATCACCTTCGACTGGGGCAAGGTGATCCAGCGCAGCCGCAAGGTGGCGAACCAGCTTCAGAACGGCGTCAAGGGCCTGATGAAGAAGCACAAGATCGAGGTCTTCGACGGCCACGGCAAGCTCGCTGGGCCGGGCCGGCTGACGGTTGCCAAGGACGGCAAGGCGGTCGCCGACATCACCGCGAAACACATCATCCTCGCCACCGGTGCGCGGGCGCGCGAGCTGCCCACCGTCAAGGCCGACGGCAAGACGGTGTGGACCTATCGCCACGCCATGGTGCCGGAGGCGCTGCCGAAGTCGGTGCTGGTCATCGGCTCGGGCGCCATCGGCATCGAGTTTGCAAGCTTCTACAGGACGATGGGCTCGGCCGTCACGGTCGTCGAGGTGATGGACCGCGTGCTGCCGGTGGAGGACGAGGAAATCTCCGCCTTCGCCCGCAAGGCCTTCGAGAAGCAGGGCATGAAGATCCACACCGGCGCCAGCGTGACCGGGGTGAAGGTCGATGCCAATGGCGCCACCGTCACGGTCGATCTCGGCAAGGGCAAGGTCGAGACGATCCAGGTCGAGAAGGTGATCTCCGCCGTCGGCATCGTCGGCAATGTCGAGGACATCGGGCTGGAAACAGTGCCCGCCATCAAGGTCGAGAAGACCCATGTCGTCGCCGACGAATACCTGCGCACCGGCGCCCCCGGCATCTATGCCATCGGCGACCTGGTCGGTGCGCCCTGGCTCGCCCACAAGGCCATGCACGAGGCGGTCATCTGCGTTGAGAAAATCGCAGGCCTGCCGCATGTCCACCCGATGAAGGTGGAGAACATCCCGGGCTGCACCTATTGCACGCCGCAGGTGGCGAGCATCGGCCTCACCGAGGCGGCGGCGCGCAAGGCGGGGAAGAAGATCAACATTGGACGCTTCCCCTTCATCGGCAACGGCAAGGCGATTGCGCTGGGCGAGCCGCAGGGACTGGTGAAGACCATCTTTGATTCCGAGACCGGCGAGCTCCTGGGTGCTCATATGGTCGGGGCCGAGGTGACCGAGCTGATCCAGGGCTATGGCATCGCCAAGACGCTGGAAACCACGGAAGCGGAGCTGATGAACACCGTCTTCCCGCACCCGACCCTGTCCGAGATGATGCACGAATCGGTGCTTGACGCGTATAAGCGGACCCTCCACATCTAGGGCCGGAACGCCCCACGGCCACAGGCCCCAGAGGCCGCACATGACAGACACCGTTCAGGACGACGCGCCCAAGGCGCTGCGCCACCCCGAAAAGGCCCACCGCCCGGACAACCCGATCCAGCGCAAGCCGTCGTGGATTCGCGCCAAGGCGCCGGTGTCGAAGGAGTTCCACGACACCCGTGCGCTGATGCGCAAGCTCAACCTCGTCACCGTCTGCGAGGAAGCGGCCTGCCCGAACATCGGCGAGTGCTGGACCCAGAAGCACGCCACCGTGATGATCCTGGGCGACACATGCACGCGCGCCTGCGCCTTCTGCAACGTGGCGACCGGCCTGCCAAAGGCGGTCGACATGACCGAGCCCGGCCATGTCGCCGACGCTGTCGCCGGCCTTGGCCTCGTCCATGTCGTCGTCACCTCGGTCGATCGCGACGACCTGAAGGATGGCGGCGCCAGCCATTTCGTCCGGACGATCCAGGCCATCCGCGCCGCGTCGCCCGCCACCACCATCGAGATCCTGACGCCCGACTTCCTGCGCAAGCCCGGCGCCATCGAGGCGATCGTCGAAGCGAAGCCCGACGTCTACAACCACAACCTCGAAACCGTGCCGCGGCTCTATCCCACCGTGCGGCCGGGCGCGCGCTACTTCCACTCGCTGCGCCTGCTGCAGCAGGTGAAGGAGCAGGACCCGTCTCTCTTCACCAAGTCCGGCCTGATGGTCGGGCTGGGCGAACAGAAGGGCGAAGTGCTGCAGGTGATGGACGACCTGCGCAGTGCCGATGTCGACTTCCTCACCATCGGGCAATACCTGCAGCCGACCGTGAAGCACATCGCCATCGACCGCTTCGTCACGCCGGACGAGTTCGACGACTACGCCATGCACGCGCGCGCCAAGGGCTTCCTGCTCGTCGCCGCATCGCCGATGACGCGCTCGTCCTATCACGCGGGCGATGACTTCGCGAAGCTGCGCGCCTTTCGTGAAATGACTCTCGGCACGCGCTAACGGTTCGATGCCCAAACACGCCGAACAACGCCTTCTCCTGCACACGCCGCAGCAGCTGTTCGACCTCGTCGCCGATGTCGACCGCTACCAGGAGTTCCTGCCCTGGTGCGTGGCAAGCCGCGTCAACCGGCGCGAGGGCGAAGTCATCCACGCCGATCTCGTCATCGGCTACAAGATGTTCCGCGAAAAGTTCACCTCGAAGGTGACGTTGCAGCGGCCTGACCGCATCGACGTGCAATATTCCGACGGCCCGTTCAAATACCTGCACAACCACTGGATCTTCGTGCCGCAGGACGGCGGCCGGGCGACGCTGATCGATTTCTATGTCGATTTCGAATTCAGGTCACGCCTGTTGCAGAGCCTGATCGGCGTGGTGTTCGGCGAGGCCGTCCACCGCATGGTCAGCGCCTTCGAGAAACGCGCCGATGCGCTGTATGGCCGGGGCACGCCCGTCGGGCAGGACGCCAGGCCCGCCGACCTCGGCTGATCCTGGACCGGAAGCCCGAGCCCGTCGAGGCCGCGCCGCGTCAGCCGATTGGCTGACGCAGCGCGCCCGACGAGTGCCGAAGCAAGCTATCTGGCGAAGGTGAGGTCGGCGTAGTTCACCGCACGATTGATGACTTTGTAGTTCTGCAGGTTCTTGGCGAGACCATCGACGTCGACGCGCACGTGGCTGAAGATGGACGGCGCTTCGTCGTGATAGAACTGCGCCAGCTTGCGCTGCAGCTCCAGCCGCTTCTTGGGGTCCATTTCGGTGTTCATCGCGACGATCGTCGGCATGATCTCGTCAAAGCAGGTGTGCTTGTTGGAGAACAGGCAGGAATGCGTGTTCATCGGCCGGGCCAGGTCGTTGCTGGGATAGCCTTCGTAATACATGCCGAAGGCGTCGCCGCTCCACTTGTCCTGTCCCAGAATCTTCTGGACGAGCGCGGGGACGGCGACGGCGCGGAGTTCGAGGTTGACGCCGACGCGCTTCAGGTCGTTTGCCATGGCCTGGTAGGTGTCGCGGTTGTCCCCTTCGTTGGGCACCATTTCCGCGACCATGTTGAAGCCGTTCGGATAGCCCGCGGCGGCGAGCAGTTCCTTTGCCTTGGCAGGATCATAAGGATAGGCCTCGATGTCCGCGAAGTAGCCCGTCATTCCCGGCGTGGCGACCTGCCCGATCGGCACGGTCGCGCCGCCCAGCACCGTGGAAATGAAGCTTTTCTTGTCGTAGGCATAGTTCAGGGCCTGCCGCACGCGCCGGTCGCGCACAGGGCTGTCTTCCTTCATGTGCCGCAGGACCAGGCCCATCGAGTTGGTGCTGAGCGCCATGGCGACCTTGTTGCCCGCGGCCTCGATCGCGGTGCGTGAATCGGGGTCCAGTGACCACGCGATGTCGACCTGACCCGAACCGAGCGCCTGCACACGGGCCGCCAGTTCGGCGACTTCCCGAATGTCCAGGTTCTTGATCTTGGGAACGCGCCAGCAGGTTTCACAGGCAACGCCGACGATCTTGTTCATGTCCCAGGACGAAATCTTGTAGGGGCCAGTTCCGACCGGCTGGCGGCCATAGCCTTCGGCGCCCATGTCCTTCCAGGCCTCCGGCTCGAAGGGACGCATGATCGACAGGCGCCGGTCGAGAACCGGGTCGGGCTTGTCCGTCGTGATCTCGACGGTCAGGTTGTCGATCTTCCGTGCCGAAGGGATGCCGGCCAGTTGCCGGGGAACCTGCTGCGTCTTGACGACGGGGTCGTTGAGGAGCGCCGCGACATTGGCGACGATCGTGTCGGCGGTGAACGGCCGCCCATTGTGATAGGTCACGCCGGGGCGGAGCTTCAGCACCCAGACAGTCGGCTCCTTGATCTCCCAACTCAGCGCCAGGCCCGGCTTGATGCTGCCGTCCTCCGCCAGGTAGGTCACCGTATCGAACACCGCCCCCAGAGGATACGCGCCGTGGGAGCTGAACGTCCCGTAGGGCATCCCGAACTGGGCGGGCATGCTGTTGTGCGCAATGCGCAGCGTGTCACCGTCCGCGGACGCTGCAACCGGAAAGCCGATCGTCAAGGCGACAGCTGCGACGCTGCCAAGAATTTTCTGGCGCACCATTTTCTTCCTCCCATTCCACCCGCTGCAGACGCCAACAACCGACTCTGCGCTCGCTTGGGAGATTAGCACAGCGCGCGCCGGCATCGGGCTGTTGATAGGGCAGGCCGACCGCGCTGCAGGATGAGCCTGGTCGGCTGCCGGCGCTCGCCGCCGGCATCGATGCTGCGCACGCGAAGGCTCGCGGCCTCAGCCCATCAGCAGCATCGTGTCCTGCAGGTCGGGCTGTTCGCCGCGTTCCAGCACGCGGGTGACCTCGATGGCGACCGGGTTCCTGGTCGTCAGGTTTGTGGCATGGCCCGCGCCGGTGAAGACCAGGTCCTCGCCGGACAGGTCGTCGCCGGGCGAAACCTCGCCCTCATGGACATAGATGAAGGCGATGCGGCCATCGGCCAGATCGACGCGGGCAAAGCGCAGCACGCGCAGGCATTGCGCGACGCGGCCAGAGATAGCAAGCGGGAGAGACACACCAAACCTCGGAACCGGAAAGCCCCCTGGGGCGACCGGACCCCATGTCAGGGCAGGGCATAGACCCTGCGTTGACCGGGATCAAGCAATGAAACCTCCGGTTGTGACGGGCGTCACGCCCCCCGCCGGTCTCAGCCGGCCAGCAGCCGCTCCATTTCGTGCAGCGGATGCTTGGTCAGGTCCTTGGCAATCTCGTCGACCACGGCGGCCTGCACCGGCTTCGGCAGCTCGCTGCGCAGCACGGCCAGCGTGCGTGGATCGGCCACCAGGACGAAGGCCTTGAAGGTGCCGGCCCCGTGCAGCCGGGCGACCGATTCGGCCACTTGGGCGGCAAAGCGCTGTTCCGCCTGGGTGTGATAGTCGGTCTCTTCCACGGCCGAGCGGCGCGCGCCGGTGCTGCTGTGGACGCGGCCCGGATGGTCGCTGCCCATCTCATGGGCCGCAGCGGTGTGGCCGTTGTGCAGTTCTTCCACCAGGGCGAATTTCGGCAGGATGGCGGTCCCGGTGTTGCGCAGGATGAAGGCGGTGCGCCCGTCGGCGACGACAAGGCCGGCGTCATGCGGGACGCCCGGATGCGGTTTCTTCGACATGGCAGGAATCCTTGTGTGAGAGGCAGAAATGCGCCCGGCGGGCGGCGACAGGAGCCCAGTCGAGCACAGGCCGGGTGCCGGGCGATTTGAGAAAAGTCAAACCGCCGGGCGTATGCGGCCGCGAGAATGAAAAGCACGCAGGACGCGTGGCGCCTTGCCATGATCGGCCGTAATCGCCATCCGCGCGGGAGGAAGGATAACGCTGGCATGAGGGGGAACGTTCTGCTGACGGCGGCTTTCGCCCTCTGTGCGGCCGCCCTGTGTGTGGCCGGCTGTGCCGCGCCCGGGATGCCCGCGCCCGCCGCATCATGCCCAGCGCCTGCGCCGGCGGTGATCCTTCTCGATGTGCGGACGGTCGAGATCGACACCAGCCTGGCGGGTATTGGTCCGCTGGCGATTCCGCTGGTCCAGGCGGCGCTGCTGCACCTGCAGCAGCGCCTGCGCGCCGGCGGTGAATCCGGCACGGCGCGTTTTTCCCTTCCCGAAGCCGCGCTGCACGAACAGCCTTTGCCCGAAAGCGACGGCATCCCGCCCGCCGCCCGCTTCGAAGCCCGCCTTGTCTATGTCGCGAAACTGGACGCGCCGGGCCGCGCGCTACCGCCGATCCAGGGCGAGGCGCGCTGTTCCCTGGTGATGGTGGGCCTGCCGTCGCCCGCCGAGCGCAGCTGGGCGATCCAGCAGGTGACCCATGGCGTGATCACCAACATGGACCGCGCGCTGGAACCGGCGCTGGCGCCGTGGCGAAAGACGCCCTAGGCCGCCAGCAGATTCTCGATCTCGTGCAGGGGATGGTTGGTGAAGGCCTTCTCGTAAAAGCCGACGGTGTCGGCCACGTCCGGCATAAGCCAGACGGCGTAGCGGAAGGTCAGCGCCATGAAAAAAAACCCAGGGTGACTTTCGTCATCCTGGGGGTTTTTCAACGGTTGTTCTAGTTGCGGCTGGCGGCGCGCGGGAAGCGCTGGCCGGGCTGGCGCGGGTCGCGGTCCATGACCTCGACCTGGTCGATCTCCCAGTCGCCGCTGGCGTTGACGAAGGACACGCCCTCATGCGTCGTGGTGATCGACTGGTCGGTCACCGACAGCACCGGCACATCGTCCACCACCACCGAGAGGCGGCCGTTGGTGGCGCGGTTGATGGTGATGCGATGGGTGTTGCCGTCGTCGAGCTTCGGGCCCTGGCTCGTGCTCGCCACCTGGGTGAAGCCGGAGGGCGAACCCGCGATGATCGACAGCGGCTGCGCCGCCTGACCGTCATAGAGCAGGCGATAGCCGTGCGTCGCGTTGTTGCCGGTATAGGCGCCAAGGTTCATGCGGCCCGGCCGGTTGCTCGTCTCGCGCACCGTCAGGTTCAGCACATAGTCGTTGGGGAAACTGACGCCGGTGGCGATGCCCGCCGTGTTGGGCTCCTGCGCAAGCTGCACGCCGAAGACCTGCTGCAAGAGGCCGCTGACCAGCGCGCGCTGGCGGTCTTCCTGCGTCTGCGGGCTGAGCGTGACCGATGACTTGAGCCAGCCGCCCTCGACGGTGAAGGCCTGACCGAGCACCTTCCACACCGGGTTGGTGTCGAAGTTGTTGTCGTCGAACGTGTCGCGCAGCATGACGCGGCCGCGCGTCGCGCCCGGTTCGACCGGCTGTGTGGCGACGGGGCCGCCGATGCCGAGGCTGGCGAGCAACCCTTGTGTCACATCGGCCGAGGCGGGCAGGCCGGTGCGCTGGGTGTAGGACTGGATCGCGGCGCGCGTCGCCGGGCCCATGTAGCCGTCGGGCACGCCGGCGCTGTAGCCACGCTGGTTCAGCGCCGTCTGCACGGCGCGGATGTTGTCGCGCGTCGCGACCGGAGCGGGCAGGCCTTCGCCGAGCAGCGAGGCGAGTTCGGCGCTAGCCTGGCCGTTCACCGTCAGGCCGCGGTCGCGCTGGTAGGCGCGGATCGCCGCTTCGGTGCTGGCATCCCACTGGCCCGAGATGTTGGCGACGCTGTAGCCGCGGGCGCGCAGGCCCGTCTGGATGCGGCCGAGCGTGGCCGTGTCGATCGCGGGCGCCGGCGGTGGCGCGGCCATCGCGGTCTGGCGCACATGGTCGAGCAGCGCGTCGCTCGGCTCGCCGGTGACCGGCAGGTTGCGGTCGCGCTCATACTGGCGGATCGCGTCGCGGGTGCGCTGGTCGGCCAGGCCGTTGACACTGACCGAATAGCCGAGGCGGTCGAGGTCACGCTGCAGCCGCTCGACGCGGTCGAGGTTCATGCCGGGTTCGGGCGCGGAGGCGCGGCCGCCCTGGCGCAGGTGGTCGGCCAGGCTCTGGCTCGGCTGGCCGGTGACGGCAAGGCCGTTGTCGCGCTGGTAGGCTTCGATGGCGGTGCGGGTGCGGCTGCCGAAGGCGCCGTCGGCCGGGCCGGGGTTGTAGCCCCGGGACGACAGGCCAGCCTGGATCTCGTAGACGACCGGGCTGTAGGCGACGAGCTTCAGCATGCTCTCGCGCAGCTCGCCATCGCGCAGGACGGGCATGAGGGAAGGGGTTGCGAAAGCCGGCGCCGCAATCGCGGCGGCGGCAGCACTGGCCATAAGCAGGGAACGCCACCGCATGGGAAAAGCCTTCTGGTCGAGTTGATCGTGCTGCATCAACGCGGCGCGCAGAGGGCGGTTCCGCAGAGTCAAGTTGTGCGGTAGCGAAAAGGTTCCCTTCACCGTGCGCGCATCGGGATAAGCCGGCGCGACGTTTGGCGGGCGGGAGACATCCCTCTCCCGCAAGGGGAGAGGGGACGATGACGTGCCGCGCGGCGATTACTTCCTGTCCGCAACCATGCCGGGCGTGAGCACGGCCCACTGGATGCCAAAGGGATCGGTCAGCACGCCGTACCAGTCGCCCCAGAAGGCTTTCTCGAACGGCATCACCACGGTACAGCCGGCATCGGTCGCGCGCTTGAACCAGGCGGCACCGTCATCGACGACAAGCTGCATGGTGACGCCCGGCGGCGGGGTGAAGCTTTTGAGATGCGGGTGGAAGTCCGACAGCATCAGCGCGCCGCCGTTGATCGCCACCTGGCCATGCATGACACCCTTCTGGCCGGTCTTCTCGTCGACCCAGGGCATCACACCCATTTCCGTCGCGCCGAAGGCGGTCTTGTAGAAGGCGATCGCCTTGCCGGTGTTGCCGCCCAGATAGAGATAGGGGATGACGCCCTTCATCACCGACGGGTCGGTCGGATGCGGCGGCGCCTCGCCCTGCATCGTCATCACGCTTTCCGGTGTCTTCTGGGGTCCGCTGGCCATGCTGTCCTCCTTGGCGGGCTGATGCCCGGGGTCTTCCTGTTGGTGTTCCGGGAATCCGGATCCGGGTTACGCCGCGCCGACGGGCGGCGCGAAAAGCAGGCTGATGTAGCGGCGCAGGTGGTCGAGCGAATCCACGACACGCTGCGGGTCCTGCCCGGCCTTGGCGAGGATGAAGGCGCCCTGGATGACGGCCTGCGTGTGCAGCGCGAGGCTCTTCGCCGTCCAGTCGCCGCGAATCCCGTAACGCTTCATCGCCGCCGAGATGTCGGCCTCGATCTGGGCGGCATGGCCGCTGATGCTGTGTTCGCAGGCGTCGCGCAGGGCGGGGTTGGTCTCATAGACCTCCTGCGCCAGAGTGCCGACGAGGCAGGTGAAGGCCGGCACGCCGCGCCCCGACAGCAGCGCCTTGCGGAAATCGATATAGGCGAGCAGGCGGTCGAGCGGGTCGG
>CANJEJ010000080.1 GCA_947473325.1 Alphaproteobacteria bacterium | reverse complement strand
ATGTGCGTGTGGGCGACACCGTCATCGTCCAGCGCGCTGGCGACGTCATCCCCCAGATCGTCGGCGTGGTGAAGGAGAAGCGCCCGCGCGAGGCGAAGCCCTTCGTCTTCCCCGATGTCTGCCCGGCCTGCGGCAGCAGTGCGGTGCGCGAGGTGGTGGATGAAAAAACCGGCGAGCGCGAAAAGGTCAAGCGTTGCACCGGCGGCCTGATCTGTCCGGCCCAGGCGGTGGAACGCCTGCGTCATTTCGTTTCGCGCAACGCCTTCGATATCGAAGGCCTGGGCGAAAAGCAGATTCAGGCCTTTTGGGACGCCGGCCTTGTGCGCCAGCCCGGTGACGTCTTTCGCCTGCAGGCCCAGGATGGTGCGACGGGCACGAAGCTGGAAGAGCGGGAAGGCTGGGGAAAGACCTCGGCCGCCAAGCTCTTTGCCGCCATCGCAGCGCGCCGTGCCATCGAATTTCACCGCTTCCTGTTCGGCCTCGGCATCCGCCATGTCGGCGAGGCAACGGCCAAGATGCTGGCCCGTGCCTATGGCACGCCCGAAGCCTTCCTGACGGCCATGGAGAAAGCAAAGGATCGCGAGGGCGAGGCCTATGCCGACCTTCTTGCCCATGAGGGCGTGGGCGACACGCTGGCCGGCGCGGTGGTCGATTTCTTTGCCGAGCCGCATAACCGCGCGGTGGTGGATGACCTGGTGACCCAGCTCGAAATTCAGCCCGCGACGGCCGTGCGCAGCGACACCTCGGTGGCCGGGAAGACGGTGGTCTTCACCGGCAGTCTGGAAACGATGAGCCGCGACGAGGCCAAGGCCCAGGCCGAGGCGCTGGGCGCCAAGGTGGCGGGTTCGGTGTCGGCGAAGACCGACTACGTCGTCGCCGGTGCCGACGCGGGCTCCAAGCTGAAGAAGGCGAAGGAACTCGGGGTCGCCGTTCTCACCGAAGAGGAATGGCGGCAGCTGATCGCGGGCTAGCGGTCAGGCCCGTGCCAACGGCGCCGTCGCGCCCTCCAGCCAGCGCCTGGTGTCTGCATCGACCTGGGGCGCCACCGCCGCCCGCACCCGGGCGTGGTAATCGTTGAACCAGCCGAGCTCGTCGTCGCTCATCAGCGACGGTTCCACCAGGTTGCGATCGATGGGGGCGAGCGTCAGCGTCTCGAATTCGAAGGTCGGGCGTTCGGCGCCGTCCACGCTCCTGGCTTCGCGCACGGCCACCAGATTCTCGATACGGATGCCATAGGCGCCGGTCTTGTAGTAGCCGGGCTCGTTCGACACGACCATGCCGGGGCGCAGCGCCTCGCGGTTGGGCATTTTTGAAATGCGGTGCGGGCCTTCATGCACGCTGAGATAGGCGCCGACGCCATGGCCGGTGCCGTGATCGAAGTCGAGGCCTGCCTGCCACAACGGCATGCGGGCCAGCGCGTCCAGCTGCGAGCCCGAGGTGCCCTTGGGAAAGCGCGCCATGGCCAGCGCGATATGGCCCTTCAACACGCGAGTGAAGCGGTCGCGCTGCTCGGCGCTCGGCGTGCCGATGGCGATGGTGCGGGTCACGTCGGTGGTGCCGTCGAGATACTGCGCGCCGGAATCGACCAGGAACAGTTCGCCGCCTTCCAGCTCCCGGTTGGTCTCCTCCGTCGCGCGGTAATGCACGATCGCCCCGTTCGGGCCGGAGCCGGCGATGGTAGGGAAGGACAGGCGCTTGAAAAGGTCGTTCTGCTCGCGCATCGCCTGCAACCGCTCGGCCGCGGCCACTTCATTCACCTTGCCATTCCTGGCGGCAGTGTCGAGCCAGGCCATGAAGCGCGTCAGGGCGGCGCCGTCGCGGCGATGGGCGTTGCGGATGCCCTCGAGTTCGACCGCGTTCTTGCAGGCTTTCGGAAGCGCACAGGGGTCGTTGCCGCGCACCACGCTCGCGCCGCTGCGTTCGAGCCGGTCGATGATCCAGCTTGCTGCCGTCAGCGGATCGATCAGCACTTTCTGCCGCGCGTTGCCCAGCGTGCTCAGCGCGGTGCCCAGCGCATCGGGCGGCGACATCGTCACGGTGTTGCCCAGCCAGGCGGCCATGCCGTCGCCCACCTTGCGCGGATCGACAAACAGTTCCACCGAACCATCGGCGCGCAAGACAGCAAAGGAAAGCGTCACCGGCGTGTAGGCAAGATCGCCGCCGCGAATGTTGAGCAGCCAGGCAATCGAATCCGGCTGGGTGAGAACGGCGGCATCGACACCGTCCTTCTTCAGGTCGGCGGCGAGGCGGGCGCGCTTGTCGGCCGAGCTTTCGCCGGCGTAAGTGAGGTCGTGCCGCACCATCGGCGTCAGCGGCGGCGCTGGGCGGTCGGTCCACACCGCATCGACCGGGTTGCTGTCGACGGTCACCAATGTGCCACCCGCCTTGGCGCAGCCGCTGCGAAAGCGCTCGATGTCGCCCAGCGTGTGCAGCCAGGGGTCATAGGCGACCGCTTCACCCGTCTTCAGGTTCTGGGCCAGCCAGGCGCCGGGCGGTTCGTCGATCAGATGGTGCGTTTCGAACAGGCTGGTGTCGACCTGCTGGCGCACCTGCAGGGTGTAGCGGCCATCGACGAAGATCGCCGCCTTGTCGGGCAGCACGATGGCGACTCCGGCCGAGCCGGTGAAGGCCGTGAGCCAAAGGAGACGTTGCGCATAGGGCGGCACCCATTCGCCCTGGTGCTCGTCCTGCAGGGGCACGATGAAGCCTGCCAGTTTTCGGCGGGAAAGCTCGGCCCGCAGGGCGATGAGACGAGCGGGGGAGGCGGCGCGGGAGACGGGAATCTGGTCGGTCATGAGATGATTATGGCGTGGATACCGGATCGGTCCATGCACTTCCTGCAGGGCTGCGTTGCAGCAATGTCATTGAGAAATGGCTGCTAAGCCATTGAATTGCAATATATGCAGTGCAACATCATGCCCATCAGACGCGGCCATCCGGGCGGCGCCTGAAAGCAAGGAAAAGAGAGACGACGATGATTACCATCGGCCATGAAACGCAGCCTGCCTTCATCTTTGAACGGCGCAACACGATCGTTGCGGAAGCGCGTCGGGCCCGCAGCCAGTTCCTCGGCAACCTGTTCGTCAACGGCGTCAAGGCGGTGGCCAAGGCCATCCGCAACCTGACGGCCGGTCGGTCGAATACCGAGCGCCTCTGGACACTCAGCAACCACACGCTCCGCGACATCGGCATCGAAGATGGCACCGTCCGTGGCGTTGCCTTCGGTGCCCAGGTGCCCTTCCAGGTCGCCAACGAAAACCTGCCGCGCCACGCCGCCTAGCGTCTCGCGAACAGGGTTTGGTTCGGCGCCGGCGGGGCAACCCGCCGGCGCCTTTGTTTTGGGAGCTGTTCAGATATGTTGCCGCTGCGTCATCGCAGGGTTGCGCCAACCACCCGCCAAACGCAGCAAAGTTGCGTGCATATGCTGTCCTTTGTTCACAAAGGAATGGCAGTGAACGCGTTCACACCGTCCGCATCCCTTTACCGTTGAAGACAGGTTGGGCGGACACAACATCGCTTTACGAGAGTGTCATGAGAGAGGAACGTTCCATGTCCTGCATCACCGCTGAGGCCCAACCGATCGAATCCGTCGGTGACGTGCTGCGGCGTGTCGCCTGTGCCATCACATCCCCTGTGCGCGCGATGCTGACACGTCAGCAGCAGGTCCGCAGTTTCCTCGCCTTCACGGCGATCGACCGTCACACGCTGGATGACATGGGCCTGGCCCGAATCCGCTACGGAGCCGCGCCGGTCAACGACGAGCGGCCGCATGACGTTGCGTAAGGCACGCTTGTATTAGCGGCGGACGACCAGCGTTCGCCAGTCGCCCTGCGCCAACCGGGCGACAAGGCGAAATCCGGCCTGGCGATAGGCGGCGGTAACCCCCGCTGCCTGTCCCGCCAGGATTCCCGAGAGCACGACATACCCCCCCGGCGCGACATGCCGCGCCAGTCCATGCGCCAGCTTGCGCAGCGGCAGGGCGAGGATATTGGCCGTGACCAGGTCAAAGGGCTTGCGGGCCGCGATGGCGCGGTGGCGCAGGTTCGGCGCCGTCACCGCATGGATTTCCCGGGTCAGCCGGTTGCGGCGACGGTTTTCGTCCGTCACCCGCACCGCTTCCGGATCGATATCGGTGGCGAGCACCGGCCGCCGCAGGGCCCTTGCCATGGCCAGCGCCAGGATGCCGGTGCCGCAGCCCAGATCCATCAGCCGCCGCGCCTTGTGAGACCGCAGGATGCGGTCCAAGGCCGTCAGGCAGCCCCGGGTGGATTCATGCTGACCGGTGCCGAAGGCGGTCGTGCCGTCGATCAGCAGCGCCCAACTGCCGCCCGGGACCGGATCGGTGACATGCGAGCCGCGCACGTAAAAGCGGCCCGCCCGCACCGGCGGATTCAGCCCGTGCGACTGCGCCACCCAGTCGGCCTTCTGCAGCGGGCCGGCCTCGATCGCCGCGCGGGGCACGCCACCGGCCTCGGCGAGAGCCGTCAGCTGGTCTTCGCTCGGCGGCGTGGCGAGCAAGGCTTCGAAGCGCCAGTCGAATACCGGTGGTTGGGTCGCCTCGAAATTCGACAGCGCAAGCAGGTCATCGTCGAAGGCGGCCTCGAAGGCCGACTCGAGCGCCGGAATCGCGGCGGTTGGCACGGTCAAGACCACACGCCAGACGTTCACAGGTTGCGCCGCCATGCTCAGGCCGGCTTGACGAAGGAATCGATCACCTTCTTGCTTCCGGCCTTTTCGAAGTCGATGTGCAGCCGGTTGCCCTCCACGGCGGCGATGCGGCCATAGCCGAACTTCTGGTGGAAAACACGGTCGCCGCGGTTGTAGTTGCCGGCCGGCCGGTCGACGAAGGGCACATGGTCGGCGCGGGCCTCGATGATCTGCCCGTCTCGGGTCAGGCCGCGATTTTCGCGCATGCGGCGGCGGCCGGGCGTGTCCCAGGACGAACCGAACACGCTGGCCGGCGACACCTCGTCAAAATCTTCCGCGAAGCCCGGACGGCTGCGTGTTGCCGATCCGGCCGCCACCTCGACATGGTCGGGCGGCAACTCGTCGACGAAGCGCGATGGCAGGTTGGTCTGGTGTTCGCCGAAGGTGCGGCGGTTCGCAGCGAAGGAGATGCGCAAGGATTTCTTGGCCCGTGTGATGGCGACATGGGCAAGCCGCCGCTCTTCCTCCAGCGCGGCCGTGCCGCCTTCGTCCATGGAGCGCTGGTTCGGGAACACGCCTTCCTCCCAGCCGGGCAGGAAGACGGTGTCGAACTCAAGGCCCTTGCCCCCGTGCACGGTCATGATGTTGACCATGTCGTCGCCCGCGTTGTTGTCGCGGTCCATCACCAGGCTGACATGCTCGAGGAAGGTGGGCAGGCTTTCATAGTCTTCGACCGAGCGCACGAGTTCGCGCAGGTTGTCGAGGCGGCCGGGGGCTTCGATCGAACGGTCCTTCTGCCACATCTCGGTGTAGCCCGATTCGTCCAGCACTGTTTCCAGCAGCTCGGCGACGGGCGCCCGTTCGGCGAGCGCGCGCCAGCGGCTGAAGCCTTCCAGCAGGTCGGCCACGGCCTTCCGCGCCTGCGCACGCAGCTCGTCGGTGTTGACCAGGTCCTGCGCCGCGCGCACCAGGGAGACCTGGTTCACCCGGCTCAGGCGGTGCATCGATTGCAGCGCGGCCTCGCCGAGGCCACGCTTCGGCACGTTGATGATGCGCTCGAACGCGATGCCGTCGTCTGCCTGCGCGATAACGCGCAGATAGGCGATGGCATCGCGAATCTCGCGCCGTTCGTAGAAACGCAGGCCACCGACGACGCGATAGGGCAGGCCGACGGTCAGGAAACGGTCCTCGAACTCGCGCGTCTGGAAGCTCGCCCGCACCAGGATGGCGATGTCGTTCAGCTTGTGCTTGTCGCGCTGCAGCGTCTCGATGTCCTCGGCGATGGAACGGGCTTCTTCCTCGCCGTCCCAATAGCCGCGCACCTGGACCTTCTCGCCCTCGTTGCGCTCGGTCCACAGAGTCTTGCCGAGCCGGCCCTCGTTGTGGGCGATGAGATGCGAGGCGGCGGCGAGGATATGCGGGGTGGAGCGGTAGTTGCGCTCGAGCCGGATCACCCGGGCGCCCGGGAAGTCGTTCTCGAAGCGCAGGATGTTGCCCACCTCGGCGCCGCGCCAGCCATAGATCGACTGATCGTCGTCGCCGACGCAGCAGATGTTCTTCTGGCCCTGCGCGAGCAGGCGCAGCCACAGATATTGCGCGACGTTGGTGTCCTGATACTCGTCGACCAGGATGTAGCGGAACTTGCGCTGGTATTCCTGCAGGACGTCGGCATGGTCGCGGAACAGCGTCAGGCAATGCAGCAGCAGGTCGCCGAAATCGGCGGCGTTCTGCGTCAGAAGGCGCTCTTCATACAGGCGATACAGCAGGGCGACCTTGCCGTTGGCAAAATCGCCGGTGTCCTCGTTCTGCACCGCCTGCCAGGTCAGGCCGCGGTCCTTCCAGCGGTCGATGATTGTGCCGAGCACGCGAGCGGGCCAGCGCTTCTCGTCGATGTTCTCGACCTGCATCACCTGCTTCAGCAGGCGGATCTGGTCGTCGGTGTCGATGATGGTGAAGTTGCTCTTCAGCCCGACGAGTTCGGCGTGCCGGCGCAGGATCCGCACCGCCATGGCGTGGAAAGTGCCGAGCCACAGGCCCTCCTGTGCACCGCCGGCAAGGAGTGAGACGCGCTCGCCCATCTCGCGCGCCGCCTTGTTGGTGAAGGTGACGGCGAGGATGTCCCATGGCTTGGCAAGGCCGGAGGCGAGGATGTGGGCGATGCGGGTGACCAGCACGCGGGTCTTGCCGGTGCCGGCCCCGGCCAGCACCAGCACGGGGCCCTCGGTGGCTTCCACCGCCGCCCGCTGCTCCGGGTTCAGGGGATCGAGATAATTGGTGTCGCGCGCCGGCGCTGCTGCGGCCATGGCGCGCGCGGCAATGCCGCCCGCCCGCGGCTGGGGCGGGTTGGTCCCGCCCGCAGCCGGGCGCGCGGGGACAGGCTGGGCGCGGGCCGGGCCAATATCGTCGGGGGGCAGGTCGTCGAAATCGAACGGATCGGACATCGGTCCGGCTTATACCACAGCTGGGGGTTGGAAAGTCTTTGACCCCTAGTAATAGGGCTGGAGGACCATCATGCCCCTTATTTAAGCCTTTCGCCCCGTCAGGGACAGGGGCCGCCTAGGGGGTGGCGCGAGAGGCGGCCTGAGCCTGCGCCGCTTTCCAGAACAGGACGGCCGAGAGCAGCCACAGTCCGGCGAAGACCATGGTGAGGGTAGCCGCTTCCCACCGGCCAAGTACCAGAACGATCACGGCCACCAGCGTCTGTGCCGACGCCATGGCAGCCAGCGTGCGGGCCATGCCACGCGGCCGGAAACGCACCCAAACGACGCCGGCAAGGCCAAGGGCGAGCACGCCGGCATGGAGCAGATTCGCCGTGTTGCCGGCGTCGGCGATAATGCCGACGGCGACATTCACCCAGACGAGCAGGAAGGCGGTCAGGAGCGCGATGGCGCTGGCCAGCCGGTAGGCCGCATGGCGGCTCATCAGCACGGCGACCTCGAACATCGCGCCGGTGCCGCCGATCAGGATGGCGGCGACAACGAAATCGAACAGCGTCCAGTCCACCTTGTCGCTGAATTGCATTGCGACGAGCGGCACCAGCATGATCAGCGGCAGCAACCCTCAGGCGGCGACCCGCCAGCGATGGCGGCGCCATCCACAGTCCTGTTTCCTGCGCCTTGCCATGGCCTTGTCTTTGTCTTCCAGAGCGCAGGATTGCTTATTTTTACGACGCTATTGCGGCGTCACTCGCAGGTGCTGACCGAAGCTTCGCCACAGATGGTGGTGCCGTCGATCCAACGCGCGCCGGCCAGTTGCGCACCGAGCAGGTCGGCCTGCTCGATGCGGCTGCCGGTCAGGTCGGCGTCGCGCAGGTTGGCGTCGTAGAGACGGGCCTGGCGAAGGTCGGCACCCACCAGGCTGGCGCCGGTGAGGTCCGCCTTGGTCAGGTCGGCCGCGAGTGCCTGCGCCTTGTCGAGCTTGATGCCCTTCATGCTGGCGGTGATGAAGCGGGCACGGCGCAGATCCGCGCCGCGCAGGTCGGCACCGTCCAGGTTGGCGCGCAGGAAACGCGCCTCCCCCAGATGGGCACCGCTCAGGTCCGCGCCGGCCAGGTTGCGTCCGCTGAAGTCGCAGCGCCGCCAGTCGACGCCCGGCGCTGGCGGATCGACGCAGGCCGCCTGCGCCGGCACGGCCAGAACCAGCAAACCCATCGCCAACAGCGTGCCGCGGATCACCCTAACCACGCCGGATGCCGATGACCCGTCCGGCCTGTTCGGGGCGGGGCAGGACGCGATGGGCGTCCAGAACCTTGCCCAGCTGCAGCTGGATAGGCTCGGGAAAAAGCGCGGCCTTTCGCTTCTCCAGGCTGACATGGAGCGACAGGGTCTCATAGGTTGCGGCGGTGAAATGCTCGGTGGCGTGCTGCAAGGTGCTGAACAGATGGATACGCTTGGCGTCAAAATCCAATAACTGCATGGTGAAGCGCAGCGGATCGCCTTCTTTCACCTCGCGCAGGTAGCAGACATGCGCCTCCAGCGCGAAGGTCGAGTGCCCGGTGGCGGCGCGATAGGCCGCATCCATGCCGAAACCGTCGAATAGCACATCCACGGCCCGGTCGAAGGCGAGCTGATAGTAGGCCACGTTCATGTGACCGTTGTGGTCGATCCATTCCGGCAGCACGCGCGCGCCGGTATCGATCAGGATGGGGCCGGTGCTCATAGGGGGATCATAGGCGGGGCGTCCCGCATCGCAACCCCCGGGACTGCCCGTGCTAGGGTGCGATCCTCACGGAGATTGCCATGGCCGAAGCAGCCGCCCCGCGCCCCTCGCCCGAACGTCTCACAGCGGCCTTTGCCGCGCTGCAGGCGCTGCTTGGTGACCGCTTCAGCACCGCGGTAGCGGTGCGCGCGCATCACGGCAAGGACGAGAGCTATCACGCGCCCTTTGATCCGGACGGCGTCGCCTTCGCGCGCTCGACAGAGGAAGTCTCGGCCATCGTCAATATCTGCGCCGATCATCGCGTGCCCATCATCCCTTTTGGCACCGGCACCTCGCTCGAAGGCCATGTCGCGGCGCTGCAGGGCGGAATCTCCCTCGATCTGTCGGGCATGGACCGCATCGTGTCGGTGAACCCGGACGACCTTGACGTCACGGTCGAAGCCGGCGTCACCCGCAAGGCACTCAACACGCATCTGCGTGACACGGGCCTGTTCTTTCCGATCGATCCCGGCGCCAACGCCTCGCTCGGCGGCATGGCGGCGACGCGCGCTTCGGGCACCAATGCGGTGCGCTATGGCACCATGCGCGAGAACGTGCTGGCGCTCACCGTCGTCTTGCCCGACGGCAGGGTGGTGAAGACGGCCCGCCGCGCCCGCAAGTCGGCCGCCGGCTACGATCTGACGCGGCTCTATGTCGGCTCGGAAGGCACGCTCTGTGTCATCACCGAAGTCACCGTGCGACTCTATCCGATTCCCGAGGCGATCTCGGCCGCGGTCTGCGCCTTTGCCGATATCAAGGGTGCGGTGGACACAGTGATTGCCACGATCCAGCAGGGGGTGCCGGTGGCGCGTATCGAACTGCTCGATGACGTGCAGATCGACGCGATCAACAAGTATTCGAAGCTCGACCTGCCCGTGGCGCCGACGCTGTTTCTGGAATTCCATGGAAGCAAGGCCGGAGTCGCCGAACAGGCCGAAACCGTGGAAGCGATTGCCAAGGACAATGGCGCCAGGGGCTTTCGGTGGACCACCCAGGCCGAGGAGCGCACGCGGCTCTGGCAGGCCCGTCACGATGCGGCCTATGCCGCTGCTGCGCTGAAGCCGGGCGCGAAATTCTGGGCGACGGATGTGTGCGTGCCGATTTCTCGGCTCACTGAGTGCATCGTCGAAACGAAGAAGGATGTCGCTCTGTCCTTCATTCCGTGCCCCATCGTCGGCCATGTCGGCGACGGCAATTTTCACGTCGCCATGGTGGTGGACCCAACCAGGCCCGAGGAGATTGCCGAGGCGTCCCGCCTCAACGACCGCCTGATCCTGCGCGCGTTGGCGATGAACGGCACCTGCACGGGCGAACATGGCGTCGGCTATGGCAAGCTCGACTTCCTGGTGGCGGAGCACGGCGAGGCGGTGAGCGTCATGCGAACACTGAAGCAGGCGCTCGATCCGCTCAACATCATGAATCCAGGCAAGATCGTGCGGCTCTAGGCAAGTGGAAATAGGGGCGGCCCGAAGGCCGCCCCTTTGTCGCGCTGCCCAGACAATCAGATCGTGACAGAAATTTCGCCGAGGCGCTTGGTGAGCTTGCGGTTCTCGGAATAATCCACCGGTATGGCGATGATGGCGGGGCCCTTCTGCTTGAAGGCCTCGACCAGCGCCGGCTTGAGCTGGTCAGGCGACGTCAACTGCTTACCCCACATGCCATAGGCCTTGGCGAGCAGTTCGAAGTTCGGATTGCCGAAGGCGAGGTCGAAGTGGTCGCCGTTGAAATGATTCTGCTGCTTCCACTTGATCAGGCCGTATTCGCCGTCCAGCCACACCATGATGACGATGTTGAGGTTGAGACGGACCGCCGTTTCCATGTCTTGCATGTTCATGGCGAAGCCCGCATCGCCATTGATCGACAGGATCTGGCGATCCGGGAAAGCGATCTTGGCGCCGATGGCCCCCGGCAGCGAGAAGCCCATCGAGCAGAAGCCGTTTGAAATCTGGCAGGTGTTAGGCTCGTCGCACTGATAGTAGCGCGAGATCCACATCTTGTGGGCGCCCACGTCCGACAGCACGATGTCGCTGGGGCCCATGTGTTCGCGGACGTCCCACAGGATCTTCTGCGGCTTCATCGGGAAGGACTTGTCGTCCTTCTCCATCGCGAAGTCGTCCAGGATGCGCTGTCGCAGTGGCGCGCGCGTCTTGATGTCGAACAGCGGAAGTTTGTTCTCATAGCGCTGGTTCAGGACTTCGTTGAGCTGCCATAGCGCGTCGGCCACGTCGCCCTGGATGTCGGCATCGACGTCATAGGCGTCGTCCACTTCCGCCGGCCAGAAATCGATGTGGATGATCTTCTTTGGCGTCTTGTTCCAGAACTCGGGCGAGTATTCGACCAGGTCGTAGCCCACCGCGATGATCAGGTCCGACTGGTCGATCGCTGCGTTGATATGATCCTTGCCCTGCAGGCCGATCGTGAACAGGCAATGCGGGTCGGTGCGCGGCACCGCGCCCTTGCCCATGAAGGTGTTGACGACGCCGATGCCGGTCTTGCTGGCCAGACGCTGCAGCTGCTTGGCCGCGCGCTTACGCACCGCGCCGTTGCCGGCCAGGATGAGCGGGTTGCGCGATTCGCCGATCATCTCGGCGGCCCGGGCCACGGCCTTGTGGTCGGCAGCCGGCCGGCGGGTGCGCACCGGCTTCATCGGTACGCCGTTCACCTCCTGCTTCGCGAGGTCTTCCGGGAATTCGATCACGCAGGCGCCGGGCTTCTCGGCCTCGGCCAGCTTGAAGGCCTTGCGCACCACTTCCGGCACGTTGGCGGCGTGGCTGATCGTCTGCGCCCATTTCGTGATCGGGCGGAACATGGCGATGGCGTCCATGTTCTGGTGGCTTTCCTTGTGCAGCCGCGTCGTTGCCGCCTGGCCGATGATGGCGACCAGCGGGGCGCGGTCCATGTTGGCGTCGGCGACGCCGGTCACCAGGTTGGTCGCGCCGGGGCCGAGCGTGCCAAGGCAGACGCCGGCCTTGCCGGTCAGGCGGCCGAAGGCATCCGCCATGAACGCAGCCGCCTGCTCGTGGCGGCACAGCACGAACTTAATCTTGCTGGTCTTCAACGACATCATGACGTCGGCATTTTCTTCGCCCGGAACGCCAAAGATGTGGGTCACGCCCTCCTGCTCCAGGCAGCGGACGAAAAGATCGGAAGCCTTCATGTACTGGTCCCCCCAGGTGGACGGTGTTCTTTTGTCGGAACGGCCCGCATCTTAGCCGGGCCCGCGCCGGACGTCGCCACCTTACAGGTCGGGGGGGAGGCTTTTTCTGGGAGTTTCCGCCTACTTGCTGCGCCCGTCGAAGGTGGAAATCTTCAAGGCTGTCAGGTCAATGCCGTCCAGGCAGCGCACATTCACCGCGGCCATGTTCTGGCCTGCTTGACCGGTGCCTTCACGGAACGGGGAGATGCCGCACCTGGGGCAGAAATGATGCTGCAGCTTGTGGGTGTTGCAGGTGTAGGTGCCCATTGCCGGGGCGGGCGTTTCCAGTGTCAGGGCCTCGCGCGATGCGAACCACAACAGGCCGCCGCGCTTCTGGCATATCGGGCAGTTGCAATCGATCGCCTTGTCCACCGTGCCGGAGACCGTGAATTAGATCTGCCCGCAGTGTCAGTCACCGCTATGGTTCACGCCCAAATCTTTCCTCAATTCGGAGCGTTAATGGCTGAAGCATGCGAATGTTACAGGATTGATACAAGCCTGGGCCGATGCCGCCGCTACGGTCCTTGCTGGGAGTAGGTGTGAAGAAACTTGCGATTGCGGCCGTTGCCGTGCTCGCCGTCCTGGTGGCGGCGGTGCTGGTCGGCCCGAACTTCATCAACTGGAACCGCTACAAGAGCAGCTTCACCACGGCAGTGGAGGAAGCGACTGGTCGCAAGCTCGCGATCGCCGGCAACCTGAACCTGCGCCTGCTGCCGCAACCGACGCTGGCCGCGCGCGACGTGCGCCTTGCCAACATTGCCGGCGGCGCGCAGACCGACATGCTCGCGCTATCCGGCCTGCAGGTTCTTGTCGGCTTTGGCCCGCTGCTGCGCGGCGAGATCGAGGTGCGCAGCCTGCGCCTCGTCGAGCCGGTGCTGGTGCTCGAGCGTCTTGCCGATGGCCGCGTCAACTGGGACTTCGGCCGCAAGCCCGACAAGCCATCCAACGTGGCGCCGCTGCCGGGCGCTGCGCCCGCGCTCGCGGAGCCAACCGCTGCGCAATCCATCGCGCTGAAGGAAGTTGTCATTGTCGATGGCAAGATCACCTGGCGCGATGCCCAGGCGGGCCACGTCGAGCAATTCGACGACGTCGACGTCACGCTGACGGCGTCCACGATCGACACCGGCCCCTTCAGCGCCCGGGGTTCGCTGCGCGCACGCGGTCTGCCGCTCTCCCTCAACGTCGCCCTGGGCGATCTCGACCGGCCCAGTGCGCCGCTCGCGCTGGAACTCGCCGTCACCGGCGGCGAGAAAATGGCGCTGGCGCTGCGTGGATCGGTGACGGACGCCCGCGGCACGCCCCGCCTTCAGGGCAAGCTCGAGGGCGACGTGGCGCGCCTTTCGGCGCTGGCAGCGGCACTGGAGAAAACGGGCATCGACTTTGTGCCACCCGTGCCGCTGGCGGAGCAGGCACTGACCCTGCGCGGCGACGTCGCCGGTGGTCTCGAAGACCTCGCTCTCAACAACTTGGCCTTCCAACTGGGCGACATGCGTGGCACGGGCGCGGCCAGCATGGTGCTTTCACCGCAGACGAAGATGGATGCCACGCTTGCATTCGGGCGCCTCGACCTTGATCCGTGGCTTGCGGCCGCGACGGCGGAGCGGAAACCTGCCGCACGACAGGTTGCGACCACGTCGCCGGCCGCGCAGCCCGCAACGCCAGCGCCGGCATCGGGCTTCGAAGTTGCGCTCGCCGTCACGGCCGAGGCGGCCAATTTGCGGGGGGGCGTGCTGCGCCAGATCGACCTCGCCGCCACATTGCGTGGCAGCGGGCTGGAGTTGCGTAGCCTGTCAGCTGTTCTACCCGGCAACACCGATATCGCGCTCGCTGGCAGCTTCGTGCCTGATGCCGCGGCGCGCTTCCGGGGCACCCTTGATGCGCAGACACCCGACCTGCGCAGCCTGCTCACCTGGGCCGGCGTGGATATCGCCAGGGTGCCGGCCGATCGCCTGCGTCAGGCCTCGCTTCGTGCCGGCCTGCGACTGACACCCGAGGTGGTGGAGGCGAGCGCGGTAGACCTGCAGGTTGACGCCTCCCGCCTCACGGGCAACGCCGCCTATGCCCTGCGCGAGCGGCCCTCCTTCAGCATTGACGCAGAGATCGACCGCCTGAACGCCGACGCCTATCGCACGGCGCCCGCCGCGCTGTCCGGCGACGGAGGCACGCCGGAAGGCACGTCTTCGACCAAATCACCGTCGCTGCCGTTCAATGACCTCGACGCGAATGTAAAGTTGCGCGTGGATGCGCTGACGATCGATGGCCAGCAGGTGCGCGATGCGGTGCTGGATGCCGGGCTGCTCGGGGGCACGCTCACGCTGCGCACTGCGCGCAT
>CANJEJ010000079.1 GCA_947473325.1 Alphaproteobacteria bacterium | reverse complement strand
CGGGCCTTCGAGACGGAAGTTGCGGGCGCGCGCATCCGCGCGCCGATGATGGCCATCCACACCGTGGCGGCGGGCGGTGGCTCCGTCCTGCGCTTCGACGGATCGCGCTTCCGCGTGGGGCCGGAATCCGCGGGCGCCGACCCTGGCCCGGCCTGCTACCGCCGCGGCGGACCGCTGACCGTGACCGACGCCAATGTCTGCCTTGGCCGCATCCGGCCTGACAGCTTCCCCGCCGTCTTCGGTCCGGCCGGCGACCAGCCGCTCGACCCGGACGTGGTGGCAAGACAATTTGCTGCGCTGGCGCATGAAATTGGCACGGCAACCGGACAAACACAGACCGCGGAGGAGGTGGCTACCGGTTTTCTGTCCATCGCCGTCGCGAACATGGCCAATGCCATCAAGAAAATTTCCACCCAGCGCGGCTATGACGTGACGAAATACACGCTGTGCTGCTTCGGCGGCGCGGCCGGCCAGCATGCCGGGCTGGTTGCCGATGCGCTTGGCATGACCCGCGTGCTCATCCATCCGCTGGCCAGCCTTCTCTCCGCCTATGGCATGGGCCTTGCCGACCAGTCGGTGATGCGCGAGCGCGCCGTGGAAATGCCCCTGGATGCAACGTCTCTCGCCAATGCCGACCAGATTCTCGATACATTGGCCAGCGAAGCCCATGCCGATTTGCAGAAGCAGGGCCTTGTCAGCAGCGGCACCATCGTTTTCCGCCGCGTGCATCTGCGCTACCAGGGCACGGACAACGCGATCGTGATTGACGCTGCCGATGGTGCGGATTTGCGAAACCGCTTTACCGAGGCCCACCGCCAGCGCTTTGGCTTCGCCAGCGAGGATCGCGCGCTGATCATCGAGGCGGTGTCGGTGGAGGCCATCGCCGCCGGCGGCGGCGACAGTGCCGAGACGGAGGCGGCCCCGGCCGAAACCGGCCATGTGCTACAGCCCCTTCGGCATGCATCAATCCATTTCACCGGCGCGACGCAGGACACACCGATCTACGACCGCACCGCGTTGCGGGCTGGTTCCACCATTGACGGCCCCGCCCTCATCGTCGAACCGCACAGCACCATCGTGGTCGAACCCGGCTGGCGGGCGGAGCTGACGTCGCGCAACCACCTGGTCCTCACCCGTGTCCAACCTCTGCAGCGCATGGCTGCGATCGGCACCGCGGTTGATCCCGTGATGCTGGAGATCTTCAACAACCTGTTCATGGCGATTGCCGAGCAGATGGGCGTGACGCTGCAGAACACGGCCTCGTCGGTGAACATCAAGGAACGGCTCGACTTCTCCTGCGCGCTGTTCGATCGTGACGGCAGCCTGATCGCCAACGCGCCGCACCTGCCCGTCCACCTCGGCTCGATGAGCGAGAGCATCAAGGCGGTGCTGCGGGCGCGCGGCCCCACGATCAGGCCGGGCGATGTCTATGTGCTCAACGCCCCCTACAACGGCGGCACGCACTTGCCCGACATCACCGTGATCGCCCCGGTGTTCGACGCCGACGGAGCAGAGCTTCTCTTCTTCACGGGCAACCGGGGCCACCATGGCGATGTCGGCGGCATTTCGCCGGGATCGGTGCCGCCCCACTCGCGGACGATCGACGAGGAAGGCGTGTTGCTCGACAACGTGCTGCTCGTCGAGGACGGGCGCTTCCTGGAAGACGATATCCGCGTGCGCCTCGGCGCCGGCCCCTGGCCCGCGCGCAATCCCGACCAGAACATCGCCGACCTGAAGGCCCAGGTCGCGGCCTGCGCGCGCGGCGCCACCGAACTGCACCGCATGGTCGATCAGTTCGGTCTTGATGTCGTGCGCGCCTATATGCGCCATGTCCAGGACAATGCCGAGGAATCGGTGCGCCGGGTGATCGACGTTCTGAAGGACGGGCATTTCGTCCAGAAACTCGACGATGGCAGCCAGATTGTGGTCACCATTGCCATCGACACCAGGGCGCGCCGCGCCCGGATCGATTTCACTGGCACCTCGCCCCAGCACCCGGGAAACTTCAACGCCCCGCGCGCGGTGACGACGGCGGCCGTGCTCTATGTCTTCCGCACGCTGGTCGACGACGATATCCCGCTCAACGAAGGATGCCTGAAGCCGCTCGACATCATCATTCCCGAGGGGTCGATGCTGGCACCACGGCACCCGGCGGCGGTGGTCGCGGGCAATGTCGAAACCTCGCAGAACATCACCGACGCGCTGTATGGCGCGCTTGGGGTCCTGGCGGGCGGCCCCGGCACGATGAACAACTTCACCTTCGGCAATGCGCGCCACCAGTATTACGAGACCATCGCCGGGGGCTCTGGCGCCGGGCCGGGCTTCGACGGCACCGCGGCAGTGCAGGTGCACATGACCAACACCCGCATCACCGATCCCGAGGTGCTGGAATGGCGGTTCCCCGTGCTGCTGGAAAGCCACCGGGTGAAGTTGGGCTCGGCCGGCACGGGCCGCTGGCACGGCGGCGACGGCGCCATCCGCCGCATCCGCTTCCTCGAACCGATGACGGCCGCCATCCTCGCGAGCCACCGAGTCGTGCCACCGGCGGGCATGGCCGGCGGTGGCGACGGCGCGGTGGGCCGCAACCGGGTGGAGCGAGCCGACGGAATGGTGGAAGAATCCCGCCTTGGCCTGTGGGAAGTCGCGATGCAGCCGGGCGACACCTTCGTCGTCGAAACGCCGTCCGGCGGCGGCTATGGCAAGCCGGGCTGAAGCGGGGTATCTGTCGCGGCCATGAATTCCGAACCCGCCCTCAACATCGTCGAACGCGTCGGCGACGGCTATCGCGTCACCCTAGCGCCGCAGTTCCGCGAACCGGCGGGCTGGCGCTGGAGCCACTTCCGCAACGCCGCTGGTGCCACGATCCGATACGGCGCCATCGACCCGGCCGGCCCGGCGCGCGCCACCGTCGTCGGCGTGCCCGGCTTCGGCGGCTTCGCCGAGCAGTGGTTCGAAGTGGTGCGCGACCTGACGGTGCGCGGCTTTGCGGTGCGGCTGATGGACTGGCGCGGCCAGGGCGGCTCTGACCACTACCTGCCAAATTCGCACAAGTTTCACGCGCAGGGGTATGACAGGGACGTCGCCGACCTGCAGCAATTCCTGACCGAAGTCGTACGGGCAGAAGGGCCGCACCCGCTGCTGCTGCTCGGCCATTCGATGGGTGGCCATCTTGGACTGCGCCACCTCGCCACGCATCCCGGCATCTTCCGCGGCGCCTTCCTGACCGCACCCTTGCTCGGCGTGAAAACCGTGAAGCAGGCGCCGAAGGTGGTCGCACGCGTGGCGCGGCTGATGAACCTGATCGGCTTTGGCCGGCGCTACATTCCCGGCCATGCCGACTGGTTCTTCCGGCCGCACTACACGGTCGACGACAGCAACCTGTCGCATGACCCGCTGCGCTATCGCGTGGCGCAGCTCTACTACCAGCTGAAGCCGGAGCTACGCATTGGCGGCGCCACCTGGGCCTGGCTCGACCACACCTTCCGCTCGGTCGCCTGGATCAACCGCGAAGAGGTCTTGCGCCGCATCGCGACACCCGTCTTCATCGTCCAGGCGGGCGCGGATCACCTGGTCGACAACACGCTCCAGGACCGCGCGGTGAAGCTGATGCCACAGGCCGAGCTACACGCCTTCGCCGGCGCCAAGCACGACATTCTGATGGAGAAGGACGAGATTCGCCTGCCCCTGTTCGCCGATTTCGACCGCTTTGCGGCGAAGGTGCTGGCCTAGCCCACCACCGCGCGCATCTGGTCGGAAAGGCCAGCGCCAAGGATGCGGTCGGCGAGCGCGACCGCCGCGCCCTCGCCCAGCTGCGGCGCGGTGTAGCGCAGGAACTTGCCGCGCGCTTCTTCCGTCGTCAGCGGCTGCCCCGGGCCCCCAGGTATCTGCGTCACGCCGATGGTCTCGGCGCCAGCCACCGCGCTGACGGTGAGATGCGCCCCGCGTCGCACGCCGTCTTTCGCCAGCATTTCCTCCGGCATCAGCTGCACCAGCGCTTCCAGCCGGCGTGTTTCCGGATCGGCGATCGCCGTCGGCGTAAAGGCATCGATGCCAAGGTCGCCATGGCGCAGCGCATGGGCGACGCCATAGCTGAGGCTGAACTGGGCCTGGATCACCGCCGCTGGCGCCCGGTTGCCGCAATAGGTGATAGCCTCCGGGTAGATGGCGAGTTCAAGCGCTTCAATCCGCTGCGTCGCGCCGCCGAAGCGGCGGTGCCAGTCCGCTGCCGCCCGCGCGCCGTAATGCACATGCTGCACGGCGGCGTAGAGCTTGAGGTAGCCCTGCAGCACCAGCCACTCGCCCGGCGCGATCAGGGCCGGCGGCTCCCCTTCGCCACCCAGCGCGATGCGCCACCAGTCGCCCACCGCGCCCATCGGCGCTGTCACGCCCGCGGCCACCGCCTGCGCGAGGTAGATCGCGGTTGCCGCGGCATGGCCGACATAGGTGTTGCGCGCCGTCGTGCCCGCGCGTACCGGCCGGTAGAGGCCCTGTGGCACCTGGCAGGCGGCGGCGTTCAGCGCCGCGCGCGCCGTGTCGCGCCCGCCGAGCAGTGCACCGGTGGCGACCGAGGCGCCGATCAGGCCCCAGGTCCCGTCGACATGCATGCCGGGCTTGATGCGCAATGCAGCGCCCAGCCGGCCGCCGATTTCGTAGCCCCGCACCAGCGCACGCAACACGTCGCCCAGCGTGCGATCCTGCGCCAGCCCCAGCGCCAGCGCGGGCGGCAGGGCATGCAGGCCCGGGCGGCCATGGGCGCGGGCGAGGCCCTCGCAGGCTTCATCCCAGCAGGCGGCAATCGCGAGGACGGAGGCCGCCGCCATTGGCGACAACGCTGCAGCGAGGCCGGGCCAGCGCACGCCGCCCGGATCGGAGCGACCCATGCCGGCGGCCAGTGCGGCGAGTTCCGGCTGGCGCAGGCCGGCGATGGCGCAGCCCAGCGTGTCGAGCAGCAGAAGCCGCGCCTTCTCCGCCACGGCGGTGTCGGCAAGCGGATCGCCGGCCCACAGCCAGTCCAGGGTGGCATCGAGGCTGCGGTCGAGGGAGTCGGAAGTTTCAGTCATGCGGATCAAACACCTGGGCGGGAGATGTCATGCGACAAGCTTGCCATGAGGATCGTATTGTAGGGCAGAACCTTGCTTCGTCCCGAGCCTGACGAACGACGAACCGCACGCGAGGCCTGCATGACAGGGGCCCTTCCCCCGCCCGATCTCGAAGACCGCTTCCACGCCCCTTCCGGCTGGCAATGGGGCCGCTTCACCAATGCGGCGGGCACGTCGCTGCGCTATGGCTGGGCGGCGCCGGAAGGCGCGCGGGCCGTGGCAGTGGTGGTCGGCGGCTTCCGCGAATTCGCCGAAAAATACTTCGAGATGATGCGCGACCTGATGGCGCGCGACTTCGCCGTCTGGTTCCTCGACTGGCGTGGCCAGGGCGGATCGGAACGCTATTACCCGCAGCCGCACCGGCCCGGCGCCGCCGGCTACGACCAGGACGTTGCCGACCTGCATCAGTTCATCACCGGCATCATCCGGGCCGAGGCGCGGCTGCCGCGCGTGCTGTTCTGCCATTCCATGGGCGGCCACATCGGGCTGCGCTACCTGCACGACCACCCCGGCACCTTCGCCTGCGCGGTGATGACCGCGCCGATGTTCGAGATCAACTACCACGGCATGCCACGCGGGCTCGCGCGCCTGATCGCCGAAAGCGGGTCGCTGTTCGGCCGCGGCGGCCGTTACATCCCCACCGGCAAGGACTGGGCCTGGGATGACAGCTTCACCGTGGAGCAAAGCCTGCTGACGCAGGACCCGGTGCGCTACCTCGTTGCAGACCACTGGATGCGGCACCAGGGCGAACTCGCGCTGGGCGACGCCACCGTCAGCTGGCTGGCCAACGCCATGCGCTCCATCGCGCTGATCAACCGGCCTTCCTACTTGCGCGCGATCAGGACGCCGGTCCTGATCGCCTCGCCTCAGGCGGACGAGGTGGTGGACGCCCGCGCCCATGTGCGCGCGGCACAGCACCTGCCCGCGGCCACGCTTTATGCCGTTCCGGACGCCAAACATGAACTGTGGATGGAGAAGGACGAGTATCGCCGGCCCTGGCTCGTCGAGATGGACCGCTTCCTCGCCCGTCACATCGGGGTTTAGCTCACCCCTTCGACCATGATCATCTTGCTCTTTGCCGCCTTCTTGCGAATGGCGAGGAGCGGCGCGTATTCCGGCGAATCGTGCCAGCGATGTGCGGCCTCGAAGTCCTTGAACTTCAGCACCACGATGCGCTTCGGGTTCCAGTCGCCCTCGACCGGCTCGACCTTACCCGCGCGCACGACGAACTCGCCGCCATATTGCACGATCGTCGCCGCGGTGCCGGCGCGATAGTCGACATAGGCTTTCTCGTCGGTCACTTCGACTTCGACGATGACATAGACGGACATGCGCTTCTCCTTATTGCTTGTCCCACAGCCCATGACGGCGGTGCCAGGCTTCGATCGACTCCTTCGGATACTCGCCGAAATGGACATGGGTGGGGCCGCTGGGGTCCTCCGCCCAATTGGGCCGCGATTGCAGCATGATGTCCACCGTTTCCGGTGGCACCGGCAACGTCGAATCGATGGCCGAAGCGAATGGGTGCACCAGTTCCGGCCATTCCGGGTCATAGACCCAGAGCGCGCTGCCACAGTCGCCGCAGAAATGCCGGCGGCCGCTGCTTTTCTTGCGCGAGGCATTGGGCTGGTCGCGGCCGCCGGCGGTGCGGTCGAGCCGGACGCGATAGACCTTCACATGCGCCTGCCCGCGCACCTTCAGCGTGTCGGCGTCGCCATGCAGGTTGATGGCATAGCCCCCGCCGCCCGCCGTCTTGCGGCAGATCGAGCAATAGCAGCGCATGAAGGGATACGGCGCTTTGCTTTCGACCGAGAAATGGACCTTGCCGCAATGGCAGCTGCCTTCGAGCTTCATGTCGCCTCCGTGCTGGCGCGGGAGTGGTGCGCGCCTATAATCATCGCAATAAACGCCCCGGCCACGGGGTGCTGAGAGGGAACAGTCTATGCCCAGCGTGTTGATCAGCGGTGCCAATCGGGGCCTTGGCCTTGAATTTGCCCGCCAGTATGCCGCCGACGGCTGGCGGGTCTTCGCCGCCTGCCGTGACCCGGCCAAGGCGGTGAAGCTTGCAGACCTCGCCAAGGGGACCGAGGGCAAGGTCACGCTGCACCGGCTCAACGTGCTCGATTTCGACACCATCGATGCCCTGGCGAAGGAGCTCTCCGGCGAAACGATCGATGTGCTGCTCAACAACGCGGGCATCATGGAAAACGCTGCGGCGATGCCCTTTGGCAAGATCGACTACGCGCGCTGGGAACAGGTGTTCAAGACGAACACGCTGGCCCCTGCCAAGATGACGCAAAGCTTCGTGCCGCAGCTGGAGCGCAGCGGCAGGAAACTGGTGGTGACGCTGAGCTCCGGCCTTGGCTCGATGACCGACAACACCGACGGCAAGCGCCTGAAGCCCGGCGGGCTCTACCTCTACCGCACGTCGAAGGCAGCGATGAACATGACAATGCGCAACCTGTCCTTCGGCCTGAGGCCCAAGGGCATCGCGGCCGTGGTGATCTCGCCCGGCCATGTGCGAACCGACATGGGCGGGCCGACCGCGGCGCTGGGTATCGAGGAATCGATCAGCAGCGTCCGCAAGGTGCTCGATGGGCTGACCATCGCCGACACCGGCAAGTTTTTCTTCTATGACGGCCGCGAATACCCCTGGTAACCAAAATGCCAACCATCCTCATTACCGGCGCCAACCGGGGCCTTGGCCTCGAAGCCGCTAAGCAATATTCCAGTGTGGGCTGGACGATCCATGCCCCCTGCCGCGATCCGTCGAAGGCGACGGAGCTCAAGGCACTGAAGAATGTCACCGTCCATGCGCTGGACGTGACGGATTTCGCGGCCACGGATGCACTGGCGATGAAACTGAAGGGCACGGCCATCGATGTGCTGTTCGCCAACGCCGGACGCAGCAACCCGGACGCCGCGCAGTTTGGCAAGATTGACTACAAGGACTGGATCGAAACCTTCACCGTCAACACGCTGGCGCCGTTCAAGCTGATCGAGGCCTTCATCGATCATGTGGCGGCAAGCCAGCGCAAGACGGTGGCTGTCGTATCGAGCATCATGGGCTCGATGGGCAAGGCCTATGGCAAGTCCTACCCCTACCGCGCGTCCAAGGCCGGCCTCAACGCCGCCTTGGTCAACCTCAACATCGACCTGAAGCCGCGCGGCATCCATTTCCTGATGATCCATCCCGGCTGGGTGCGCACCGACATGGGCGGCCCCAAGGCACATATCGGCGCTGAAGAGAGCGTGCGCGGCATGCGCGCCGTGGTGGATCGTGCGAGCCCCGAAACCTCCGGCCATTTCTTCCAATGGGATGGCCAGGAACTGCCCTGGTAGGCGAGGACGACCATGCCCACATTGCTGCTGACCGGCGCCAACCGCGGCATCGGCCTCGAACTGATGAAACAGTTCACGCCGCTTGGCTGGACCATTCATGCGACCTGCCGCGACCCTTCCACCGCGACCGAGCTGCGCCAGATCGCCGACCGCGCCGGGGGGCGCGTGACGATCCACAGGCTGGAAGCGACCGACCACGGCCAGATCGAAACGCTGGGCAAGACGCTGTCCGGTGTGCCCATCGACATCCTGTTCAACAATGCCGGCGTGATGGAGGCGAAGCAGCGGCCCTATGCCGACATGGCCGGCAGCCAGACGCTCGACACGCTGGACTGGGACGACTGGATGGCCGTGATGCGCATCAACGTGATGGCGCCGGCGCGCATGAGCGAGGTGTTCGCCGACCACGTCGCGAAAAGCGACCGCAAGGTCATCGCCTTCGTCTCCAGCATCATGGGCTCGATCACCAGCACGACGGGAACCTGGATCCACTACCGGTCGTCAAAGACCGCCGTGAACATGCTGATGCGCAGCATGGCCGCCGACTTGCGCGACCGCGGCATCACCACCGTCACCATCCATCCGGGCTGGGTGCGCACCAGCATGGGCGGGCCGACCGCCGCGGTGGCGCCGGAAGACAGCGCCGCCGGCATCTGCAAGGTGATCACCGCGGTGACACCGGCGCAGAACGGCCATTTCCTGACCTTCGACGGCAAAGAACTGCCCTGGTAGGCAGTCACCAATGAGCGACACGCTCACCCTGATCGGCGCCCGTCAGGAAGCGGCCGCCCGCAGTCATCGCCGCCGCTATGTCGGGGTGATGATGAGCATGACGCTGCTCGACGCCATGCTGCATGTGGTGTTCTTTGCCTTCTCTGGTCGCCACGACATCATCCTGCTCCACCTGCCCGCCGAAATTGCCCTTCTTGTGGCGGCGAATATCGCCGGCGCGCTGTGGATTTACCGGCCGATATTTGCCTTCATGCGCGGGACGGGGCCGGCGGAGGCCGCCGTCAACCGACTGCATGACCTTCCCAGGCTGTCGCTGTTCTGGGCGATGGGCATTGCCATTCCCTATGCGGCGATCAACTTCGGACTCATCCCGGCCTTCCTGCTCTACGAGGAACTGGCACCGCTGCCGATCCCCATGCTGGGCGTGCGCGTGCTGGTGTGGACGGTCTTCTTCCCCACGCTGATCTACTTTCTGGCCAAGAACCATGCCGCCGAAGCGCGATCGGCGCTGCTCGGCGACTGGGGCGTGCACCTGACCCCGCGCGACGGCACCCTGCGCAAGCGCCTGATCATCGCCTTTGCCATCGCCGTGCTGCTGCCATCGGTCACCATCATGGTCGATGCCTTCACCATGGAGCAGACCGGTACCTGGCTGGGCGTGCCACCCTATTCCATCCTGGTGTTCGACTTCGTGACGGCCATCGCGATCATGGCCGTCTTCGTCACCTTCACTGCGCGCAGCCTGCATCGCCCGTTGCGCGCGCTGACCCGTACCATGGCCGACCTGCACGGCGGCAACCTCGACGCCTTCGCGCCCGTTCAGACCGACGACGAGATCGGCCAGCTGGCCGCCAACTACAACGAGATGCTGCATGGGTTGCGCGACCGCGAGACCGTGCGGACGGCATTCGGCAAGTTCGTCAACCCGCGCATCGCCGAACTGATCCTGAAACGGCCGGAGACACTGCACGGCGACGTGCGCACCGCCACCGTGCTGTTCACCGACATCGAAAGTTTCACCACCATCACCGAAAGCATGTCGCCACAGGCCACCATCGACCTGCTCAACGACTATTTCTCGGTGGTGATGGAGCCAGTCGGGCGCTTCGGCGGCATCATTACCAACTTCACCGGCGACTCCCTGCTGGCGGCGTTCAACGTACCGGAGGAAGACCCCGACCACGCCGCCAATGCCGTGCGCACCGCGCTCGAGATCGAGCGGCTGCTCAAGGGCCGCACCTTCGGCGCCCACGGCGTCACCCTGCGCACCCGCGTCGGCATCAACACCGGCCCTGTGGTCGCCGGCGCGGTTGGCGCCACCGACCGGCTCGGCTACACCATCCTGGGTGACACGGTGAACGTGGCGGCCCGGCTCGAGCAGCTTAACAAGCAATACGATTCGCTCATCCTCGTATCGGAAGAGACGGCGAAGGCGGCGGGCACGACCTTCCGCTTCGAGGCCATCGGCGACGTGATGGTGAAGGGCCGCGGACAACCGATCCGCGCCTACAAGGTGCTCGCCAGCGAATGACCGGGCTGCGCACACCGCGGCTGATCCTGCGTGACTGGCGCAGCACGGACCTTGAACCTTTCGCCGCCCTGAACGCCGATCCCGCCGTGATGGAACATTTCCCTGCCCCAATGACTGGCGCGGAAAGCAATGTCATGGCGGAACGGATCGCTGCGCATCTGAGCCGGCACGGATACGGGCTTTGGGCCGTCGAGGCACCCGGCGTCGCGCCCTTCATCGGCTTCGTCGGACTGAATCGTCCCGGCTTCGCCGCGTCTTTCACCCCCTGCGTGGAGATCGGCTGGCGGCTTGCCACGGCCTGGTGGGGACAGGGCTATGCAACCGAGGCGGCCCGTGCGGCGCTTGCCATCGGTTTCGAGCAGCACGGCCTGGATGAAATCGTCTCCTTCACCACAACGACCAACCGGCGCTCTGCTGCTGTCATGGAACGGCTCAGCATGACCCACGACCCCGCGGAGGACTTTGACCATCCCCTTGTCGCGGATGGCCACCGCCTGCGCCGGCACATGCTCTACCGACTGACCCGGTCGGACTGGATCACTCATAGCCGAAACCCAGCGATGCGCTAGACTGGGGGTCTCTCAGCGCAGGAGACCGCGATGGCCCGACCACATATCGAATTCATCCAGGCCCAGAACCTGCCTTGGGCGCGTGGCGCCGCGGGACCCGCGCGTCCCGATTGCGATGCACGCATCCTGAGCCGCGATGGCAGCACCGGCGCGCTCTCGGCGATCCTGCGCTACCCGGCGGGCTGGCTCCGTGCCGCACCGGAATCGCTGGCGGCCGATGAGGAGCTTTTCGTGCTCGACGGCGAGCTGGAGATCGGCGGGAAGCGCTATGGCCGCAGCGACTATGCCTGCCTGCCCGCAGGCTATCCCCGCGCCAATGCCCGCGCGACGAGCGGCGCCGTAGTGCTGACTTTCCTGTCCGGTCCGGCGCAGGTGGCCGCGGCCAGCGGTTCCCATGACCAGCGCAAGCTGGTGGCGCACATCTCCACCGAAACACGCCCCTGGGGTGGCACGGACGACGTCGGAAACCCCGGCCTGCAGAACAGCGGCGTACGTACGCAATGGCTGCGTCGCGACCCCGACACGGGCGAGGAAAGCTATCTGCTCGCCATGCTGCCCTGGGTCGAAGAGCGCACCGAATCCCACCCCGTGGTGCAGGAAATGTTCCTCCTCTCGGGCGAGATCACCGGTGGCAAGGTCGGCGTCATGCAGCCCGGCGCCTATTTCTGGCGGCCGGAAGACGTGGTGCACGGGCCCTTCGGCTCGCGCACTGGCAACATCGTCTTCATGCGCGCGATGGGCGGCAAGCTGACGACGCAATTCTTCGGCCGCGAAAAGCTCGACTACCGCGCGCCGCACCGGCCAGTCCTGCCGCCCGAGCTGCAGCCTTATGGCGGCCAGGCGGTGACGGGGATGCTGCCCTACTAACTCCGCACCCTACTTCGCCGGTGGGAAATGGGCGCGCCAGTGGCGCGCGATCTCGTCGCGGCGGCACACCCACACCTTGTCGTGCTGGCGAATATGCTCGAGGAAGCGCTTGAGCGCCAATGCGCGGGCCGGCCGGCCGATGACGCGCGGATGCAGGCCGATCGACATCATGCGGCCGCCTTCGCTGTAGAGCATGTCGAAGGCATCGCGCAGGTAGCCGAAGAACTGCTCGCCGTCGGTGAAGCCGCCCGGGACTGTCATCCGCATGTCGTTGGTTTCCAGCGAATAAGGAATGATCAGCACCTGCTTGCCGGCCTCCTCCACCCAATAGGGCAGGTCGTCGGCATAGGAATCGCTGTCATAGATGAAGCCGCCCTCCTCGGCACCGATGCGGCGGGAATTGGGGCCGGTGCGCCCGGCAAACCAGCCCACCGGGCGCGCGCCCGTGGTGGTGCGGATCGCGTCGATGGCGAGTTGCATGTGGCGCTTCTCCTCCGCCTCGGTGAACTCGCTGTAGTCGATCCAGCGGTAGCCATGCGTGGCGACCTCGTGCCCGAGGTCAGCCATCGCCCTGGCGGCGCCGGGGTGGCGCTCCAGCGCCATGCCGACGGCCATGATCGTGCTCTTGACGTCATATTGCTGGAACAGGCGCAGGATGCGCCAGATGCCGGCGCGGCTGCCATATTCGTAGATGGATTCGACCAGCAGGTTGCGCTTGCCTTCCATCGCCATGAAGGTCGGGTGGCCCGGCACATCGGTCATCAGGCCTTCCGACGCGCGGTCGCCGTGCAGGATGCTGTTCTCGGCGCCTTCCTCGTAGTTGATGCAGAAGTTGACGGCGATGCGCGCGCCGCCGGGCCACTTCGGGTCCGGCGGGTTCGCCCCGTAGCCAATCATGTCGCGGGGATAGGGGGCGGCACTGGTCATGGAATCCTCCCGGGCTTTCCGGGAGAGTAGCCCGTCGCCCTAGCGCAGATAACCCAGATTCGGCGAGAGCCAGCGCTCGGCCTGCTCGACCGAGACGCCGCGCCGCTTCGCATAGTCCTCGACCTGGTCGCGACCGATGCGGCCGATGCCGAAATACTGCGATTGCGGGTGCGAGAAGTAGAAACCCGACACCGCCGCCGTCGGCAGCATGGCGAAGCTTTCCGTCAGCATTACGCCGGCCGTCTTCTCGGCCTCCAGCAGGTCGAACAACGCGCGCTTCTCGCTGTGGTCCGGGCAGGCCGGATAGCCGGGCGCAGGGCGGACGCCCTGGTATTCCTCGGCGATCAGCGCGTCGTTGGGCAGGTCTTCCGCGGCGGCGTAGCCCCAGAACTCCTTGCGCACGCGCTCATGCATGCGTTCGGCAAAGGCTTCCGCCAGGCGGTCGGCCAACGATTTCAGCAGGATATCGCTGTAGTCGTCATGCTTCGCCTTGAACTCGGCGAGCTTCTTCTCGATGCCGACACCCGCCGTCACCACGAAGCCGCCGATATAGTCCTTCACGCCGCTCGATTTCGGCGCGATGAAGTCGGCAAGGCACAGGTTGGGCCGGCCGTCCGATTTCGGCATCTGCTGGCGCAGGAAGTGGAAGGTGTCGCGCACCTCGGTCCGGCTGTCGTCGGTATAGACCTCGACATCCTCGTTGATGCTGTTGGCCGCGAAGAAGCCGATGGTGGCCCGGGCCATCAGCCACTTTTCGCCGATGATCCGCTGCAGCATGACACGGGCATCGGCGAACAGATTGCGCGCCGCCTCGCCCACCACGGCGTCCTCGAGGATGGCCGGATACTTGCCGGCGAGCTCCCAGGTCTGGAAGAACGGCGTCCAGTCGATCCGCGCCACCAGTTCGGCGAGGTCATAATCCTCAAAGGTGCGCAGGCCGAGGAACTTCGGCTTCGGCGCGGCGCCCCGGGCCCAGTCGATCTTGACGCCATGCGCACGCGCTTCCGCCATCGAAAGGTGATTGGCGGTGCGATCCTTGAGCGCATGACGCTCGCGGATCACGTCATATTCCGCCGCGATCTCGGCGACGAACGGGTCGCGCTGTGTGTCGCTGAGCAGGTGGGAGGCGACCGACACCGAGCGCGAGGCGTCGAGCACATGAACCGTCGGCCCTTTGTAGCTCGGCGCGATCTTCACCGCCGTGTGCACCTTGGAGGTCGTCGCCCCGCCGATCAGCAGCGGCACATGGAAATCCTGACGCTGCATTTCCGCGGCGACGACGGTCATTTCCTCGAGCGAGGGCGTGATCAGGCCGGACAGGCCAATGATGTCGACCTTCTCCGCCTTGGCGACTTCGAGAATCTTGGCGTAGGGCACCATGACGCCGAGGTCGATGACCTCGTAGTTGTTGCACTGGAGAACGACGCCGACGATG
>CANJEJ010000078.1 GCA_947473325.1 Alphaproteobacteria bacterium | reverse complement strand
CGCGCCGCATCTTCTTCCACCCCAACCTCGCCGTCGGCGAGGCCTTCATGGACGGCAACCTCACGCTCGAAAAAGGCGACGTATACGAGCTGCTCGAGCTCTGCATGATGAACATGCGCTGGGGCGAAGGCGAACACTGGCCGCAACGCATCATGAGCCACCTCGGCCGCTGGAAGCGCCGTATCGCCCAGCACAACCCGATCGGCCGCGCGCAAAGCAACGTGGCGCACCACTACGACCTGTCGGACACGCTCTACGACCTCTTCCTGGAGCGCGACCGGCAATATTCCTGCGCCTATTACATGAGCCCGAACGACAGCCTGGAGCGGGCGCAGGACAACAAGAAGCGCCACATCGCAGCCAAGCTGCTGCTCGAGCCGGGCCAGAAGGTGCTCGACATCGGGTCGGGCTGGGGCGGCATGGGCCTCTATCTTGCCAAGGCGAGCGGCATCGATCTCACCGGCGTCACCCTGTCGGTCGAGCAGCACAAGGTATCCCAGGAACGCGCGGCAAAGGCCGGCATCGCCGATCATGTGCGCTTCAAGCTGCAGGACTACCGCCACGAGACGGGAAAATACGACCGCATCGTCTCGGTCGGCATGTTCGAGCATGTCGGCGTCGGCCACTACCGCGAATTTTTCGAAAAACTTCACGATCTGCTCGACGACAGTGGCGTGGCGTTGATCCACACGATCGGCCGCGCCGACGGACCCGGATCGACCAATCCCTGGCTCGCCAAATACATCTTCCCCGGCGGCTATTCCCCTGCCTTGTCGGAGATTGTGCCGCTCATCGAACGCGCGGGCCTCTTCATCACCGACATCGAGGTGCTGCGCCTGCACTACGCCGCGACGCTGCGCGACTGGCGGCGGCGCTTCAACGAGAACCGCGATGCGGTGCGCAAGGTCTACGATGATCGCTTCTGCCGGATGTGGGACTTCTATCTCGCCGGTTGCGAAGCTGCGTTCCGCTATGGCGGCCAGTTGAATTTCCAGATCCAGCTGGCGCGCAGGCAAGACGCCGTGCCGCTGACGCGCGACTACATCACCGAGTGGGAAACGCAACACATGGGTGCGATTCCTGTTTAATCGTTCCCTGTCCCCGATATCCACAGGCATCTAACATCTTATAGGGCTTACAGCGACGCATGATCGCTGTAGGTTGCGCGCATGGAGCTTCCCCAGACGCGCAGCAACGTTACAGCAATCAGCCCGCGGGACAGCCTCAGCGCTCTCCGCGTCCAGCCCCAGAACATCGAGGCCGAGCAGGCCTTGCTTGGCGCGCTTCTCATCACCAACGATGCGGCTGCGCAGGTCAGCGGCTTCCTGCTGGCGGAACACTTCCACGAACCGGCGCACGGTCGTATCTACACCGCGCTCACCGCGCTGATCGACCGCGGCCAGGTCGCCAATCCGACAACGCTGCGCGCCGTCTTTGAGCGCGATCCCGCACTGATGGAAGTCGGCGGCGCCGAGTACCTCAAGCGCCTGACCGCCGCCGCCGTGACAATCATCAATGTCGAAGACTATGCACGGCTGATCTATGACCTTGCGATGCGGCGCCAGTTGATCAGCATCGGCCAGGACATGGTCAACATCGCCTTCGATTCGAGGTTGGAGGAAACCGCCACCGGGCAAATCCAGAACGCGGAAATGCGCCTGTATAGCCTGGCGGAAAAGGGCAAGTACGAAGGCGGCTTCCAGACGTTCGGCAAGGCGTTGGCCGAGGCGGTGAACGATGCCGAGGCGGCGCGCAAGCGCGACGGCCACCTGGTCGGCGTGACGACGGGCTTCCGCGATCTCGATGAAAAGCTTGGCGGCCTGCATCGCTCCGATCTCGTCATCCTCGCCGGCCGCCCCGGCATGGGCAAGACGGCACTGGCCACCAACATCGCGTTCAACGCCGCCATCGCGCATCGCGACGCCGTCAAGGAAGGCCGGGCCGACCTGTCCGAAGGCGCTGGCATCGCGTTCTTCTCGCTCGAAATGTCGTCGGCCCAGCTCGCCGCGCGTATCCTGTCGGAAGTCACCGGCATCACCTCGGAGCGGCTGCGCCGAGGCAACCTGACGACCGAGGATTTCGACAACCTGGTGATCCAAAGCCAGCGGATTGAGGACGCCAACCTGTTCATCGACGACACGCCCGCCCTGCCCATCGCCACCCTGCGCGCCCGTGCACGCCGGCTGAAGCGACAGCACGGCATCGGCATGATCGTCGTCGATTACCTGCAGCTGCTGCGCGGCGCCGCGACGGCACGCAACGAGAACCGCGTGCAGGAAGTCTCGGAAATCACGCAGGGGCTGAAGGCGATCGCCAAGGAACTTGACCTGCCGGTCATCGCCCTGTCGCAGCTCAGCCGCCAGGTCGAGCAACGCGACGACAAGCGGCCACAGCTGTCAGACCTGCGCGAATCAGGCGCCATCGAACAGGACGCCGATATCGTCATGTTCGTGTTCCGTGAGGAATATTACGTCATGCGGACGCAGCCGGAGCTGAACACGCCCGAGCATACGGAGTGGCAGGCAAAGATGGACCGCGTTCACAACATGGCCGAAGTGATCATCGGCAAGAACCGCCATGGTCCCACCGGCAACATCAAGCTGCACTTCGATGGCAGCATCACCAAGTTCAGCAACCTGGCCGAGTCGAGTCACTATCCCGAACCTGGCTTCTGAGTCTTCCATGGCGGGAGATCGAACCGGGACCGCGCTGCTGGTCGATCTTGCGGCCATCGTCGCCAACTACAACCTGATCTGCGCCGGTCTCGCCCCCGGCGCCAAATGCATGGCCGTGGTGAAGGCCGACGCCTATGGCCTTGGCGCCGGACCCGTCGCTCAGGCGTTGTGGCGGGCTGGCTGTCGCCAGTTCGCGGTGGCGACCATCGACGAAGGCATGAGCCTGCGTGCCGCTTTCGAGGACGTGCCGCTCGAAGCCACACCTGAAATCTTCGTCCTTCACGGCCTTTACCCGGGGACGGCGGAAGACTTCGCGGCCGCCTGGCTCACGCCGATGCTGAACACCCCGGCGCAGGTCGGGGAATGGGCGCGATTCGCCGAATCGGTCGGCCGCCCACTGGGCGCCGGCGTCCACATCGACACCGGCATGACGCGTCTCGGCCTTAGTCCAGCGGAAGCACGGGACCTTGCCGAGCGCCCGCCGCGCGGGGTCACGGTGCAGGTGGTGATGAGCCACCTCGCCTGCGCGGACGAGGTGGGGCACGCCAAGAACGCCGAGCAGCTTGTCGCCTTCCGGGCGGTGCGCGGCCTTTTCCCCGCGGCGCGGGCCAGCTTCGCCAATTCGGCGGGCACCTTGCTCGGACCGGACTATCACTTTGAACTGGTCCGGCCAGGCATCGCCCTCTACGGCGGAAATCCGCTTGTCAGCGGCGTGAACAAATTCCGCCAAGTTGCTCAATTGAAAGCAAAAATCGTTCAGTTACACCGCGTTGACACCCCCCGGAGCGTTGGCTATGGTGCCGCGCATTCGATTACGGGACCGGCGCGCATAGCTACGGTTCCGGTCGGCTACGCGGATGGCTATCTTCGTAGCCTCAGCCGCCGTGGCATCGCCTCGATCAATGGGGTCCGGGTACCGGTCGTGGGACGCGTCTCCATGGATCTGATCACGCTTGATGTCAGCCGCCTCGCCGAGCGCGACTGTGCCGTCGGTACCGAGGTTGAACTGCTCGGCAACACCGTCACGCTGGATGAGGTCGCCGCCAGCGCCGGCACCATTCCCTACGAGATCCTGACCCGCCTCGGCCCACGCCTGCGGCGCTCCTATATCGGCGAGGCCGCGTAAGCGCGATGTTCCTGATCAGCTTCCTCGGCACCATCGGCCGCGTCTTCCTGGGATTCCTCGGTGCCACCGGGCGACTTGGAATCTTCATGGGCGCGGCGGTGTCCCATGTGTTCCGGCCGCCGTTCTATCCGCGCCTTCTGCTGCAGCAGATGATCTCGATCGGCTATTTCTCGCTGCCGGTGGTTGGCCTGACCGCCCTCTTCACCGGCATGGCGCTGGCGCTGCAGATTTTCGAGGGCTCGGCGCGCTTCAATGCGGAAGGCACCGTCGCCTATATCGTCGCCATCGGCATGACACGCGAACTGGCGCCGGTGCTCGGCGGCCTGATGGTTGCCGGCCGCGTCGGCGCCGCCATGGCGGCCGAGCTTGGCACCATGCGCGTGACCGAGCAGATCGACGCGCTGACGACCCTGTCGACCAATCCGTTCAAGTACCTGATCGCGCCGCGCCTGATCGCCGGCACGCTCATGGTGCCGTTCCTCGTGCTGGTCGGCGACATCATCGGCATCTTCGGCGGCTTCACGATGGCGGTGCAGGCGCTCGACTTCAACGCCGGGACCTATATCAAGAACACCTTCGACATCCTGACCAACCTCGACATCATCTCGGGCCTGGTGAAGGCTGCCGCTTTCGGCTTCATCGTCACGCTGATGGGCTGCTTCCACGGCTTCAACAGCAGGGGTGGCGCGCAGGGCGTCGGCGCCGCCACGACCAACGCCGTCGTGTCGTCCTCGATCCTGATCCTGAGCGCGAACCTGATCGTGACTCAGCTGTTCTTCTCGAACTGACCATGGCCACCTCCCAGACAACACCAAAGATCATCATCCGCGGTCTGCACAAGGCCTTCGGCTCGAAGGTGGTGCTCGATGGCGTCGATCTCGATATCGGCAAGGCCGAGTCGGTCGTCATCCTCGGCGGCTCGGGCTCCGGCAAGTCGGTCCTGCTGAAATGCGTGCTCGGCATCGTCAAGCCGGACTCGGGCTCGATCAAGGTCGATGGCGTCGAGACGGTCGGCATGAAGGGCAAGGAACGCGATGAGCTGCTGCGAAAATTCGGCATGCTGTTCCAGGGCGCCGCGCTCTTCGACAGCCTGAAGGTCTGGCAGAATGTCGCCTTCGGCCTGATCCAGGGTCGCGGCATGGCGCGCGCCGAAGCCAAGGCCGTGGCGCTCAAGAAACTCGGCCAGGTCGGTCTGGGCGCCGACGTCGCCGAACTCAGCCCTGCCGAATTGTCCGGCGGCATGCAGAAGCGCGTGGCGCTCGCCCGCGCCATCGCGGCCGATCCCGAGATCATCTTCTTCGACGAACCCACCACGGGCCTCGACCCGATCATGGCCGATGTCATCAACGACCTGATCATCGCGTCGGTGCGGACTCTCGGCGCCAGCGCACTGTCCATTACCCATGACATCGCCAGCGCGCGCAAGATCGCCGACCGCGTGGCCATGCTGTTCAATGGCAAGATTCATTGGCAGGGACCGGTTGCCGAACTTGACCGCAGCGGCAACGCACACGTCGACCAGTTCATTCACGGCCGTGCCGAAGGTCCGATCCGCATGCAGGTGCTGCGGCCGTGACCCTTCCCTTCCGGTCCTAAACTCTTGGCCCGCGCCGCAACCCAGTATGTCTGCCAGTCCTGCGGGGCAGTGACGTCGAAATGGGCCGGGCGCTGCGAATCCTGCGGCGCCTGGAACACCCTGTCGGAAGAAGTGGCGCGGCCGGCCGCGGCGGGCGGTCTTGGCAAGGCCAAGCGCAAAGGCAAGGGGGCCGAGCTCGTCGGCCTTGCCGGCGAGAGCGAGCGCGACGCGCGGCTGGAAACCGGCATCACCGAGTTTGACCGCGTGTGCGGCGGCGGCCTGGTCTCGGGTTCGGCCCTGCTGGTGGGCGGCGACCCCGGCATCGGCAAATCGACGCTGCTGCTGCAGGTGGCCGCCGCGGTTGCCAGGCTCGGCCGCAGCGCCGTCTATATCTCGGGCGAAGAGGCCATCGCGCAGATCCGCATGCGCGGCCGCCGCCTCAACCTGTCGGACGCGCCGGTCAACCTGGCGACCACCACCGATGTGCGCGAGATCGTGGCGACACTCTCCACCGATCCGCCACCGGCGCTCGCCATCATCGATTCGATCCAGACGATGTATATCGACACGCTGGAATCGGCGCCGGGCACGGTGGGCCAGGTGCGCGCCAGCGCGCAGGAACTGATCCGCATCGCCAAGGCGAACGGCACCGCCGTGATCCTCGTCGGCCATGTCACCAAGGAAGGCCAGATCGCCGGGCCCCGGGTGCTCGAGCACATGGTCGATACGGTTCTCTATTTTGAGGGCGAACGCGGGCACCAGTTCCGCATCCTGCGCGCGGTGAAGAACCGCTTCGGCGCCAGCGACGAGATTGGCGTCTTCGAGATGACCGATCGCGGCCTGTCGGAGGTGCCCAACCCCTCTGCCCTTTTCCTTGCCAACCGGGCCGAACAGGTGAGCGGCGCCGCCGTCTTCGCCGGCATCGAGGGCACCCGCCCCGTCCTGCTGGAAATCCAGGCCCTCATCTCCCCCACATCCTTTTCCACGCCACGCCGGGCGGTGGTGGGCTGGGACAGCGGACGGCTTGCCATGGTCCTGGCCGTGCTGGAGGCGCGCTGTGGCGTTGCCCTCGCGGGCAAGGACGTCTACCTCAACGTCGCCGGCGGCCTGCGCATCGCCGAACCGGCCGCCGACCTGGCCGTAGCCGCCGCCCTGCTGTCCAGCCTGGCCGACCGGCCGGTGCCCGCCGATACCGTCGTCTTCGGCGAAATCGGCCTCGCCGGCGAGGTGCGCATGGTGAGCCAGGCCGATCTCCGGCTGAAGGAAGCGGCGAAACTTGGCTTTACCCGAGCGTTCATACCGGGTGGATTGAAGCAGCGGCAGCAGTCTCTCGACGTCCGGGAAATGCAGCGCCTGTCCGATCTCGTCGACCACTTCTCCGATTAGGCCCAGCGGAACGACCTTATGGAACAATTCTCCAACCTTGCCTTCACGACAGGCGACCTGATTACCTTCGGCGCGCTGTTGGCCTTCGGCCTGCTCGGCTTCCTGCTCGGCTTCGTCACCACGATCCTGTCGCTGGCGGTGTGGATCGGCGCCTTTGTCGGCACCTTCCTGCTCTTCCCGATCGCCCAGCCCTATGGCCGGAGCATGATCGCAAACGAGCTGGTGGCGAGCATCGCCACCGGCCTCATCCTGTTCATCGGCCTGCTGCTGGTGCTCACCCTGCTGAGTTTCGTCGTCGCCACCATCCTGCGCGGCGGCAAGGCGGGCGGGCTGGACCGCACGCTCGGCCTGCTGTTCGGCATGGCCCTCGGCCTGTTCATTATTTCACTTCTTTTCCATGTGTTTTCCCGCGTGGTGCCGCCCGAGGATGAACCGGTGTGGATCCGCAACGCCTGGGTCCGGCCCATCGTGGTCACGACCGGCGACTGGATCCTGCGCATGCTGCCGCTGTCGCTGATCGACATTCCCAGCTCGACGCCAAATCCGGCACGAACCGAATTGCCGCGGCCCCTAAGGGTAGCTGACTTGGGCGGGGGAAATGCCTATATAGAGCCCCGTGGACGGGTGGCGGGCACCCCCTCCATCTAATGACGGGTACGGTTTTGATGGATCCTCGGTCCGGCGCGGCGAAGATCACCACCAACCCTTTTGATGACGACAAACTTCGCGAAGAATGCGGGGTTTTCGGCATCCACGGGCACCAGGATGCAGCGGCGCATGTCGCGCTCGGCCTCCATGCCCTGCAGCACCGCGGCCAGGAAGCCGCCGGCATCGTTTCCTACGACGGTACCCAGTTCCACGCCGAACGCGGCCTTGGCCATGTCGGCGACATCTTCAGCTCGGCCGATGTCATCGCCAAGCTGAAGGGCATCGCCGCCATCGGCCACAACCGCTATTCGACGACCGGCGAGACGGTGCTGCGCAACGTCCAGCCAATCTTTGCAGAGTTCTCCTTCGGCGGCTTTGCCGTCGCCCACAACGGCAACCTGACCAACGCGACCTATCTGCGCAAGCGCCTGGTGGCGCGTGGCTGCATCTTCCAGTCGACGATGGACACCGAGGTCATCATCCACCTGATGGCGACCAGCCATCATCATGCCGTGGTCGACCGCATGATCGACGCGCTGCGCCAGGTTGATGGCGCCTATTCGCTGGTGGCGCTGACAGCAACACAGGTGATCGGCGTGCGCGACCCGCTGGGCGTGCGGCCGCTGATCATCGGCAAGCTCGACGACTCCTACATCTTCGCGTCAGAGTCCTGCGCGCTCGACATCATCGGCGCCGACTTCGTGCGCGACGTGGCGCCGGGTGAAATGGTTGTGATCGACGCGAGCGGCATGCACAGCATCCGCCCCTTCCACCCGACCGAAGGCCGTTTCTGCGTCTTCGAATATATCTACTTCGCGCGGCCCGACAGCGTGATGGAAGGCCGCAGCGTCTATGACGCGCGCAAGCGCATCGGCCAGGAACTGGCGCGCGAGAGCCATGTCGACGCCGACGTGATCATTCCCGTGCCCGATTCCGGTGTGCCCGCCGCGATGGGCTATGCCGTCGAATCGAACATTCCCTTCGAGCTCGGCATCATCCGCAACCACTATGTCGGCCGCACCTTCATCGAGCCCGGCGAGCACATCCGCCATCTTGGCGTGAAGCTGAAGCACAACGCGAACCGGGCGCTAGTCGCTGGCAAGCGCGTGATCCTGGTCGACGACTCGATCGTACGCGGCACGACCTCGGTCAAGATCGTGGAGATGATGCGGGCAGCCGGCGCCAAGGAGGTGCACATGCGCATCGCTTCGCCGCCAACCACACATTCCTGCTTCTATGGCGTCGACACGCCGGAGCGTGAAAAGCTGCTCGCCTCCAGGCTCGATGTCGAAGGAATGCGCCGCTACATCGGCGTCGACAGTCTCGCCTACATCACCCATGACGGCCTTTATCGCGCCATGGGCCTGCCCGGCCGCGACGGAAAGGCGCCGCGCTTCTGCGACGCCTGCTTCACCGGCGACTACCCGATCCCGCTGACCGACTGGGCCGGCGGCGAATCCGCGGCCCAGCTTTCCCTGCTCGCCGAAAGCGCCTGAGGCACCTGCCATGACCAAACGACTCGAGGGACGCGTCGCCCTCGTGACCGGCGCAACGCGTGGCATCGGCGCGGCCGTCGCGCTTCGCTATGCCGCCGAAGGCGCACATGTCATCGCCGTCGGCCGTACCCAGGGCGCGCTCGAGGATCTCGACGATCAGATCCGCCTGTTCGGCAGCGAGGCGACGCTGGTGCCGCAGGACCTGACGGAATATGACGCGATCGACCGCCTGGCCGCCGCCATCCATGGCCGCTGGAAGAAACTCGACATCCTGGTCGGCAATGCCGGCGCGCTGCACTCGCTGCGCCCGCTCAGCCACTACACGCCCGCCATCTGGGACGAGGTGATGAACATCAACCTCACCGTGAACTGGCGGCTGATCCGCGCCTTCGAGCCGCTGCTGCGCGCCTCGGATTCGGGACGCGGCATCTTCGTCACCTCGGGCATCACGCGCAAACCGCGCGCCTATTGGGGGCCCTATGCCGCGAGCAAGGCCGCGCTGGAGGCGATGATCGTCAGCTATGCCGAGGAGATCGACAACACGGCGATGCGCATGAACATCGTCGATCCCGGCCGCGTCGCGACCAAGATGCGCAACCTCGCCTTCCCTGGCGAGGATCCGAAGAGCCTGCCGCAGCCGCGCGACGTGACGGAAGCCTTCGTGGTGCTGGCTGAACCCGGTTTCACCGGCAACGGCCAGATCGTGAAGACCGCGGATTACTTGTCGGCGTAGGGGTTCTCGCCCTTGCGGAGCGCGAAGCGCAACGGCACGCCGGCGAGGTCGAATTCCTCGCGCAGCGAATTGCCGAGATAGCGGATATAGGATTCCGGTAGGTCGTCGATGTTGCTGGTGAACAGCACGAAGGTCGGCGGCCGGACTCGCGCCTGCGTCATGTAGCGAATCTTGATGCGCCGGCCCTGCACCGCCGGCGGCGGATTGGCCGAGGTCGCGTTCTTCAGCCAGCGGTTCAGCGCCGGCGTGCCGATGCGCTGCGTCCAGCGATCGAAGGCACCGACCGCGCCGGGCAGCAGCTTGTTGACGCCATCGCCCGTCGCCGCCGACAGGGTCACGACCGTCAGGCCCCTCACCTGCACCAGCGAGGTCTGGATGCGGTCGCGGATCGCCTTCATAGTGGCGGAACGGTCCTGCACCATGTCCCACTTGTTGACCGCGAGAACGATGGCGCGGCCCTCGTCGGTGATCAGCTTGGCGATGGTCAGGTCCTGCTTCTCGAGCGGCATCGTCGCGTCGATCACCAGCACCACCACATGGGATTCGCGGATCGAGCGCACCGAGTCCGACACCGACAGCTTCTCGAGCTTCTCATCGATGCGCGCCCGGCGGCGCAGGCCGGCGGTGTCGGTCAGCGTGATGGTGCGGCCTTCGACCGTCCAGGTGACATCGATGGAATCGCGGGTAATGCCGGCTTCCGGCCCCGTCAGCAGGCGGTCTTCACCGATCAGGCGATTGACCAGGGTCGACTTGCCCACATTGGGGCGGCCGACAATGGCGAGGCGGAAGGAGCGCGGCGCTTCCTGCACCGCTTCCCCTTCGCTTTCCTCCGTGACCGCCTCGTCGACGACGACGATGGAGGATGCCGGCGGCTCGTCCTCGAAGGTGGCGCCGGCGGCGGCGGCCAGCATCTCCACTAGGTCGAGAATGCCTTCGTTGTGCTCGGCCGAGATCGGCAACGGATCGCCGAGGCCAAGCTCATAGGCCTCGATCAGGCCCGCCTCGCCCTTGCGGCCTTCGCTCTTGTTGGCGGCGAGCACGACCGGACGGCCCTTGCGGCGCAGTTGCTGGGCAAACTGCTTTTCGATCGGCATCACGCCGGCCCGCGCATCGATGACGAACAGCGCGACGTCGGCGTCGTCGATCGCCGTCTCGGTCTGGCGGCGCATGCGTCCGGTGAGCGAATCAGGATCGGACTCTTCCAGACCGGCGGTGTCGATCACCGTGAATTCCCAGGGTCCGAATCGTCCGGCGCCTTCGCGCCGGTCGCGCGTCACGCCCGGCGTGTCGTCAACGAGCGCCAGGCGGCGGCCCACCAGGCGGTTGAACAAGGTCGACTTGCCTACGTTGGGACGGCCGATGATCGCGACGCGGAAGGCCATGACCTTACCGGTAGGCGACGAGGTCGCCGCCGTCGGTCAGGATGTAGAGGGTTTCGTTGGCGATGATGGGCGGCACGAGCGCCTTGTCGGGCAGCCGCAGCGAACCCAGCGTCTCGCCGGAATAGGGCGACACGGCGAGCGCATTGCCGGCGCTCGACAGCACGATCAGGCGGTCGCTCGCCAGCACAGGCCCGCTCCACTTGATCGGGTCGCGGCGGTCAGGCTTCTCATAGCGCGGCAGTTCGGTGACCCAGCGGATGCTGCCGTCCTCGCGCGAGACAGCCACGATTTCCTGCTCGGCGGTAATCAGGAACAGGAAGTCGCCGCCAATCCACGGGCTTTCCGTCCCGGCAATGTTCTGGCTCCACAGGCGATTGCCCGAGGTGAGATCGGTCGCCACCATGCGGCCACCGAAGCCGAGCGCGTAGACGGTGCCTCGGTCGATCACCGGACGGCCGTTGAGGTCGGAAAGGTCGCCGAGCGCCGCGACACGACCCGCGCGCGCCAGTGAGTCCGACCAGACCGGTCGGCCATTGTCGATGCGCAGTGCCGTGAGCTCGCCCGACGAAAAGGGGGCAACGACAAATTCACCTGACGCCACCGCATTGGCCGAGCCCAGCAGGCCGGCGCTTTCGGCGATGCCGACATGGTTCCACAGCGTGCGGCCATCGTCTGCCGCCAGCGCGAACAACTGATTGTCGATGCCGATGACAAAGACCCGGCTCGAGAACACCGTCGGCGCGCCGCGAATCGGAATACCAACACGCTGGCGCCAGATCTCCTGGCCATTGCCCGCGTCAAAGGCGACGACTTCGCCATAGCCAGTGCTGACGAAGAGAATGCCCTGCGAATAGGCCAGACCACCACCAAAGGCGCCGGGATCTTCCTTTTTCGGCACGATGCTGGCGCGCCACAGGCGATTGCCGTTGGCGGCGGAGACGGCGCTGACCTGCCCGTCCGCGTCCATCGCGAAGACCGCCTCGGCCGAAGCGATCGGCGTCGCCGTGATGCGGCGGTCGCTGCGCGAGCCAGCCCCGATGCTGGCGCGCCACACCTGGCGCGGTGCGTCGCCCAGCGCGAGATGGTACATCGCGTTCGCGGCGCTGCCGCCGGCCTGCGGCCAGGACGGATTGGCATAGGGCCGCGGCAGGCGAATCTCGACATCCTGGATGCGCGGGTCCGGCTCGATGCGCTGCTGCAGCGACAGGACCGACAGGCGTTCGCCCGGCAGCGGCGGCGGCACATAGGCATCGAAGATGCTGCAGGCCGACAGCAGCACAAGCGCGCCGGCCAGCGCTGCGAAACGCCAGACGGATGGCCGCGCACGCATTTCACTCATGCGGAGGGACCGACCAGCGCCAGGAGCTCGGCCGCGCGGGCGCGGGTGCTGCCCGGCGCTTCGGGGTCATCGGAAATCTGCTTGAGCAGCGTCTGGGCGCCGCCCATGTCGCCGCCTTTCACCGCGGCGACGGCGAGGATCTCGCGCGCCGAGAAGCGCCACGGGTTGGTATCGACGGTCAGCCGCTCGATTCGGCGGCGCACATCGGCATAGCTGGCAGTGTCGAGGCTGTGCAGCCCGCCGAGCAGGGTGGCGAGGTCGCGTACCAGCGTGTTGGCGGCGGTGTCGGCGGCGAGCCGGTCATAGACGATGACCGCGTCGGCCTTCTTGCCCTGGCGGGCGAGCGCCGCAGCCTCCTGCAGACGGGCGAGCGCGGCATAGCCGGCACCGGCGTCAGTGGCGAGCTGGGCAAAGGCGGCGGCGGCCTGGACGTCATTGCCAGCGCGGGCGAGTTCCAGCGCCTGGGCAAAGCGGGCGCCCTGGGCCTCGCGCTCCGCCCGCACTTGGCCGCGCCAGAACGTGCCGGCAGCAACGGCCACGACGAAGATGACCGCGGCACCCACGACATACTTGCCATAGGCGCGCCACAGCTTCTCGTAGCGCATGCGGCGGACGTCTTCGTCCACTTCCCGGAAAATATCTGCCACGACAGCCTATCCAATATTCAAAAGCGGCCCACAATAGCGACCGGGCCGGTTGAAGGCAAACCCTCCAACCCCTTCATCTACCGAGAAAATTTGGGCGAAACTGGGGCCTAGTGGTCGCTGTGGCGATGCAGGATCTGGTCGCCAAGTCCGGTTTCATAGGCCAGCCCGGCCGGGGTCAGCTCCAGAGCGTTGGGGAAGGCGTCGGAGACAAGCCCCTTCCGGGCCAGTGCGACCCAGACGGCCTGGTTGCGCAGACCCGTGGCATCCGCCCCGCTGACCACCGCGGCCCCGATGTGGAAATGATCGCCATGCGCCGGCGGCAGCCACAGCAGCTCGACATTGCCCGTCTCGTCGTTCTTCTTGCTCGCGTCCGGCAGCGTGGCCAGTTCCTGCAGCAATGTCAGCGTCTTGAGCTGCAGGGGGTTGAGCTTGAGGGGGTTGTTCTTGGGGGCCATGGGCAACTCCGGCAGGTGACCCGGCGGCACGCCGCCGCCGGCCACAGAAATCAGGGCGAAGGCTTAACGCCTTTTCCCTCGCCCCAAAACCCCTTTCTTGCCCCTGCCCTCTGCCTATTCGAGCAGGCTGCGCAGCATCCATGCGGTCTTTTCGTGGATGTCGAGGCGCTGGGTGAGCACGTCGGCAGTCGGCTCGTCATTCGCCTTGTCGACCAGCGGGAAGAGCTTGCGGGCGGTGCGGGCCGTGGCCTCCTGCGCCGCGACGAGATGGCGGACCATGTCCTTCGAATTGGGCTGGCCCTGCACTTCCTTGATCGAGGCGAGGCGCACGAATTCCTGGTAGGTGCCCGGCGCCGGATGCCCGAGCGCGCGGATGCGTTCGGCGATGATGTCGAGCGCCGCCCACTGTTCCGTGTACTGCGTCATGAACATCAGGTGCAGGCTGTTGAAATCCGGCCCCGTCACATTCCAGTGGAAGTTGTGCGTCATCAGATAGAGCGTGTAGCTGTCGGCGAGCAGGTGCGAGAGCCCCTTGGCGATCTTGGCGCGGTCGCTTTCGCTCATGCCGATGTCGATGGCGGGGGCGGCGCGGCGCGCGGCCGGTTTGGCGCGGCGGGTTTTCGTGCTCTTGCGGGCCATGGGGTCCTCCTTGCAGGCGGTATTCTGGTATCTGGCGATCCCGGGCACAACGTCAAGCGGTGCCGTGACGTCAGCCCAGCGCCTTCGCGTACTGCTCCGGCTTGAAGCCGACCAGCAATGCTCCGCCATGGTCGAGCACCGGCCGCTTGATCATCGAGGGCTGCGCCAGCATCAGCGCGATCGCCTTCTTCTCGCTGAGGGTGGCCTTGTCGGCATCGGGCAGCTTCTTGAAGGTCGTGCCGGCCTTGTTGAGCAGCACCTCCCAGCTGACCTTCCTGGCCCAGGCTTCCAGCGTCTCCTTGTCAATGCCGGAGGCCTTGTAGTCATGGAAATCGTGGGCGACGCCCTTCTGGTCCAGCCAGGCGCGCGCCTTCTTCATCGTGTCGCAATTCTTGATGCCGTAAATCGTGACCGGGTTTGGCATGAACGTGTCCTGTCTTCTGACGTTT
>CANJEJ010000077.1 GCA_947473325.1 Alphaproteobacteria bacterium | reverse complement strand
ATGCTGATCGTGCTTGCGCTGGGGCTCGCGGTGGCGCTCGCCTTCAACTTGCGCGGGCTGCTCTTCCTGGGGGATGGCGGCACCTATGGCCTGAGCATGCTGTTCGGCCTGCTCGCGATCTACACCTACAACGTCGGTTTCCCGCGCCTGTCCGCCGACGGCATCATTCTGCTGTTCTTCATTCCGGTGATCGACGTGCTGCGGCTGATGGTGGTGCGCGTCGCGCAACGTCGTTCGCCCTTCGATTCTGACCGCAACCACTTTCACCACATCCTGCTGGCAATGCTGCCCTGGCACTGGGCGCTGGCGGTGTATCTGCTGCTTGCAGCCATTCCGCCGCTGGTGGCGCTCTACTTCCCGCTCGCGACCCCCCACATGGTGGCTGCGCTGCTGCTCATCTATGTCACGCTGATCGCGATGCGGCGCTGGGTGGTGGCGAAGCCGGCGACCGCGTCGCACTAGGGCAATTGCGAGAATCGCTCTAGGGGGCAGGCGCGAGTTCGTCGGCCTTCACCCGCACTTTCACCTGGCGTCCGAGAAGGTTGAGCAGGATCACAACGCGCTCTTCATCGGTGCGGGAGGCAAAGACGCCGACCAGGTCGGCCATCGGTCCCCTCATGACCTGCACGGCCGCGCCGGGCTCAAAGGTGGTGCCGGCGAGGTGGATGAAGCCGTCGCCTTGCTCGCGCTGCCGGATACCCTGGATGACGTCATTGCCGACGGTGGCGGGCTGTAGTCCCATGCGCACGATATCGACCACGCCTCGCGCGCTGCTGATCGCACGCAAGGACTGCGTTTCCGCGTCCGCTCGCACGAAGAGATAGCGGGGAAACAGCGGGCAGGCGATCTGGTCGACCTTGCGCGCGTGCCGGCGCGTCCGTTGGTAGCGCGGCAGGTAGACTTCGAAGCCGCGTTCCCAAAGATTGGTGCGGGCCCACAATTCCATGCGCGGCTGGGTGTAGGCGGCGTACCAGTGCATCACGCGGACCTCTTCTGTGCCGGCGTGACCTTGAGCAGCCGGGGCACGGCGATGGCCGCGTGGCCGGCGGCCACCAGTGCATCGTAAGCCGCCTGTGCGTGGACCATGTCGGTCAGCACCACGCCGTCGACTGGTCCCAGGGCGTTCAGGTCACGCACGACCGGGATATGCAGAAAACGGGTTTCGTTCGACGTGGCATCGACCACACCGGCGATCTCGATCGACCGCTGCAGGCTGCACAGGATGGCGATCTCGGCCAGATCGCTGCGACCGACAAGGACGATGCGCTTCCAGCCCCGCTCGGCGCATCGGCCCAGAAGCTCGTCCATCTCGTCCCGCGCGCGCCGGTAGAAACGCAGGGAGTTGCTCAGATACTGCGCGGTCAGGCGGCTTTTCTCGGTGAAGCCCTTGGGTGTCAGGTAGTAGGCATAGCGGTTGGCGGGCGCGCCGGACACCTTGATCAGCCCCTTGCGGACGCAGCGCCGGAGATAGGCATTGGTCAGGCCCAGCGCGATGCCCAGTTCGCGGGCCAGCGAGCGTTGCGAATGGCGTGTCTCGTCACCGACGGCCGACAACAGGCCCAGGGTGATTTCGGTTTCCGCCTCGGCCTTGACCGATCCTGCGGCATCGACTGCCTTGTTCATGGTGTGAACGATAGTGCGTTCATGCCATGAACGTCAAGAAGGGCAAGACGGCGCTGGCAACCCTTTGCCGCAGCAGGAGAAACGGCGGTTACAGGCTATACTGGGACGAACCAGGGGGAAATGAATGGGCCGAAGGCCGGCAGAACAAAGCACGGCGTGGTACAGGGCTGGCGGGCGTCTTTCCAGCCCGGTGGCGCGGATGCTGATCGCCGGCATGATGGTCGTCGCCTTGGCCGTGGTGGGCATTGCGAGCCTTTATGAGTTCCGTGCCGGTGACGCCCAGCGCGACCGCGTGCAGCGCCAGGCGGATCTGCTGCGGCCGAGAGTGGCGGCGATCCTGTCCACGCTGTCGGATCCCGCCCTGGCGGACCGGCTGCCGGCGCAGATTGCCGACCTGCGCCGCTGGGGCGAGACGGGCGGGGCGGGCCTGAGACTCGCGAGCTTTGAGATATTCCTGCGCGACCTCGACACACTGGTCGCGCTCGGCGCGCTCCGCCAGGGCGATCCGCGCCAGGCACCGGTGCTGAGCGCCGCATCGCGGCTGCTGATGGAACTCGATGGCCTCGCCAATGTTCTCGTGGCGGACCGGGAAGCGGCGCGCGACCGTCTGGTCCGGCTGCTCAGCGCCTGCCTGATCGGGCTGATCATCGTCGCAGGACTGGGTATTGTGCCGCTGGCACGCGGCCTCCTGCGCCGGGGTGGTGCGTTCCTGGGGCCGGCGGGACTGGCGAGCCGGGGGCTCGACCGGAACTACGCAACGGCGTTCGACGCGATGAGTGACGGCGTGGCGGTCTTCGACTCGCATGACCGGATGCTCTACTGCAACACAGCGTTCCGCGGCGTCTACGAGATGCCCGACGATCCCATTCCCGATGACGCCCTTTACGAGACGATCTTCCGCGGCGCAGCGGTGAAGGGGCGGCTTGCCGCCGTCCAGCATGACGAAGGCGACTGGCTCGCCCGCCGCCTGGCCGAACACCGGCAGCCCTCCAGCCGGACGACACTGTCGCTGGCCGACCGGCGCAGCCTCGAACTGGAGGAGCACAAGACGGATGCCGGCTGGACCATCGTCGTCCAGCGCGACGTCACAGAGTATGGCCGGCGCGAAGCGGCGCGACGCACCACCGAGGCCAAGGCGCGTTCGATCGTCGATTCGGTTTTCGACGGCGTGGTGACCGTCGATGCCGGCGGCATCATCGACACGGTCAACAAGCGGGCCGAGGAAATTTTCGGTTACGAAAGCGACCAGGCCGTGGGCCGCGGCGTCGGCTTGCTGATGCCCGGGACCGATGTCGCCGCGCTGCTGACGGAGGAATCCGTCGCCCTGGGCGGCCTGCGCGAAGTGGTTGGCCGGCGCAAGGATGGCGCTGAGTTCCCGCTCGAGTTTTCGGTGACGGAACTGGAGAATACCTGGTCGGTGCATGACCGGCGGCGGTCAGCACGGCGGCAGCTTCTGTTTACCCTGCGCGACGTGAGCCAGCAGCGTGCTCTGTCGCGCCAGGTCCAGCAGTCACAGAAAATGGACGCGCTCGGCACGCTTGCCGGTGGCATCGCACACGACTTCAACAACATCCTCTCGATCATCATGGGCTATGGCAGCCTGCTGCAGCAGGAACTGCCGCCGGGCACCGAGGCGCGCGACAACGCCGACATGGTGGCCCAGGCAGCGCGCCGCGCGAAGGATCTGGTCGAGCAGATACTCACCTTCAGCCGGCGCACGGATCTCGAGCGCAAGCCACTCGATCCCAAGCCGGTGGTGAAGGAGGTGCTCAAGCTCATCCGCTCGACGGTGCCGGCGAACATCCGCCTGGAGCAGGATGTCGATGCTGTCGAAACGCGCATCCTGGGAGATCCGACGCAGTTGCAGCAGGTGGTGATGAATCTCTGCACCAATGCCGCGCAGGCGCTGGGCGACCGTGCCGGCAGCGTTCGCGTCACCTTGCACCCGACCATCATCGCCAGCAGCGAATCGCCCGCAGCGGGCGTGAAGCCGGGCCCGTATCTTCATCTCGCCGTCATCGACGATGGACCGGGAATCGATGCCGCCGTGCAAGAGCGGATATTCGAACCCTTCTTCACCACCAAGCCGCGCGGCCAGGGCACGGGCCTGGGCCTTTCGGTCGTGCACGGCATTGTCGCCGACTCCGGCGGCGCGATCCGCCTCACCAGTGCACCTGGCGCGGGTTGTCGCTTCGACATCTACTGGCCGCTGCATGAAGGAATGATCGAGGCGAAGGCACCGGTGCCCGTCACCACGGCCCCGGCTGGCAAGGAGCGCATCCTGTTCGTGGATGACGAACTCCTCATCGTGCGCATGGGCCAGCGTGCGCTGGGGCGGCTTGGATACACGGTTGTCGGCCTGACCGACCCGGAAGAGGCGCTCGCCACTTTCCGTGAGTCGCAGGAACCATTCGACCTGATCGTCACCGACCAGACCATGCCGGCCATGACCGGCGATGCCCTGATCTCAGCCCTGCGCGAGCTGTCGCCGGGGCTGCCGGCCATTCTCTGCACCGGCTACAGCCCGTCGATGAATGCGGATGAGGCGCGAAAGCGCGGTATCGAGGCCTTCCTGATGAAGCCGCTGGAGGCCGATGAGCTGGGCCGGGCGGTTGCCACCGTTCTAGCCTCCGCCCGGTCTACAGGCGTTGCGGCGGCGGCGCTTTCCACCTAATTTGCCGCCCGTTCCGGGTGGGGCGTCGCCAAGTGGTAAGGCAGCGGATTTTGATTCCGCCATGCGGAGGTTCGAATCCTCCCGCCCCAGCCAGCCTTCGCCGTTCCGCAGCGACGGCTGGCGAGCCTCTGGCTCAGGTCCCTTCGAAGAAGCTCACAGCAAATCGAAGGCACACGAGTGCGAGAAACAGGCCGAAGGCCACCTCCAGCCGGCGCTTTGGCAGGGCGTGGGCCAGGCGGGCGCCCATCGGCGCCGTCCAGATGCTGGTCGGCACGAACAAGATAAAACCGATCAGTGAGACATAGCCTAGCGCCAGCGGTGGCTGCAGCGCCGCGACGCCGGGGAACTCCATGGCCTTGGGCCAGCCGGCATAGATGTAACCGAGCGCGCCAGGTACGGAGATGAGCAGGCCAAGGCCGGACGATGTCGCCACGGCCTGGTGGATCGGCCGGCCGTAGAAGGTCATGAACAGGTTTGAAAGCTGCCCGCCGCCGATGCCCATCAGCGACGACAGAACGCCGATGACGACGCCGATCGCGCGCATCGCCAGCTGGCCGGGCAGGGTCGTGCTGATCACCCAGTTGTCGCGGCCGAAGAGTAGGCGGAAGGACGAGACGCCGGCGACGACCACGAAGACGGTCTTGAAGACATCGGCTGGGGCATAGCGGGCGACAAGGCTGCCGAAGACCACGCCGAGCACCACCGGCACGGCCCAGATTTTCACGATCGACATGTCGACCGCGCCCTTGCGCCGGTGTGCGTTGAAGGATCGCCACGAGGTCGGGATGATGACTGCGAGCGAGGTGCCGACGCAGAGCGGCATGCGCACCTCCTCCGGCACGGCCAGCACCGTGAAAAGCTCGTAGAGGATCGGCACGATGACCGCGCCCCCGCCGACGCCGAAGACGCCAGCCAGGATGCCGGTCGCGGCCCCGGCTGCCAGCAGCGCAGCGGCCAGCCAGACCAGTTCAGAGAGGGGAATGCCGAAAAGCATCGAATGCCGGGACGGTTCGTGAAGGACGCCAACCTTGTACAGGGTCCCGCGCTCGTCGCGAAATCGTTCACAAAGCCTGCGGCAATCCGTGCGGCCTCCCCCTACAATGCCGCCGTTTTTGCTTCCCATCGGAGTGAGCCATGAAAACCCGTGCCGCCGTCGCCTTTGCCGCTGGCAAGCCTCTGGAAGTTGTCGAGGTCGATCTGGACGGGCCGCGCGACGGCGAGGTGCTTATCGAGATCAAGGCGAGCGGCGTCTGCCACACCGACGCCTTCACCTTGTCGGGCGACGACCCGGAAGGCCTGTTTCCCACCATCCTGGGCCATGAGGGTGCAGGTGTGGTGCTCGAGGTTGGGCGCGGCGTGACCACCGTGAAGGCGGGCGACCACGTCATCCCGCTGTACACCCCGGAATGCCGCCAGTGCGAATACTGCCTGTCGGGGAAGACCAATCTGTGCCAGGCGATCCGCGTGACCCAGGGCAAGGGCCTGATGCCCGACGGCACCAGCCGGTTTTCCTACAAGGGCCAGATGGTGCACCACTACATGGGTTGCTCCACCTTCGCCAACCACACGGTGCTGCCGGAGATCTCGGTCGCGAAGATTCGCGAGGACGCGCCCTTCGACAAGGCCTGCTACATCGGCTGTGGCGTGACGACGGGCGTTGGCGCGGTGGTCAACACGGCCCATGTCGAGCCGGGCGCGAACGTGGTGGTCTTCGGCCTCGGCGGCATCGGCCTCAACGTCATCCAGGGCGCGCGCATGGTGGGTGCCGATATGATCGTCGGCGTCGACATCAACCCCGACCGTCGCGCCATGGCCGAGAAGTTCGGCATGACGCATTTCGTCAATCCGCGCGACGTGGCAGGTGATCTCGTGGCCCATCTTGTGGCCCTGACCAAGGGCGGCGCCGACTACAGCTTCGAATGCATTGGCAACGTGAACATCATGCGCCAGGCGCTGGAATGCTGTCACAAGGGCTGGGGCGTCTGCACCATCATCGGCGTCGCCGGCGCTGGGCAGGAAATCGCGACGCGGCCATTCCAGCTTGTCACCGGGCGGGTGTGGAAGGGCTCGGCTTTCGGCGGCGCGCGTGGCCGCACCGACGTGCCGAAGATCGTTGACTGGTACATGAACGGCAAGATCGAGATCGACCCGCTGATCACCCATGTCCTGCCGCTCGAACGCATCAACGATGCCTTCACGCTTATGCACGAAGGAAAGTCGATCCGCACCGTGGTGAATTTCTAGGGCTGCAGGCAAAGAAAAAGGGCGGCTGGAGACCAGCCGCCCTTCGAGGAGGAGAGACGCTTCTTCTTACGCCCAGCTGAGGTCGTGCTCGCGGAACGGTGTCGTCCGCAGGCGCTTTCCCGTGGCCCGGAAGATGGCGTTGCCGATGGCGGGACCGATCGGGCCGACCGGCGGCTCGCCGATCTCGCCCATGCGGTCATGGCCCGACAGGCCACCGAAATGCACACCGATGGTCTTCGGAATGTCGGCCATGCGCACCATCGGGTATTGGTCGTAATTGCCTTCGACGATGCGGCCGTCCTTGATATGCAGGCCTTCGTTCAGCGTCATGTTGACGCCGAAGATGGCGCCGCCTTCAACCTGGGCGCGGATGGCGTCCTCGTTGACGATGCGGCCGGTATCGAAGGACACGTCGAGGGCGACGATCTTGAGATCGCCCTTCTTCGAGACTTCGACTTCGGCGACGCAGGCGACGGTGGTGCCCGCTTCCGGCTTGCCGCCCATACCCCAGTTGGAGATGGCGATGCCCTGGCCGCGTCCCTTGGGCAGGCTCTTGCCCCAGTTCGCCTTGGCGGCGACTTCTTTCAGGCATTTCGTCCAGCCGGCGTCGGGCCACTTGGCATAGAGCCGCAGGCGGTATTCCAGCGGATCGATGCCGGCAGCGAGCGCCATTTCATCGGTGAAGGTTTCCATGAAGAAGGCGCTGGAGTTGTAGCCCGGACCGCGATAGGGGCCGGTCAGGAAGTGGGTGTTCAGCACTTCCGACGTGATGTGCACGTTTGGAATGATGCTGACGCCATACGCCCCGTCCGGAATGCCGCGCACCGAGAAGCCCTTGGCACCCGCCGAATAGGATGTGAAAGCCACCGGCATGCCGTCCTTGTCGAGGCCGGCCTTGAGCTTGGTCGCCATCAGGGCGCGGAAGCGGCCCTGACGGATGCTTTCTTCACGCGACCAGATGACCTGGACCGGGCGGCCGGGGAACTTCTTCGCCACCGCCACCACCATGCGCACGTCGTCGCCATAGACGCGACGGCCAAAGCCGGTGCCCACCCAGGTCTGGTGGAAGAACACCTTCTCCAGCGGCAGGCCGGTTTCCTCGGCGGCGATGTAGAAGCCCTGCTGCGAATGCTGCGAGGGATGCCAGACATCGACCCGATCCGCCGTCACGCGCGCGGTGCCGTTCAGCGGCTCCATCGTGACGTGGTCGTTGAAGGGCGTCAGGTAGGTGCCTTCCACCACCTTGGCCTGCTTGTCGATGATCTCGAGCGTGTTGCCGCGCGTGAGTTCGACCTTGGAGCCCGGCTTCTGGATTGCGTCGTAGGCAGCCTTGTTAAGCTGCTCCGTCGTCTTCCACTGGGCGCCGGGGCCGTCATCCCATTCGACGGGCAGCGCGTCGAGCGCGACCTTCGCCTGCCAGTAATGGTCGGCGATGACCGCAATGGCGCTCTGCGGCGCGCTAAGGCCGAGCGGGAAGGGCGACTTCACCTTGTCGTCGGCCATCTTGCGCGGCTCGCTCGGATCGACCACGGCCACGCCGCGCACGCCTGGCAAGCCCTTGATCTTGTCGAAGTCGTAGCTCTTCAGCTTGCCGCCATGTACCGGCGACTGCAGGATCGCTGCATAGAGCATGTCGGGCTCGCGCACGTCGATGCCGTAGACGAGCGAGCCGTTGGTGATCATGGAGATCTGCAGCTTGGCCGGCGAGGCCTTGCCGAGGAAGGTCCATTCGCTTTGCGGCTTCGGCTTCGGCTCGGTCTCGAGCTTGATCGCCGCCGCCTTCACCGCCACTTCGCCATAGCGCAGCGTGCGGCCCGAGGGTTTGTGCGTGAGGACGCTTTTCTTCGCCTCGATCTCGCTGACCGGCACGCCGCCCCATTGTTCGGCGGCAGCGGCCTTCAGGCGCTCGCGCGCGCTGGCGCCGACCTGCAGCATGATTTCCATCTTGCCCGGCGAGGTGGAACGGCCACTGAAATAGGACAGGCCGCCGCCCTTGGAATAGACGCCGCCTTCCAGATAGTCGCGGGTGGCGGAGGCGTATTCGACGCGCACCTTGTCCCAGTCGCATTCCAGTTCTTCCGTCATCGTCATCGCGAACTGCGTGACGATGCCGTTGCCAAGGTCGGGCGAATTGACGCGAACCGTGACGGTGTCGTCGGGCGCAATGGTCAGCCAGGGCGTGAATTCACCGACATTCGCCGGCGTCGGCGTGGCCCAGGGGGTTGTGCTGCCCGAGGCGGCAAAGGCGCCGCTCCAGGTCGCGGTGATGGCGAGGCCGCCGCCGACAACGGCAGTCGAAATGACGAAGTCGCGGCGAGAGATCTCTTTGTGGATACCCATGACGCGGTTTCCTTAGCTCTTCAGCATGGTTGCGGCGCGATGGATCGCAGCGCGCACACGCGGGTAAGTGCCGCAACGGCAGATGTTGGTGACGTAGTTGTCGATGTCCTCGTCGGTCGGATTCGGCTTGTCCTTGAGGAGCGCCGCGGCCGCCATGAGCATCCCGGCCTGGCAGTAGCCGCACTGGGGCACGTTCATCTCGGCCCACAGCTGCTGCAGCGGATGCTTGTTGTCCGACGTCAGGCCTTCGATCGTGGTGATCTCGGCATTCGCGGCGGCTTCCAGCGGCAGCTGGCAGGAGCGCACTGCCTCACCATTCATGTGGACCGTGCAGGCGCCGCACTGGGCGATGCCGCAGCCGAACTTGGTGCCGGTCATGTTCAGGTTGTCGCGCAGAATCCACAGCATCGGCGTCGATGGATCGGCATCGACCGTGTACTGCTTGCCATTGACTTTGAGTGCGGTAGCCACCGGCCCCTCCTATGCAAATGCCCGTCGCCACACAGGCGGCGAGGTGATGAGCGAAAGCAGGTCCGTGCCGCGCTGGCAGACGTCGCGAAGTGTACAATTCGCTTGCGGTTCGGACCCAAATACCCTGCGAGAAAGGCTATCTCACATTTATTCGCCGCGTCTAGGCGATTACATGGGCGTGATTGATGCTGCACCGCATTGTACAATGCTGCATCGCAGCATGACCTCGGCGCCTTCGGTTTTGGGGGATCTCGGTGCTAGATTTGCTGCGTAGCAACCAAATCTGCACGGGAGTGAGTGGCGATGCGTGCCGCAGCGTTCATTCTTTCAACGGCGGTGTTCCTCTCCGCCGGAATCGGTGGGGCCGCAGCGCAGGAGCGGGATGCCGCGATCCTCGCCAACGCCTGCATGAGCTGCCATGGCGTAGACGGCAAGAGCCAGGGCGTGATCCCCGCGCTCGCCGGTCAGGACGCAAGGGAGATGGCCCAGCTGATGAAAGACTACGCCTCGGGCGCGGTGAAAGGTACGGCGATGAATTTCATTGCCAAGGGCTACACGCTCGATCAGATCGATGCGATCGCCGCCTTCTTCAGTGCGAGGAAGTAAGCCATGACCTCTCTCACCCGTCGCAATTTTGTCGTCGCTGCCGCTGCTGGCGCGACGTTGGCCGCCCTTCGTCCCGCCCGGGTCTTCGCCCAGGCGCGGCCCCGGGTGGTGGTGATCGGCGGTGGCTTCGGTGGCGCCAGTGTGGCCCGCTGGCTGCGCCGCACCGATGATGGCATCGACGTCACGCTGGTGGAGCGCAACGCGCGCTTCGTCACCTGTCCGTTCAGCAACCTTGTGGTCGGGGGCCAGCGCAGCATCGAATCGATCTCGTTCGGCTACGACGCCGTGCGGCGCGCCGGCGTCGACGTGGTGCAGGATACGGCGACGGCAATCGATCCTGTGGCGCGCCGCGTGACATTGCAGGGCGGCCGCGTTCTGACCTACGACCGGCTCGTCCTCGCGCCGGGCATCCAGCTCGTCTGGAATGGCATCGAAGGCTATGACGAGGCGGCGAGCGACATCATGCCGCATGCATGGCAGGCGGGACCGCAAACGCTATTGCTGCGCCGCAAACTAGAGGCGATGGACGATGGCGGCCTCGTCGTCGTCGCCGTGCCGGACAATCCCTATCGCTGCCCGCCCGGCCCCTACGAGCGCGCTTCACTGATTGCCGGTTACCTGAAGGCAAACAAGCCGAAGTCGAAGCTGATCGTCCTCGACGCCAAGGAGACCTTCTCCAAGCAGCCGCTGTTCCAGGAAGCCTGGAAGAACCTGTACCCCGGCATCGTCGAGTGGCGCCCGAAATCGCAATCGGGCCGAGTCGTCTCGGTGAAGGCCAGGGAGGGCGTGGTGTCGACGGAGTTCGACGATCTCAAGCCGGCCGTTGCCAACATCATCCCGCCGCAGCGTGCCGGGCAGATCGCCATTGCGCTCGGCCTTGATGAAGGCAAGGGCTTCTGCACCGTCGATCCGCGCACCTTCGAATCGAAGGTAGCGCCCGGCATTCATCTCGTCGGCGACGCCATCGTGCCCGGGGCGATGCCGAAGTCGGGCTTCGCCGCCAACAGCCAGGCCAAGGTTTGCGCGCGGGCCATCGTGTCGCTGCTGCGCAGCCGGCCAGTGGAAGAACCCATCCTGCTCAACACCTGCTACAGCTATGCCGCGACCGATCATGGCTTTGCCATCTTCGGCGCCTTCCGGCCGGGTGACACCGGCCTCATCGTCGATATTCCCGGCACTGTCGGCACAAGCCCGCTGGGCGCGTCGGCGCAGGACCGGGCGCTGGAAGCCCGATACGCCGAATCATGGTACAGCAACATCACCGCCGACATGTTTGCCTGACCGTACTGGCGGTCGCGCTGCTTCTGGCACCCACGGGGCAAGCGGCAGAGATGCTCGTGCCTGTCACGGTGGTGGCCGACGGCATCCCGCAGCCGCTAATGGACAAGCCCGGTGACGCCCGGCGCGGCCGCGTCATCGCCGCCAATTCCGATCGCGGCAATTGCCTGATCTGTCACGCATTGCCGATCGCGGAAGCGCCGGTGTTCGGCGATCTCGGCCCCGACTTGCGCGGCGTCGGCAGCCGGCTGAGCGCGGCGCAGATCCGGCTCCGGCTGGTCGATCCCAAGCGCCAGAACCCGGACACGATCATGCCTGCCTACTACCGGACGGAGGGACTCTATCGCGTCGCCCGGGCCTATGCCGGCCAGCCGATGCTGGCAGCGCAGGACATCGAGGATATCGTGGCCTATCTCAAGACAGTCACCGGAGAGTGACGTGCGAGGTACGGAACAAGGAGTAGCGTACCGGTGTTAGCCTGCAGGACCATATGACCGATCCTTTGCTCCATCTCAGCCGCCGGACGGCGCTGACAAGCCTTGGTCTTGGCGCACTTGCCGTCATGGCGCTGCCTGGTGCGGCGCAGGCGGGCGACGCCGAGATGGAAGCGGCCCTACGCGACCTGATCGGGCCGGCACGTGCCAGCGCGAAGAAGGGCCGCATTCTCATCGACCTGCCGGCGCTGGCGGAAAGCGGGAATTCCGTGCCTCTCAAGGTCTCGGTCGAAAGCCCGATGACCCCGGCCGATCATGTGAAGCGCATTGCCATCTTCGCCGACCGCAATCCGCGCGCGCTGATCATGGACGTCACGCTTGGGCCGCGCGCCGGCCGGGCCGAGGTCGGCACCAACATCCGACTCAGCGGCACCCAGAACGTCAGCGTCTATGCGCAGATGAACGATGGCACCTACTGGACCGAAACACGGAACATCCAGGTCACCATCGGGGCTTGCGATTCGCTCCTGCTGCGGTTCTGACGCATGGCCGCCGCCACCCGCATCCGTGTTCCCGCCACCGCCAGGCGCGGCGAGATCATGGAACTGCGCGCCATCATCATGCACCCGATGGAGAACGGGTTCCGCATGGAGACCAATGGCGAATATGTGCCCGTTCACATTATTCACACCTTCGTCTGCCGCTATAACGGCGCAGAGGTGTTTCGTGCGCGGCTCGAGCCAGGCATCGCGGCCAATCCCTATCTTGCCTTCACCACGCGGGCGACCGAATCGGGCACGATCGAATTCATCTGGCTCGACGATGACGGCACGTTTGAAGTGGCCGCCGCGACGGTCGAGGTGACGTGAAGCGTCCGCTGGCGGTTTCTGTCGTCGGGCTCCTGCTGGCGGCCGCTGGCATCGCGGCGGCGCAGCAGGATCTGGCGGCCTATGTCTCCGGCGACCGCCGCTCCGGCTTCACTTTCCTGGCCCCTGAAACGCGCGCGCTGCAGACCGATGAGTTCCGCAATCCCGGCATGCTGTGGGTGGAGGAAGGCGAGCGCCTGTGGAGCGTGGCACCCCCGGGCGGCCAGAGCTGCGCCGGCTGCCACAAGGACGCTGCCGTCTCGATGAAGGGCGTTGCCGCAAGCTACCCGGCCTATGATGAGGAACAGAAGCACGTCATCAATCTCGAGCAGCAGATCAACCAGTGCCGCGGCCGGCAGAAGCAGCCGGCGCTGGCCTGGGAATCGCGCGAGCTTCTGGCGCTGACCGCCTATGTCGGCCGGCAATCGCTGGGCATGCCCGTCGCGGTCAAGATCGATGGACCTGCTGCGCAGAGCTTCGCCCGTGGCAAGGAGGAGTACGAGATGCGCCGCGGCCAGCTCGACCTCAGCTGCGCGGCCTGCCACGAGAGCCAGGTGGGCGCGAAGCTGCGCGCCGAGGTGATCAGCCAGGGCCAGATGAACGGCTTCCCGATCTATCGCCAGCTCTGGCAGACGATGGGCTCCAGCCATCGCATGATCGCCTGGTGCAACGAGGCCGTGCGTGCCGAGACCTATCCGGCCGGCTCGCAGGAATATGTCGATCTCGAGCTCTATGCGAAGTGGCGGGGCCGCGGCCTGCCGGTGGAAACACCTGCGGTCCGCCGCTGAACGACGGACCAAGAAAAACCCCGCCAGCTTGCACTGGCGGGGTTTGTTCTGGGCGAAGCCGTCCCTACTTCATGCGCAGCACGATCGGCCGGTCGGTCGACGGATCGGTCTCCTCGCGGATCTTCTTCACCTGCGCGGCGGTCACGGTCGACGACTGGTTGCCCCAGGAGGTGCGGACGAAGTTGACCACATCGGCCACTTCCTGGTCGTCCAGCGTCAGGCGGTACTGCGGCATGCGGTACATATCGGGCACGCCCGAAATGACCAGCCGGTTTGACCCGTTGAGGACCAGGTTGATGACTGAGGCGGCATCAGGCTGTGCGACACCCGGGTTGCCGGCAATGGCGGGCAGATATGCCGCGCGGCCCTTGCCGTCGATCGCATGGCAGGACTGGCAATCGCGCATGTAGATCTGGGCGCCGGCCTTGGTGAAGCTGCGCTTGCGCAAATCGTCCGTCGTCTTCTGGTCATAGGCCCAGGCGGCCTTGCCCTTTTCGAGCTGCGGCGGCAGCGACTTCAGATACTTGGCCATCGCCTTCAGGTCGGCGTCGGTCAGGTACTGCGTGCTGTTGTTGACGACCTCGATCATGGTGCCGGCAACCGCCGCGTGCTTGTTGCGGCCGGTCTTGAGCAGCAGGAACAGGTCGTCTTCCGACCAGCGGCCAAGGCCGGTGTTCTGGTCGCCGGTCAGGTTCGAGGCCATCCAGTGATCGAGATTGCCGCCGGTCAGGAAGCTCGAGCCACTTTCGTCCAGCGAGGCTTCCTGGCTCGCGATGCCGCGCGGCGTGTGGCACGCGCCGCAATGACCGGGACCCTGCACGAGATAGGCGCCACGGTTCCAGTCCGCGTCCTTGCCCTTCTTCGGCTCATAGCGGTCGAAGTCGGCGAAGACGACATTCCAGATCGCGAGCGGCCAGCGGCTGTTGAGCGGCCATTTCGCCTCGCCGGGTGGGTTCGGCTGGTTGACCGGCTTCACTTCCTTCATAAAGAAGTCGTACATCGCGGCGATGTCGGCTTCCGACATCTTGGCGTAGGACGGATAGGGCATCGCCGGATAGAGGTGATGGCCGTCCTTGGCAACGCCGCGGCGCACCGCACGGTCAAAATCTTCCAGCGTGTAGTTGCCGATACCGGTCGCCTTGTCCGGCGTGATGTTGGTGGCGTAGATCGCGCCCACCGGCGTCGCCATCTTCAGGCCGCCGGCAAAAGGCTGGCCGCCGGGGATGGAGTGGCAGGCGACGCAGTTGGCGGCGCGGGCGACATATTCGCCCTGACTCAGTGT
>CANJEJ010000076.1 GCA_947473325.1 Alphaproteobacteria bacterium | reverse complement strand
GTTGGCGAATACCCGGCAGGACAGCGTGTTCTGGAGCGTCAGCGAACCGCGCGTGCCGCTCTGGTTGCAGCGCAAGGAAGATCGCGTTGGTCCCGCCGCCACGGCATGGGCCCAGGCGGACCAGCGCCGTCAGGAAGAATATCGCCGGCTTTTCTATGTCGCTGCGACACGCGCGCGCGACCGACTCTATATTGGCGGGTGGGGCGATTTCGACGCGGGGTCCTGGTACGCGTTGGCGCAACGCGCGATGGAAGCCCTGAAGAGCGACACCGTCCTCGTCGACTTTCCGCAGGAGCCATCCGTCGCCGTGCGCCGCCACGACACGCGCGGGGAGGTGGTGCGGGCGACCGGGGAACCGGTACCGCCCGCGCGCCTGTGGGATGCGCCAGCCTGGCTTGACCGACCGCCGCCTGCCGAGCCAATTCCGCCGCGTCCGCTGGTCCCCTCGCAGCCCGGCGAGGGCGAGCCCGCCCCGCGCAGCCCCTTCACGGCCGACGACACCAGCCGTTTCCAGCGCGGCACCGCGATACACCGTCTGCTCCAGATGCTGCCCAGCCTGCCGCCGGCGCAGCAGCAGGATGCGGCGCGGCGCTATCTCGGCCGGACCACGCTGGGCTTCGCGCCGGGTGCGCAGGTGGAGATCGCCCATGCGGTACAAACCGTGCTGCACGATCCGCGCTTCGCCGCGGTCTTCGCCGCCGGCAGCGTGGCGGAGGCGCCCATCGCCGGCCGGCTCGGCTCCTCCGTCATCTCGGGCCAGATTGACCGCCTCGCGATCACCGCGAGCGATGTGCTGATTGTCGACTACAAGACCAACCGGATGGCCCCTGCGACGATTGGTGACGTGCCGCTGCTCTACCGTCGCCAGATGGCCGCCTATTGGGCGGCTTTGCGCCGGATTTACCCGAACCACCGGGTTCGCGCCGCGTTGCTCTGGACGGAAGGACCGACCCTGATGGAGCTGCCGGAGGACATGCTGGCGGCCCACGCACCTTGACGATGGTGGAGGGGCATCCCTAGATTCCCCTTAACCCATCGGGCGTCCCGTTCTGGCACACCCGCCCCCAACACAGGAATTTTCCATGAGCAGCACCAAAGTCAGCGACGCCAGCTTTGAAACCGATGTCCTCAAGGCCGAGGGCCCGGTGCTGGTCGATTACTGGGCGGAATGGTGCGGCCCCTGCAAGATGATCGGGCCGGCGCTGGAGGAAATCTCCAACGAGATGCAGGGCAAGATCACCGTCGCCAAGCTGAACATCGACGAGAATCCGCAAACGCCGAGCAAATACGGCATCCGCGGCATCCCGACCCTGATGGTCTTCAAGAACGGACAGGTCGCTGCCACCAAGGTGGGCGCCTTGCCGAAGGGCAAGCTGGTCGAATGGATCAACTCGGTCCTCTGACCGAAGCAGCCTTCAGATCCGGGGCGCGGCCGCAAGCCGCGCCCTTTCTGTTTCAGGTCACATCGTCGCGGTTCTCCGCCAGCACGCTGCCGGCGAGATAGAGCGAGCCGCAGATGATGATGCGCGACCGAGGTGGTGCTTCCGCTGCAATGGCGCGCAGCGCATCGGCGACAGACGGCATCGGTTCGGCCTTCATGCCAGCTTCGCGCGCCGTGTCGGCCAGTGCCTCGGCGGGCAGACCGTTTGCTTCACCGGGAATGGCGACTGCGTAGAAGCGTTGTGGCAGAAGGCCAGCGAGCGGATGAACCGTGCCACCCGCATCCTTGGTGCCCATCACGCCCATCACGAGGAACAGGGAGCGGCTGTCGCGGCCCTGCCAGCCCTTGATCGTGGCGGCCAGCGCTTCGGTGCCGCCGGGATTGTGTGCGCCGTCCAGCCAGAGTTCGGTGCCGGGCGGCAGCAGGTCGCGCAAGGGGCCGGTGCCCAGCCGCTGCAGCCGCGCGGGCCACAGCACGGTGCGCAGGCCTGTCGCGATCGCCGCGTCGCTCAACGCGAAGCTCTTCATTTGCAGCGCCGCAGTGATGGCAACGGCAGCGTTCTGCGGCTGATGCACGCCGGCCAATGCCGGCAAGGGCAGGTGTCGGGTGTAGCCGGCATGGCGCAGTGTCATGCCGCCGTCGACCGCCGCACAATTCCAGGTCGTGGCGTCATCGCCGCTGCCAGGCAGGATGAGCGGAGCACCGACCGAGTCCGCCCGGGCGCGGATCGTTGCCATGGCTTCGGGCTCCTGCAGGCCGATCACCGCCGGCACGCCGGCGCGCAGGATGCCGGCCTTCTCGAAGGCAATCTTCTCCAGCGTGTCGCCCAGGAAACCCATGTGGTCGTAGGAGATCGGCGTGATGACGCCGACCGCCGCCGTGTCGATCATGTTGGTGGTGTCGAGCCGGCCGCCGAGGCCGACCTCGAGCAGCAGCACGTCGGCGGCTGGATCGCGCGAAAAGGCGAGGAACGCGGCCGCCGTGGTGATCTCGAAGAAGGTGATCGGCTCGCCCCCGTTCAGCCGGTCGCACTCCTCGAACAACGCTTCCAGCGCTGCATCGCCGATCAGCCCGTCCGACAGCCGGATGCGCTCGTTGAAGCGCACGAGATGCGGCGAGGTGTAAGCCTGCACGCGATAGCCCCCAGCCTGGAACATTGCGCGCAGGTAGGCGGTAGTCGAACCCTTGCCGTTCGTGCCGGCGATGTGGATGACCGGCGGCAGCTTGCGCTGCGGGTCGCCGAGTTTCGCCAGCAGGCGCTTGATACGCCCGAGCGACAGGTCGATCGATTTCGGATGAAGAAGGGTGAAGCGTTCAAGGAATGCTTCAACTTTGACGGTCGAGGGCCGCAGCCGGGGTGGCGTGCTCAGTCGGCCGCTCCAGCGCGTTCTTCGGGAACCATCAGCGTGACCAGCTTCACCAGCGTGTCGCGCAGGCGGTGGCGATGCACCACCATGTCGATCATGCCGTGTTCCAGCAGGTACTCGGCGCGCTGGAAGCCTTCCGGCAGCTGTTCGCGGATTGTGTCCTCGATCACGCGCGGGCCGGCAAAGCCGATCAGCGCGCCGGGTTCGGCCAGCGCCACATCCCCCAGCATGGCGTAGGACGCGGTGACGCCGCCCGTGGTCGGGTCGGTCAGCACGACGATGTAGGGCAACCGCGCCTCGTGCATCAATTCGACCGCGATGATGCTGCGCGGCATCTGCATCAGCGACAGGATGCCTTCCTGCATGCGCGCACCGCCCGCAGCGGAAAACACGATGAAGGCTGCGCCATTGGCGACGGCACGCCGGGCGCCTGCAATCAACGCCTCACCGGCGGCCAGACCCATCGAGCCACCCATGAAGGCGAAGTTCTGCACGGCCATCACGGTGGCGCGGCCACCGATGGTGCCTTCGGCGACCACCACGGCCTCCTCCTCGCCGGTCTTGGCGCGGGTGTCCTTCAGGCGGTCGCTGTAGCGCTTGGTGTCGCGAAACTTGAGCGGATCGGCCGGTACCGCTGGCACCGGCACGCGGGTGTGCGTGCCGTTGTCAAACAGGCGCTCGAAGCGTTCGTTCGGACCGATGCGAAGATGATGACCGCAATTGGTGCAGACGAACTGGTTCTGCGCGAGGTCGCGGTGAAAAACCATCTGGCCGCAGCTCGGGCACTTCGTCCACAGGTTGTCCGGCGTCTCGCGCGTGCGGACAATGGCCTGGATTCGTGGCCGGACGAAGTTGGTGAGCCAGTTCATGCGCGGTCCCTAACCAGCAGCGGCGCGATTGCCGCCCTTGGGTTTGCGGCGGACGCCTTCGGCAAGGCTGCGGACAAAGGCCACAACCTGTTCCGTGAGAGTCTGAGTCGCATGACCCGAAGCGTCAAGGCCGGCGGCAATCTTGTTGACGATGGCCGTGCCCACCACGGCGCCATCGGCCGATTCCGCCACCGTGGCGATCTGGTCGGCCGTTTTCAGGCCAAAACCGACCACCACCGGCAACTGGGTGTGGCGCTTCAGCCGGGCCACCGCACTGGACACCGCGCCGGTGTCACCGGTGCGGGTGCCGGTAATGCCGGTGATCGAAACGTAGTAGACAAAACCCGAGGTGTTCTTCAGCACCTGAGGCAAGCGCTTGTCGTCGGTCGTCGGTGTCGCGAGGCGGATGAAGCTCAGGCCGGCTTTCAGGGCAGGCAGGCAAAGTTCGTCGTCTTCCTCGGGCGGCAGGTCGACGACGATCAGGCCGTCCACACCCGCACCCAGCGCATCCTGAATGAAGCGATCGACGCCATAGATATAGATCGGGTTGAAATAACCCATCAGGACGATCGGCGTATCCTGGTCCGACTTGCGGAAGTCACGCACCAGGGCGAGCGTGCCTTTCAGCGTCATGCCCGCCTTCATCGCGCGTAAAGACGCAGCCTGGATCGCCGGGCCATCCGCCATCGGATCCGAGAAGGGCATGCCGAGTTCGATGACATCGACGCCAGCAGCCGGCAGCTTTGCGAGGATGGCCGCCGAGGTTGTCGGGTCCGGATCGCCCGCGGTGATGAAGGACACGAAAGCCGCGCGGCCCTCCGCGTTCAGTTTCGCAAATCGGGTGGTGATGCGATCGCCGGACATCAGAGCGTCACTCCCAGCGCGGCGGCGACCGTGAAGATGTCCTTGTCGCCGCGGCCGCACAGATTCATCAGCAGGATGTGATCCCTGGGAAGCTTGGGTGCGATCTTGGCGACATGGGCGAGCGCGTGGCTCGGCTCCAGCGCCGGGATGATGCCCTCGAGCTTGCTGCACAGCTGGAACGCCGCCAGTGCCTCGTCATCGCGGATCGAGACATACTCAACGCGACCCATGTCATGCAGCCATGCATGTTCGGGTCCGATGCCGGGATAGTCGAGGCCGGCCGAAATCGAATGCGCTTCGGCGATCTGGCCGTCGTCGTCCTGTAGCAGGTAGGTGCGGTTGCCATGCAACACGCCGGGCCGGCCAGCCGACAGCGACGCGGCATGGAAGCCCGTCTCGATGCCCCTGCCAGCCGCCTCGACACCGATGACGCGCACGCTTTCATCATCGAGGAACGGATGGAACAGGCCCATCGCGTTCGACCCGCCGCCGATGCAGGCGACCAGCGTGTCGGGCAGTCGGCCTTCGCGCTCCATCATCTGCACGCGTGCCTCGCGACCAATGATAGACTGGAATTCGCGCACGAGTTCCGGATAGGGGTGCGGGCCGGCCACCGTGCCGATGATGTAGAAGGTGTCTTCAACATTGGTCACCCAGTCACGCAACGCCTCGTTCATCGCATCTTTCAGCGTACGCGAACCGGATGTGACGGGACGCACTTCGGCGCCCAGCAGCTTCATCCGGAAGACATTGGGCTTCTGCCGCTCAATATCGGTTTCGCCCATGTAGACGACGCAGGGCATGTTGAAGAGCGCGGCCACCGTCGCCGTCGCCACGCCATGCTGGCCGGCGCCGGTCTCGGCAATGATGCGTTTCTTGCCCATGCGCTTGGCCAGCAGGATCTGGCCAATGCAGTTGTTGATCTTGTGCGCGCCGGTGTGGTTCAGCTCGTCGCGCTTCAGGTAGATCTTGGCGCCGCCGAAATGCTCGGTCAGGCGCGGCGCGAAATAGAGCGGGCTCGGCCGGCCGACATAGTCGCGGAACAGGTAGTCCATCTCTGCCTGGAATGCAGGGTCCTTGCGCGCGACACCCCAGGCCTTTTCCAGCTCCAGGATCAGCGGCATCAGCGTTTCGGCGACGAAGCGGCCGCCGAATTTGCCGAAATGGCCCCGTTCATCGGGGCCGGTTCGGAAGGAGTTGGGTTTTGCCTGGGCCATGCTGTTACTGCCGGATGTTGTGCACGGCATTCAGGAATGCCGTGATTTTTTCCACGCTTTTCTCGCCGCGCCGGATTTCGACACCGGACGAGACATCGACGAATTTCGCGCCCGAGGTGCTGACGGCGTCGCCGACATTCTCGGGCGTCAGTCCGCCAGACAGGAACCACGGCTGCGGCCAGTCGCGGCCAGCCAGCAAGGTCCAGTCGAAGGCAATCGCGTTGCCGCCTGGCGGTGCGCCCGCCGGTGCCTTGGCATCGAACAGCAGCATGTCGGCGTTGGCAAAGTCGCGTACTCGCTCAAGGTCGGCCGCGGTGGAAATCGCCAAGGCCTTCATGACGCCAACTCCGAACTTGCGCTTAACCGCGTCGATGCGTGCGGCGTCTTCCGCACCATGCATCTGGATGAAGTCGAACGCCACATCGCGTGCGATGCCGTCCAGCATGGCGTCGTCCGCATCGACCGTGACGGCAACCTTGCGAACGCTGGCCGGCAAGGCTTTCGCCAGGCTTGCGGCTTGTGCTGGCGTGACATGGCGCGGCGATTTTTCGTAGAACATGAAGCCGACAAAGGCGGCACCGCCGGCCACCGCCGCCTGCACCGTCTCTGGTGTCTTCAGGCCGCAGATCTTCGTCAGCACAGTCATGTTCAGGCTGCGAGCCGCAGGTCAGCGGCAATCGCCGCCGCCGCCGTGGCCGGATCGGATGCAGCGGTGATCGGTCGGCCGATCACCAGCACGTTGGCGCCCAGGTCGAGCGCTTCGCGCGGCGTCATCACGCGCTTCTGGTCGGCGAGGTCGCTGCCGGCGGGGCGAAGGCCAGGCACCACGAGATGGAAGTCCGGTCCGCAAGCCTGGCGCAGCCGCGCGATCTCATGCGAGGAGCAGACCACGCCGTCGAGGCCGGACGCCTGGGCCATCTTCGCGAACTTGAGTACCAGCGCAGCAGGGTCTTCCTGGAAGCCGATCTCGCGCAGGTCGGCCGCGTCGAGGCTGGTGAGCACGGTGACACCCAGCACGAGCGGGCGGCTGCTGCCACCAGCGGTCCGCGCCGTTTCGGCAGCGACCTTCATCATGTTGCTGCCGCCGCCGCAGTGGACGTTCACGTAGCGCGGCTTCAGCGTGCAGGCGGCGCGGATAGCGCCCGCCACCGTGTTGGGAATGTCGTGGAACTTGAGGTCGAGGAAGAACGGCTGGTCGCCCACCACCGCCCGCACACCCTGCGGCCCATGCGCGGTGAAGAATTCCTTGCCGATCTTCAGCCCGCCGACCTCCCCGCGGACCTGTGCCGCCAGCGTCTGGGCCTTGGCCAGATCGACCGTGTCGAGCGCGCAGTAGACGGGGTTTGCCATGGCGGTCACCGGCAGGAAATGCAGGGGTGGCGGCTGTTTACAGGACTTGTCGCGCCCCGGCAATGAGCCGGAAGAGCCGGGCTGGCTAGAGCTGCGGCGGCAGGGCGACGCCGGTCAGGGTCTGACGGCTGGCCGCCGCCTTGGTCCGCGCCGTCGCCAGTGCCGCTTCCAGTTCGCGTTCATGCCGCCGCGCCTCGCGCAGTGCCTGGCGACGGCTAGAGGCGGCGGCCCAAGCGGCAAAGCCGCCGATGAGCATGCCGAGGAAGATGCAGCCGAGAACAAGCAGATAGAGCGGCAGTTCGATCTCGAAGGGCAGCGGATCGAGCGAAAGCACCGTAGCGTGGCGATTCGCAATTGCGAACACCACGAAGGCGAACGCGATGATGAGAAAAACCAGTCCTTTGAATGTCTTCATGCGTGTTGCGCAGCCCAGGTTTCAGGGCCGCCGGGCAACCGGCTGTCAGCGCGGCTCGGTTGCCGGTCCGGCGGCGGCCGGCACGGGCGCCGGCGTATCGCGCAGGGAATTCAGGAAAATCCGCAATTCCTTGCCGGTCTTGAAGAAAGGTACGAATTTTTCCTCGACGCTCACCGAGGCGCCGGTGCGTGGATTGCGCGCGACGCGGGCTGCGCGCCGCTTTACCGAAAAGGCACCAAAGCCGCGCAACTCCACGCGGTCGCCGCGGGCGAGTGCGATGGACACTTCTTCGAAAATCGTCGAGACGATGCGTTCAATGTCGCGCTGGTACAGGTGCGGGTTCCGTTCCGCCAGCCGCATGATGAGCTCGGACTTGACCATGTTTCGGTCCCGGTACCCCCTGTGTGCGGTAGGCCCGCCCATGGACCTTGCCGCTACCTATTGTTGAGGGTGCCAAACCGAAATCAGGCCGTCAAGCTTAAGTCTTTCATAAACCAGTGCTTTTTTGGAAAGACCCACAAGGAAGTCCAGAATCCCCGGCGTTTGGAGGGGCGGATCGATGTCCCGGGTGGGCAGATTGGGGGCAACTCCGCGCGCGTCGGTCAGCCACTCCGTGGCCTCGCGCTCAGCGCCAATGCCGTCGATCAGCTTGTTGGCCAGCGCCTGCCGGCCGGTAAAGACCCGGCCATCTGCCAGGGTCAGGGCTTCCGCCCGCGTAAAGCCGCGCCGGGCGGCCAGGATGTCGACGAACCAGTTGTAGGTGTCATCCACCACTTCCTGCGCAGCGGCGCGGGCGGCGGGCGTCAGCGCTTCCATGGGCGAGGGCGTGCCCTTCAGGGGCGCGCTCTTGATCGTGTCGGTCTTGACGCCGAGCTTTTCCAGCAGGCCCGTCACCTCGGCCGTTTCCATCAACACACCGATCGAGCCGGTGAGCGAGGTTTCCAGCGCATAGATGCGGTCGCCGGCCATGGCGACGAGATAGCCGGCAGAGGCGCCCAGCGTGCTGACCACGCTGACCACGGGCTTGCCTGTCTCAGCCACGCGGCGCAGTTCGCGGAACAGCACCTCGCCGCCGGTCGTCGTGCCGCCGGGGCTGTCGATCAGGACGATCAGCGCGCGGGCGCGGTCGTCTTCGGCCACGGCCGCGATGGCATCGGTAATGTTGGGATCGTCGACAATCACGCCGCTGATGGTTACGCGGGCGATGTAGTCGCGGCCGGGCAGAAAGGTCCGCGTCAGTTCAAGTTGATTGAGTGCCCCCAGCACAAGGGCGGCCACCGCGACGATGGCGGCGGCTCTCCACCAGGAGAGCCGCCGTTTCATCCGTCGCCGGTCGAGGATCGTGTCTGCATCCTGGACCATGGCTGTGGTTTACCGAGCGAAGACCGGACCTACTCGTCGTCCTTGTCTTCGTCCTTGTCGTCGTCCTTCTGCGCAGAGGCATTCCGGTTGCGGATGGCCGCACCCAGAATGTCGCCCAGGCTCGCGCCCGAGTCGGACGAACCGTACTGCTGCATCGCCTCTTTCTCCTCGGCCACTTCCAGCGCCTTGATCGAAACGGTGATCTTGCGCGTGTCGCGGTCGATGTTGGTGATGCGGGCATCGACCTTGTCGCCGGTGGCGAAGCGGTCAGGCCGCTGGTCGGCCCGGTCGCGCGACAGGTCGGAGCGGCGGATGAAGCCCTGCCAGCCGTTCGGCAGCGACACTTCAATGCCGTTTTCCTTCACACCCGAAACGGTGCAGGTGACGGTCTGGCCCTTCTTCAGGTCGGACGAGGCGGCCTCGAACGGATCGTTCGACAGCTGCTTGATGCCGAGGCTGATGCGTTCCTTCTCGACATTTACGTCGAGAACGACCGCCTTCACCACGTCACCCTTCTTGTACTTGGTGACCGCCTGTTCGCCCGGCTCGCTCCAGTCGAGGTCGGACAGGTGGACAAGGCCGTCCACGCCACCGTCCAGACCAACGAACAGACCAAATTCGGTGATGCTCTTGATCTCGCCTTCGATCTGCGTGCCGGCCGGGAACTTACCTGTGAAGGCTTCCCACGGATTTTCCATGGTCTGCTTCAGGCCCAGGCTGATGCGGCGCTTCACCGGATCGACGTCGAGGATCATTACCTCGACTTCCTGGCTGGTGCTGACGATCTTGCCCGGATGGACGTTCTTCTTCGTCCAGCTCATTTCCGACACGTGGACAAGGCCTTCAACGCCCGGCTCCAGCTCCACGAAGGCGCCGTAGTCGGTGATGTTGGTGACACGGCCCGAGAACTTCGCGCTGACCGGGTACTTGGCTTCGACGCCTTCCCACGGATCGGCCTCGAGCTGCTTCATGCCGAGCGAGATACGCTGCGTGTCCGGGTTCACCTTGATGACCTGAACGCGCACGCTCTGGCCAATCGCGAGGATTTCCGCCGGATGGCCGACGCGGCGCCAGGCCATGTCGGTCACATGCAGCAGGCCGTCGATGCCGCCGAGGTCGACGAACGCACCGTAGTCCGTGATGTTCTTGACCACGCCGTCGAGGATCTGGCCTTCCTGCAGGTTGCTGAGCAGTTCCGACCGCGCTTCCGCACGCGTCTCTTCCAGCACGGCGCGGCGCGACACAACGATGTTGCCGCGGCGGCGGTCCATCTTGAGGATCTGGAACGGCTGCGGGATGCCCATCAGCGGGTTGATATCGCGCACGGGGCGGATGTCCACCTGGCTGCCCGGCAGAAACGCCACGGCGCCCTGCAGATCGACGGTGAAGCCACCCTTCACGCGGCCGAAGATGTGACCCTGGACGCGCTCCTGCTTTTCGAACGCCTTCTCGAGCTTTTCCCAGGCTTCTTCGCGGCGGGCCTTCTCGCGCGACAGAACGGCTTCGCCGTTCTTGTTTTCCATGCGCTCGAGATAGACCTCGATAGTGTCGCCGACCTTGAGCTCGTGGGTCTGGCCCGGCAGCGCGAATTCCTTAAGCGGCACGCGGCCTTCGGACTTCAGCCCGACGTCAATGATGGCGGCATCGTTCTCGATGGCGATGATGCGGCCCTTAATGACCGAGCCTTCGAGACCACCGGCGGAGCCGAAGGATTCATCGAGAAGGTCGGCGAAGTTTTCCTTGGTTTCAAACGATTCAGCTGGCTGTGCGCCAGCGCGCGGGGGCGTCATGTATGTTCCTTCCTGTTGGCCAACCGTCCACAAGCCGGACGGGCTACATGCTTCGAACCGCACCATGCGGTTGCCAGCACGCGGAATGCGACCTGGTAATGTCCGCTATCTTCAAAGCCGACGAGACGATCGGAGAATGATGGAGTCTCAGGCGGCGGGGCCGGACCGGCCCAGAATATGGGCTTTGGCCACGGCGAAGGCGCCTTCTATATCGAGATTCGACGTATCCAGCAAGAATGCGTCCGCCGCGGGCTTCAGCGGCGCGGTGCTGCGTTCGCGATCCTGCCTGTCGCGCTGGATCAGATCGCGCAGGACGGCGGCTTCATCGATCTCTTTCAGCATGGTTCGCAATTCGGCGACACGGCGTTTCGCCCGGACCTCTACGGCGGCGTCGAGGAATATCTTGTGGTCGGCCTGGGGCCAAACCACTGTCCCTATGTCTCGGCCTTCAATCACCGCCCCCATTGCATCACGGGGCGGGCGGCGCGCGAAGTTGCGCTGGAACTCCAGCAGCGCCTGACGCACCGCCGGAATAGCTGACACCTTTGACGCTGCAAGCCCTGTCGCCTCGTGACGCAAGGCCGGGTCGCGCAGGTCATCCTCGGTCAGGCGGGTGGCTTCGTGGGCGGCCGTCGCCTCATGAGTCGGGTCGGCACCATCGCGCAGCACGCGCAGTGCCACTGCCCGATAGAGCGAGCCGGTATCCAGGTGCGCATAGCCGAAATGTTCGGCGAGCCGGCGGGCCAGCGTGCCCTTGCCCGCGCCGGCGGGCCCATCGATGGCGATGACGACAATCTTCACGACGTCAGCGCGGCTTGCCGAGATCGGCGCCGGCGCCGCGCGCGAGATCGGCAAAACCGGGAAAGCTGGTCGCGATCATGGTGTCGTCATCAACCGTGACCGCCGTCTTCGCCGCCATGCCCATGATCAGGAAGCTCATGGCGATGCGATGATCGGATTCCGTGGCGATCTGTCCGCCGCCCGGCAACGCACCGCCGGTGCCCTGGATGATGAGGCCGTCGGGCAGTTCTTCCACCTGGATGCCGGTCGCTTTCAGTCCGCGTGCGACCGCGGCGAGGCGGTCGCTTTCCTTCACGCGCAGCTCCTGCAGCCCCCGCATCACCGTCCTGCCCTCCGCCGCGGCAGCCGCGATGGCGAGCACCGGATATTCGTCGATCATGCGCGGCGCGCGTTCTGGCGGCACCTCGATGCCACGCAAGACGCCGGCGCGGATGCGGATGTCGGCGACGGGTTCGCCCGCCAGATCGCGCAAATTCAACATCTCGATGGCCACGCCCATGTCGCGCAGCGTCTCGAAAAGGCCGGCGCGCAGGTGGTTGATGCCGACATCGGTCAGCGTCAGGTCCGATCCCGGCACGATGGCGGCAGCAACGGCGAAAAACGCGGCGGAGGACGGATCGGCGGGCACGGGCACGATCTGACCGGTCAGTTCCGGCTGGCCGATCAGGCGCACGGTGCGGCCATCCTTGCCATCCATGACGTCCACCGTGGCACCGAAGGCGCGCAGCATGTTTTCGGTGTGATCGCGCGTCGGTTCGGGCTCGATGACGATGGTGTCGCCCGCGGTATTGAGCCCGGCAAGGAGGACGGCGGATTTCACCTGGGCGCTGGCCACCGGCAATCGGTAGCGAATGGGCACCGGCGTCGCCGTGCCCTGAACGGCAAGCGGCAGGCGCTGGCCGCTGCGCGACACGAAGCGTGCGCCCATTTCCTCCAGGGGCTTGGCGATGCGGCCCATCGGCCGCCGGCACAGCGAGCGGTCGCCAGTGAAAAAAGTCGTGAACGGATGGGTCGCCACGGCGCCCATCAGCAGCCGGGCGCCGGTGCCCGAGTTGCCGAGGTCGAGCAGCTCTTCGGGCTCGGCCAGGCCGCCGACACCGCGGCCATGCACGGTCCAGGCGCCGGTCCCGCTGCGGTCCACCGTCGCACCCAGGGCTGCGATGGCCGCCGCGGTGCGCAGCACGTCGTCGCCTTCCAGCAGGCCGGTGATGCGGGTTTCGCCGACGCTCATGCCGCCCAGGATCAGGGCGCGGTGGGAAATCGATTTGTCGCCCGGCACCCGCAGGGTGCCCTTCAGCGGCCCGGAACGGACGGCGCGCAAGGGGGAAGCGGGGGTCGCGGCTGAATGGGTCACGGCAATATCCGGTGCAGCGGCCCGTCGGCGGGCAACGGCGGTGTCTCTATCACAGGCCTTGGCGGTACCGCCATGGTGGGTCGTGATGGTGGTTTCCCGCGTGACTCTTTCTCTTTGACAGCAGGGGGCCAGCATGGCAATGGGAACGCGCCCAAACGGGCACCTTCCCAGCGACATCGAGGAGAGTTCGGACGTGGCCAAGCCGGAATGGGGCACAAAACGTACGTGCCAGAGCTGCGGGTCGAAATTCTATGATCTTGGCAAAGAGCCTGTGGTCTGCCCGTCCTGTGGCGCTGTCTTTGACCTGAAGGCGACCAAGACGTCGTCCAGCGCGTCAGCGGCCAAGGCGAAGCCGAAGCCCGAGAAGGAAATCAAGAAGAAGCGTCCGGTTGCCGCCGAGCCAGGCGAAGAGGGCGAAATCGAGGAGATCGCGGACGAGGATCTCGACGACGAGGTGCTCGCCGAAGACGACGAGGCGCTGGAAGATACAGCGGACCTTGGCGAGGACGACGCGCTCCAGGAAGTCATCGAGGAAGATCCCCAAGCCGATAAGGAGTAGCCGGCGGTCGCCGGCTCCCACCCGGAAGGCGCGTGTCTTCCGGGGACCTGCGGCGGCCCGTCTTAGCTGCCGGTTGCCGCGGTTTGCCCGTCGGTTGATGGCCCGGCGTTGAATCGCGGGTTTCCCATTAAATTCGTGTCGTTTGCCATTGACCTTCCCGAGGTGGGACCTTTGAATCCCCGCCAGATGTTTAGGGGAGGTTTTCAATGATGCGTTCCACCTTGCTGGCCACCGTTGCGGTGGCCGCTGTTTCGCTGGGTCTTGCCGCGGGTGCGCAGGCGGCCGGCGACACGCTGCGGATTGCCGGATACGACAACCCGGCCCAGATGGGCATGCCCTATGGCACCTTCGGGGCCAATGGCGCCTATCAGCTCTATGCCTTCTTCGATCCGATGACCTTCGTCGATCAGGACCGCACCACAAAGCCGAGCCTGCTGACCAAGTGGGAATCCAAGGGCCCGAGAACCTGGGTGCTGACGCTGCGCCCGAATGTGAAGTTCCACAACGGCAAGCCCTTCAATGCCGACGCCATCATCCAGAATGTCGATGCGATCAACAACGATCCCATCGTCAACAAGCAGCAGGGCGCCAACCAGCTGCGCGGCATGAAGGAAGTAAAGAAGATCGACGACCTGACGGTCGAAGTGACGCTCGATTACACCGACCCGATCTTCCCGCGCCGCCTGCACATCATGCGCCCACATGAACCAAGCGCATGGAAGGAACTGGGCGCGGAATTCGCCCGCAAGCCTGTCGGCACGGGTCCGTACCGCAACATCGAGTGGAGCAACCAGCGGGTGCGCGGCGAAAGTTTCGCCGAAGGCTGGCGTCCGGCCAAGATCAAGAATCTGGAGATCCTGACCATTCCGGAAAACGCCGGCCGCCTGGCCGCGCTGAATTCCGGTCAGGCGGATCTCGCCTGGCAGCTTGAGCCCGACGCGATACCGATGGTCGAAGCCGCGGGCAACAAGGTGATGCTGACGGCGACCAACGACTCGCTGAACCTGATCCCGCTGCACATGAAGCCGGGCACGCCGCTGGCCGACAAGCGGGTGCGCCAGGCGCTCAACTACGCCTATGACAAGGAAACCTACATCGCCACCGTGCTGCGCGGCGCGGGCAAGGCGGTCGGCCAGCCGGCCGGCTCGCCGATGAGCGGCCATTTCGACGACATCAAGCCCTATCCCTACGACCCGGCCAAGGCAAAACAGCTGCTTGTCGAG
>CANJEJ010000075.1 GCA_947473325.1 Alphaproteobacteria bacterium | reverse complement strand
GGCGAGCGGCCCGGCAGCGCGCGCCAGCGTGGCCGGCAGGGCGAGCGCGCCGCTGACCGTCGCATAGCCCTCGGTGCCGAGAATTTCCGGGATGATGATGCCGCGCGCGATGGTGAGCACGCCATTGCCGATGCCATGGAGCACGGCATAGACGCCGAGGATGACTGCGTGCGGCGGCAGGAGCAGCAGGATCAGCAGCGCCAGCGGCAGGCAGACGATGGGCACGAGGCCGACCGTCACCGCGCGCACGCGCCGCCCCAGCGCCAGCAGCACGAGGCGGCCGGCCACCTGGGCCGGGCCGACCAGGGTGAGGATGGCGATGATCACGCCCATCGGCACAGCACGTTCGCGCAGCAGCGGAATGAGGTGAAACACCATCGCGGTGAAGGCAAAGGAATTGCACACCACCATTAGCAGGAGGCCCCAGAAGGCGCGACTGTGCAGCGCGCGCCGCAACGGCCCCGCGCCCGCGCCTTCCAACGGGCGCGATCGCACGGGCGTCCGCGTGTGGCGCAGGACAGCGGCATGGACGGCGGCGCCGAGCACGACATTGCCGAGTGCGAGCCAGAGCAAGGCCTCACGCCAGCCGAAGGAATCAATGAGCCATTGCGTCAGCGGTGCAAAGACGGTGCCGGCAAAGCCGCCGAGCAGGGTGACATAGAGGATGCCCTGCCGGGCGCGGGTGCCGAGATTGGCGGTGATAACAGCAAAGGCCGGTTCATACAGGGTCGCGGCCTGCGCCAGCCCGAGGGCCGCAAAGATCGCATAGAAGAACAGCACGTCGTCCACGCCGGACCAGGCGAGGCAGGCCGCCGCGCCGAGCAGCGAGCCCCCCGTCATCACCAGCCAGGCGCCGCGGCGGTCGATCCAGCTGCCGACAGGCAGGGCGGCAAGACCGGCAATGACCAGGCCGAGCGACAGCGCGCCGTTGAGTTCGGCGCGGCTCCAGCCGAGCTCTGCCTCCATCGGTACGACGAAAAGCGCAAAGCTGTAGAAGAGCGAGCCCCAGGAAACGAGCTGCGCAACGGCAAGCGCGCCGATCAGCGTCCAGGGACCGACGCGCATCAGGCCTTGGCGACGAGCGGAAGGTCCGTGGCGGCGGGTTTTGCGGGCGTCGCCGCGCCCGGTCGTCCGAACATCAGGCGGAAGGCTTCTGCCATGCTGCGCGCCTGCGCCACGTCACGCGCCATGGCGACCCATTCATGGACGGCGACGCGCAGGGGATTGGCGCTGGTTACCGGCCTGACGAGACCATAGCGCAGCGGTTCGCCGGCGCGTTCGGCGGCAAAGGTGCCGAACAGGCGGTCGAACACGATCAGCACGCCGCCATAGTTGCGGTCGAGATAGACGCCATTGCAGGCGTGGTGCACCCGATGATGCGCTGGCGTGTTGAATATCCATTCCACGACACGCGGCAGCCGTCCGATCGCCTCGGTGTGGAGCCAGAACTGGTAGACGAGATTGAGGCCGATCGCCGCCGTCACCGCCAGCGGATGGAAGCCCAGCGCAACGAGCGGCAGGAAGAAGAGCCAGTTGCCCGACAGCAGCGCCGTCCAGCCGAGGCGATAGGCGGCGCTGAGATTGAGCTGCGTGGGCGAGTGATGCACGGCGTGCGTCGCCCACAGCCAGCGGCATTCATGGGCGCAGCGGTGGAACCAGTAATAGGCGAACTCCACGCCGAGGAAGAGGCCGAGCAGCGACCCCATGCTGTCGAGCGGCAGCGTCCATGGCCGCAATTCCCAGACGGCGAGATAGACCGGGCCGATGACGAGCGGCGTCAGCAGGCCGGCGGCCTTGTAGCCCAGCGCAAGGCCGAGCGACGTGCCTGCTTCGCGCCAGGGATAGGCCTGGCGCCGCACGCGCCACAGCCACAGCATTTCCGCTGCAATCAGCAGCACGAAAAGCGGTATGGCCAGGGTGCCGGGCCGGGTCGGATCCATGTCTGCCTCCGGCCGTCAAACTATAGAAAGGCTATGAATTGAACAATCGAACCGGTGTCGCACTGGTATGATGGCGCGATGAAAGCCGCCAAGAAGCCCGCCGCTGCGGCGACACCCCAGGACTGCGCCGACGCGTTGCTCGAGTTCCTGCCCGTCTTCGTGCGCCTGATGGTTGCCGAGGTGCGCCAGAGCGCGGGCCCCAACAGCCTGACTCCGCCGCAATTCCGCTGCCTCGAAATCCTGCGCCGCGATCCGGGCCTGTCGCTTTCGACGCTCGCCGAGCGCATGGGCGTGCGCCAGCCCACGGCATCGCTGATCGTGCTGCGGCTGGTGCGCGACGGATTCGTCACCCGCAAGCGCGCCGCCGGCGAACGCCGCCGCGCGGTGCTGACGCTGACCGACAAGGGTGTCACCATGATCGAGACGACGCGCAGCATCATTCGCGAGCGCATCGCCATCGCGCTCGGCCCCCTGCCCGCGCCGCAGCGCGCCCGCGTGCTGGAAGGTCTGGAAATCCTTACCGCGGCGATCGGCGGGCCCGAGACTGCGAGCTGACCGGCTTTTCTCCGGCCGGCATCGGCCCGTCGAGCTGCCTTGCCAGCGTCTTCGGCGCGACGGCGCGATAGCTTTCTTCGAGCCAAAGCTTGAGCGTAGGCAGAGGCAACCGCGCCTTGGCCGCAAATCGCGCCGTGACCCAGCCGGCCTTGCCCAGGCCATAGCCGCTTGGCTGTATATGGGGCAGCATCGTCACGGCATGGCCCGATTGCGGCAGCTTCACCGTGACGGACAACCCGCCGTCGGCGGCGTGAAGGAAGGCAAAGACCTTGCCGCGCACTTTCAATGCGCACTCACCCCAGGGAAAGTCCTCCGTCGCCTCGGGCAGCGCGAGGCCATGGTCGCGCAGGCTCGCCTCGTCCCTGGACATCTTGCGTGGCGCCATGCCTTCCTCCCGCCGTTGCGGCAAGCTTGGCGGCGCGCGCGAGGCCGTGCAACATGCACGAAGGAGGGCGGCACGCCATGGCAGAACCTTATCCGCGCGACCTGATCGGCTATGGCCCCAACCCGCCCGACCCGCAATGGCCGGGCGGTGCGCGCCTCGCCCTCAACTTCGTTCTCAACTACGAGGAGGGCTCGGAGTATTCGATCCTCGAGGGCGACCCGGCGGCCGAGACCTATATCGGCGAGGTGCCGGTCGCCTCGGTCGGCGCGGGCAAGCGCGATTTCGTCACCGAGTCGCTCTACGAATATGGCAGCCGCGTCGGCTTCTGGCGCCTGCTCGACCTGTTCCGCGAACGCGACCTGACGATGACGGTGTTCGGCTGCGCGCTGGCGCTGGAGCGCAACCCGCTGGCGGCCCAGGCCATTCGCGAGGCGCGCTATGACGTGTGCTGCCATGGCTGGCGCTGGATCAGCCACCACCTTCTGGCCGAGGACGAGGAACGCGAGCATATCCGCAAGGCCGTTGCCTCGCTCGAACGCACGGTCGGGCAGCGGCCGCTGGGCTGGTATTGCCGCTATGCGCCATCGGCCAACACGCGCCGCCTGCTGCTGGAACATGGCGGCTTTCTCTATGATTCGGATTCCTATGCCGACGACCTGCCCTTCTGGACAAGAGTCGGCGATCGGCCGCAACTCGTCATCCCCTACACCTTCACCAACAACGACGCGAAATTCACCGCCGCCCCCGGTTTCGGCACGGGCGACGACTTCTTCACCTATCTGCGCGACGCCTTCGACATCTATTGCCGCGAAGGGGCCCGCACGCCGCGGATGATGTCGGTCGGCATGCACGCCCGCTTCGTCGGCCACCCCGGCCGGCTGGCGGGCCTGATCCGCTTCCTCGACCATGTGCAGCGGCGCAGCGACGTCTGGATCTGCCAGCGCGCCGAGATTGCCCGCCACTGGCACCGGGTCCACCCCGCGCCCTGACAGTCCTGGGTCGGCTGCGCTGCGGAAGCCTTTTATTCGCTGTCAAAGGCTTTCACCGGCGCGCGCGCACCGCATCGCCTTGACTTACGGGAAAGGAACCGGAGACAGTGACGCGCGGCCCCACGACGGGCGCGCGGGGGTTAATGAAGTCAAATGGGAGACGCCCAATGAAACGGTGGCTTGGTGCTGCTGCAATGATCGGCCTGATGGCCGGTGTCGCGAGCGAATCGCAGGCGAAAGACCTGCTCTATCTATCGATCAACGTGCCGAACAGCCTGAACGTCGACGGACCGGGCGGGACCTTCCCGCCGTCCTATGGCGGCATGCTGAACGTGCTGGAGCCGATGCTCGGCTACAAGGTCAAGGGCGTGAATGCCGAAGGCATCACCGAACTCGACTTCACCCAGTTCGAACCGCGGCTGGTCGAATCCTGGACCTTCGACGCACCGTCCCTGACCTGGACGATGAAGCTGCGCCGCGGCATCAAGGGCTGCGACGGCACCACCTTCAACGCCGACGACATTCTTTATACCTTCGCCCGCGCCAAGTCGCTGTCGGGCGCCGCCGCCATCGCCTACTTCCTGGCCAATGTCGGCTCCGTCGCGACCTTCACGCCCGCGCTGTTCGCGGCCCGCGCCGAAGCCCAGAAGGCCAAGGACGAAGGCAAGCCGGCACCGACGAACGACCCGCGCAAGCTGGGCGACGAAGTCAAGAAGATCGACGACTACACCGTGCAGATCAAGCAGTCCTCCGCCAACGGCCTGTTCCTGTCGGTGATGAACATCTTCGCCTTCCACATGTACGACAAGGAAGGCATGGAGAAGATGGCGACGGCGGACGATCCGTGGTCGCATGCTTTTGCCAATGGCGTCGGCGTCGCCAGCTGGGGCCCGTATTGCATCGACACCTGGAAGAAGGAAGACCAGTTCGTCCTGCGTGCCAACCCCGATTATTACCGGGGCAAGGCCAACTTCGACCGCGTGATCGTGCGCAAGGTGCCGGAAAGCGCCACGCGCCTGACCACGCTGCGCACTGGCGGCGCACACATCACGGATTCGCTGAGCTTCCGCGAATTCGACAGCCTGAAGACGGCGCGCGGCGTGAAGGTTGGCGGCGCCTACAACAACTCCAGCACCACGCTGGCGCCGAACTGGAAGACGGAGCCGTTTTCGAGCAACATCAAGCTGCGCCAGGCGATTGCCCATGCGATCCCCTATCAGCAGCTGATCGATAACGTGTACCAGGGCAACGCCAAGAAGTGGAACGGCGTGCTGCCGTCGGTCTATCCCGGCTTCAAGCAACAGGCCGGCTATGACTACAACCCGGCCAAGGCGAAGCAGCTGCTCGCCGAAGCAGGCTTCCCGAACGGCCAGGGGCTCGACAAGTTCCCCAACGCCTTCCTGATGTCCTATCCGTCCGAGCGCGAAGCCACGCTCGGGCCGATGGCCACCATCCTGCGCACGGCGCTGCGCGAGGTCGGCATTCCCGCCGAAATCGATCCGCTGCCGCTGTCGCAGTATTCGGAACGGCAGAATGTGAAGAAGGACCTGCCGATGCCGCTGAACGACACGAGCCGCCCGCTCGCGGTCGACGCAGCCTATTCGATCATGCTGAACTTCCGTTCGGTGGCGCAGGGCGGCATCAACAACTGGATGAACTACGACAACGCCCGGGTGACCGAACTCGCCAAGATGGCACTGGACGAGCCCGACCTGACCAAGCGCAACGCCCTCATGGCCGAGGCGCAGGACATCACCTTCAACGAGGTGGGCTGGGTTCCCGTGCTGGAATTCAAGACCATGTTCGCGTGGAAGGAAGGCCTGAAGGGCATCTCGCTCCAGCCGGAAGCGCAGCTGCGCTACTACGACCTAAACGATTGACGGGTCTCAACAACAGGGGCGGCGGAAACGCCGCCCCTTTTTTGTCCGCCGCTCACAACGAAGAAGGCAAGACCATGAGCAAGTCTCCGATGAAGCACCGCAAGATCAGCGGTCGCATCGACTACATCACCGACAATGTCGGCGTGGAGGGCCAGGAATGGTTCACCCACACGGTTCATACCGACGGCAGGCGCACCATGCGCGCCTATGTGGAAATGCATGACGACCACCTGATCCGCGACGTCACCTTCAGCGTCGACGAGAAGTGGAAGCCGCTCGACTGCTTCGTCCGGCTCACCATCCATGACCGCTTCCAGGGCAGCGCGTGGTTCCGCTTCACCGACACCATGGTCGAATGCGAGACCTTCACGGTCGATGCCGGCCGCATCTCGCAGACCTGGCCGGTCAAGGGCCATATCCCAATGTTCGTGTCGCATGCCACGGCCTGCGACGCCTGGGGCAACGCGCTGTTCGACAAGAGCCGCAAGGGCGAGACGCAGACGATCTATCCGCGCCTGGCGTCGTCGCCGCTCGGCAACGGCGGCTCGGGGCCACTGATCGGACCGAGCACCACGGTGACGCCGATCGCATCGACCCTGAACCTCGACTATGTGGGGGAGGAAGACCTCACGGTGCCGGCGGGTACGTTCAAATGCGACCGCATCATCCTGAACAAGGGCCTGATCCCGCGTTTCGAGATCTGGACCACGGGCCCCGACTACATCCCGGTGCAGCTGCGCTATGACCGCCTGAAGCAGTATTACAAGCTCGCCGAACTCAAGCAGGACTAGGCGCAAGGCACAAAAAAAAGGGGCGGAGCCCGACGGCTCCGCCCCTTCTGCTTGTCTTTTGCCTAGCGGCCCGCGCGCACCAGCTTGCCCGGCCGGGCGCCGGTTTCCCGGCCGTTTTCCTGGATCGCCTCGCCCGCCACCATCGTCGAGACATAACCCTGCGCCGTCTGCATCAGGCGGGTGGCGCCCGCCGGCAGGTCGTCGATAAAGGTCGGCAGGTCGAGGGCGAGGCGACTCATGTCGATCAGGTTGAGGTCTGCGCGCTGGCCCGGCGCGATACGGCCGCGGTCCTGGAAGCCGTAGAAGCGTGCCGGCTGCTCGGTCAGCTTGTGGATCATCCATTCCAGCGGCACGCGCGGGCCGCGGGTGCGGTCGCGCACCCAATGCGTCAGCATGAAGGTCGGCATGCTGGCATCGCAGATGTAGCTGACATGCGCGCCGCCGTCGCCGCCGCCCAGCACCGAATTCGGATGCTCCAGCATCTCGCGCACCGCTTCCATGTCGCCATGGGCGTAGTTGAAGGCTGTGAAATAGAGCACCGCCGTGCCGTCGCGCGCGAGCATCAGGTCATAGGCCAGGGCCTTGGGATCGCGCCCCTCGCGCTTCGCCCGCGCACCGATGGAATCCTTCGGGTTGGGCTCATAATCGAGCGGCTGGTCGAGCGGATATGTGGCATCGAAACAGCCGCGCATGATGTTGCGCAGCGCGTCGTCGTTGGGATCCTCGTCCGCGAGAATGGCGGCACGGATGGCGGGATCGCGCAGCTTCCCGAGTCTTTCCGGCCAGGGCAGCTTCGCCAGCGCCTTGAAGCTTGGATAGCGCGAGAAGGGATGCATGCCCTTGAAGGTGAAGAGGTAGTTGGTCGGCCGGCCGAACACCTGCGGCACCACCACCTCGCCCGCCTGCGCGGCGGAACTGGCTTCCGACATCATGTGGCGCCACACCTCGGGATAATCGTGGCTCTGGCCGCAGAGGAAGGTGATCGGCACGCCCGTGTCCCGCGCGACGCGGCGCATCCACGCCATCTCGGCGGGCGGCCCCTTGGCATCAAAGCCGGTGGTGCCACGCACCGTCAGCTCGAAGACGCCGTGGCCCGCCTCGCGCACGGCATTGGCCAGCGCGAACATCTCCGGCTCCGGCGAGAAAGTGCCGGGCACGAGTTCGCCCCAGACGTCGCGATGCAGCAGCGAGCGCGAAGTGGAGACGCCGAAGGCGCCGGCCTGCAGCGCCTCGCGCACCAGTTTCTGCTGCGCGGCGAGGTCCGCTTCGGTGGCCTCGCCATAGACGCGGTCCTTCATGACAAAGGCCCGCACCGCGACATGCGCGACCTGGGCCGCGACATCGACGGTGCGCGGCAGCCGCTCGAGCGCATCGAGATATTGCGGGAAGCTTTCCCAGTCCCATTTCAGGCCCACGGAAAGCGCCGAACCGGGAATGTCCTCGACCCCCTCCATGATGCCGATCAGCCAATCGTGGCGGTCACGCGCCGCCGGCGCGAAGCCGACGCCGCAATTGCCCATCACCACCGTGCTGATGCCATGCCAGATCGACGGTGCGAGCTGCCCGTCCCAGGTCGCCTGGCCGTCGTAATGGGTGTGGATATCGACGAAGCCCGGGGTGACCAGCAGGCCGTCGGCGTTGACCGTGCGCCTGGCCGGCCCAAGATCGCGCCCAACGGCAGCAATCCGCCCATCCTTCACGGCGACGTCGGCCGTCACCGCCGCCGCTCCCGTGCCGTCGGCTACCCGGCCGCCCTTGATCAGAAGGTCATGCATGGCTTGGTCCTGCCCTCGATGCCTGTTTCCGCGAGTGTATCCCGAGGCTAGGATTGGCCAAAATTAAAGACCGTCCGGGAGGACACATGCCCGCCATGCCGCAGGCCTATACAGGCCGGCCGATCGACCAGTCCGATGAACTGCGGATGATCCTCGACACGGTCGACCGTGTCTTCGCCCGCCATTTCCCGGCCGAAGAGGCGCGGCGGCGGGACAAGGCGCATGCCCCGCCCTATGAGCTGCTGCCGGCGCTAGGCGAAGCCGGCCTGATCGGCCTCGGCTTTCCGGAAGAATATGGCGGCGGTGGCTTGCCCTGGTCGGTGGTGGCACGGGTGAGCGAGCGCATGGGCTATCTCGGATCCATGCTCGGCACGCTCTGCGACGTCACCGTCACCTTCGGCGGCATGTCGCTGATGGCCTATGCCAGCGAGGCACAGCGCCGCGACCTGCTGCCCCGCACGATCCGCGGCGAGGTGCTGTTCGCGCTGGCGCTGACCGAACCCGGCGCCGGCTCCGACGCCTCGCGCATTCGTACTCGCGCTGTGGCGGTGCCCGGCGGCTGGCGCATCAACGGGCGGAAGATCTGGTCGTCCTATGCCGGCGATTCGACCTATATGGTCACGCCCTGCCGCACCGGTGGCGAGCCGGGCCAGAGCCGCGGCCTGACCATGATGCTGATTCCGCCCACTGCCAAGGGCGTGCACATGACCCAACTGGAAAAGGTCGGCAACAACGGCCTGACCAGCTGGGACATCGGACTGGAAGACGTGTTCGTGCCCGAGAGCGACGTGCTGGGCGAGGTCGACCGCGGCTTCCGAAACCTGATGTCGACGCTGCACTATGCTCGCGCCGGCCTTGCCGCCAGCGCCACCGGCCAGGCACAGAAGGCGGTCGACATCGCCATCGCCCATGCCAAGGAGCGCGAGCAGTTCGGCCAGCCGATCGGCAAGTTTCAGGTCATCCAGCATCGCCTCGCCGACATGCAGATGCGCGTCGACCAGGCGCGGCTCTACACCTATCACCTTGCCGACCTGATCAGCGCCGGCGCGCCCTGCCGCCGCGAGGCGGCACAGGCCAAGGTCATCGCCACCGAATGCCTGCAATACGTGACACATCACGGCATGCAGATTCTCGCCTCCGCCGGCTATCACTCGGATTCGGACATGCAGCGCATCTGGCGCGACGCCCGGCTCTATACGTTCGGCGAGGGCTCCAACGAAATCCAGCGCAACATCATCGCCCGCGAACTCGGCCTGTGACCACCAAAGCCTATGACTGGGTCGCGTTCAACGCGCGGCGGCGCCCCGACCATCCTTGCGTCACCGACCTGCATTCGGGCCGCCGCTTCACCTGGCGGCAGTTCGAGGAGCGCACACGCCGCGCTGCGGCCTTCCTCGCGCGGCTCGGCGTGAAGAAGGGCGACCGCGTCGCCATCCTGGCCAAGAATTCGACCGATCAGCTCGACATCCTGTTTGCCGCCATGAAGCTCGGCCACATCTTCCTGCCGCTCAACTGGCGGCTGGCCGTGCCCGAGCTAACCTATATCGTCGGCGATGCGGCGCCGCGCGTGCTGCTCTATGGCGCCGAGTTCGAGGACGCGGCGCGCGCCGCGACCAGGGGACTCGATTGCACGCTGGTCGCCTTCGGCGACGGCATCGCGCCGGACGAATATGAGGCGGGCCTTGCCGCGTCCAGGGAAACGCCCCCGCAGGCTAGCCTCAGCATCGACGACTACTGGACGATTCTCTACACCTCCGGCACCACTGGCCGGCCCAAGGGCTCGATCGCCACCTATGGCACGTCGCTGTGGAACATTCAGTCGATGAACGCCTTCTCGCGGGCGACTGCAGATTCGCGCACGCTGATCTACGGCCCGCTGTTCCATACCGGCGGCCTCGCGGCCTACACGCTGGTCTGCATGCATATGGGCGCGCAGGTCATGTTGATGCGCCAGTTCGATGTGCCCGCCGCGCTGCGCAACATCAGCGATCCCGCACTCGGCGTCACCCACATCAACGGCGCAGTGACGATGTATCTGATGCTGAGCCAGCATGCCGATTTCGCGAAAGCCGACTTCTCGCGCATCGTCTGCGCCACCATCTCGGGCGAGTCGGTGCCGCGCAGCATCATCGACCTCTATCTGCGCGAGAAGAACCTGCCGCTGCAGAACATCTATGGCCTGACCGAAGCCGGCCCCTGCCTGACGGCGATGGACCGTGACATGACACTGACAAAGTTCGGCTCCGTCGGCACCTGCGTGCTGCACACCGAAATGACGCTGCGCGGCCCGGACGGCAAGGAAGTGGCGCCGGGCGAGATCGGCGAGATCTGGTGCCGCGGTCCCAACCTGTCGCCCGGCTACTGGAACAACGCCGAAAAGACGAAGGAAGCCTTCACCGACGGCTGGATGCGCACGGGCGATGCGGCGCGGCTGGATGACGATGGCTACTACTGGCTCGTGGACCGCTGGAAGGACATGTACATCTCGGGCGGCGAGAACATCTATCCGGCCGAAGTGGAGAACGTGCTTTACCGCCTGCCGCAGATCGCCGAATGCGCCGTCATCGGCGTGCCGCACCCAAAATGGGGCGAGACGGGGCGCGCCATCGTGGTGCTGAAGCCGGGCACGACTCTGGACGAGTTGGAGATCCTTGCCCATTGCCGTGCCAGCCTGGCCAGATTCAAGCTGCCGTCCTCCGTCGTCTACACCGACGAGCTACCCCGGTCGGGTGGCGGCAAGGTGGTAAAACCGGAGCTGCGCAAGCGCTTCGGCCATCCGGTCGAAGCCTGAACCCGGAAGATTGCATGAACGCCACCGCCTACGACTGGATTGCGTTCAATGCCCGGCGGCGCCCCGATCATCTCTGTGCGGTCGACCTCCACTCCGGCCGCCGCTTCACCTGGCGCGAGTTCGACGAGCGCACCAAACGCTGCGCCGCCGCGCTGACTGCGCTGGGCGTCCGCCGCGGCGACCGCGTCGCCGTACTGGCGCGCAATTCGACCGACCAGCTCGACCTCTGGTATGCCGCCATGAAGACGGGCCATATCTTCGCGCCGGTCAACTGGCGGCTTGCCGTGCCGGAGATCGTCCCGATCCTTCAGGATTCCAAGCCCCGCGTCCTGTTCTACGGCGCGGAATTTGAAGACGCCGCCCGCGCCGCGACCAAGGGCATGGACATCACCCTGGTCGGCCTGGGCGATGGCGCCGCCCCGGGGGAATACGAGGCTTTGCTCGCCCGTGCGGGCGATCCGCCGCCGCGCCCCGACCAGACGCTCGATGACCCCTGGGTCATCCTCTACACCTCGGGCACCACGGGCCGCTCCAAGGGCGTCATCATCACCCAGCGCATGACGCTGGCGAACCTGCAGTCGATCGCGATGTTTGCCCGCGCCACCAGCGATCTGCGCACGCTGCTGTTCAACCCGATGTTCCACACCGGCGGACTCAACGCCTATGCCACCAGCGCGATGAATATGGGCGGCGTGACGGCGGTGATGCGGCAGTTCGACGTGCCCGCCATCCTGCGGCACATCAGCGATCCCGAGCTCGGCATCACCCATATCAACGGGGCGGTGACGATGTATCTGATGTTCAGCCAGCACCCGGATTTCGCCACCGCCGACTTTTCGCGCATCGTCTGCGCCACCATCGGCGGCGAGAACGTGCCGCGCGCCATTCTCGACCTCTACCGCATCGAGAAGGGCTTCCTGCTGCAGAACAATTATGGCCTGACCGAGGCCGGCCCCTGCCTGACCGCGATGGACCGCGACATGGCGATCCGCAAGTTCGGCTCGGTCGGCACGTCGCTGCTCTACACCGAGATGAAGCTGATGAGCCGCGACGGGCAGGAAGTGCCACAGGGCGAGATCGGCGAGATCTGGTGCCGGGGCCCCAATGTCACGCCCGGTTACTGGAACAACCCGGAGAAGACGGCCGAGGCCTTCGCCGACGGCTGGCTGCGCAGCGGCGATGCCGCCTGGATGGACGAGGACGGCTACTACTGGCTGGTTGACCGCTGGAAGGACATGTACATTTCGGGCGCCGAGAATGTGTATCCGGCGGAAGTCGAGAGCGTGCTCTACAAGCTGCCGCAGATCGCCGAATGTGCGGTGATCGGCGTGCCGCATCCGAAATGGGGCGAGACGGGACGCGCCGTCATTGTCCTGAAGCCTGGCGAGACGCTGCCGGACGCCGACATCATCGCCCATTGCCGCGCCAACCTGGCCGGTTTCAAGGTGCCGCAGTCCATCGTCTACACCGACGTCCTACCCCGGTCGGGCGGCGGCAAGGTGATGAAGCCGGAGTTGCGCCAGCGCTTCGGCGAGGCGGTCAAGGGCTAGAAGATGCCCGAGCTTCCCGACGTCACGGTCTATATCGACGCGTTGGAAGCCAGAATCCTGAAAGAGCCGCTGGAAAACGTGCGGCTGGCGAGTCCTTTCCTGCTGCGCAGCGTCGATCCACCGTTGCGGGATACCTTCGGCAAGCGGGTGATCGCGCTGCGGCGGCTTGGGAAGCGCATTGTCATCGCGCTTGAGGACGACCTGTTCCTGGTCATCCACCTGATGATCGCGGGGCGCCTTCACTGGAAGGACAAGGGAGCAAAAGTGCCTGGCAAGAACGGCCTCGCCGCCTTCGACTTCCCCACCGGCACGCTGACCTTCACCGAGGCCAGCCCGAAGAGGCGGGCTTCGCTGCATGTGGTGCGCGGGGAAAGCGCGCTTGCCGCCCACGATCCCGGTGGTATCGAGGTGCTCGATTCACGGTTGAAGGATTTCACTGCGGCGCTGACGGAGGAAAACCACACACTGAAACGTGCGCTGACCGACCCGCGCCGCTTCGCCGGCATCGGCAATGCCTATTCCGACGAAATCCTGTTTCATGCCGGGCTGTCGCCCGTCACCCGCACCCAGTCGCTGACACCGGACGAAACGAAGCGACTGCATGCCGCGGTGAAATCGACGCTGAAGGACTGGGTCAGGAGACTGCGCGCGCATTGCGGCGACACGTTCCCGGAGGGCGTGACCGCCTTCCGGCCCGACATGGCCATGCATGGCAAGTATGGCGAGCCCTGCCCGGCCTGCGGTTCGCCGGTGCAACGCATCGTCTACGCGTCGAACGAGACCAACTATTGCGCCCGCTGCCAGAACGGCGGCCAGCTGCTCGCCGACCGTTCGCTGTCGCGCCTGCTGAAGGGCGACTGGCCCAGGACTTTGGAGGAGCTGGAAGACTTGCGCCGAACGCACACGCAGACGTGACCGTTCAGCGGCGGAATCCGTGGAATACGGCTCGCAGACCAGTGTTGTCTCCTGTGTCGGCCGCCCCTGCGGCCGTATCGGGAGGACAGCGATTCATGCCGAACACCTTGAAGACCCACATGCGCGCCGCGCTGGTTGGCCTGGCCGCCCTGGCCGCGAGCGCGCTGGCGCTCCCCGCCGAGGCCCAGGTCACCAATCCGCCACAACGTTCGCTGGTGCCCGTGGCGGGCGACCTTTACCGCTTCCAGAACGCCTTTCACACCGCGGCCGTCTACGTCACCTCCGCCGGCATTGTCCTCGTCGATCCCATCAATGCCGATGGCGCGAAATGGCTGAAGCAGGAACTGGCCAACCGCTTTCCCGGCCGTGCCGTGAAGTACCTGGTCTACAGCCACGACCATGCGGACCATATTTCGGGCGGCGAGGTCTTTGCCGACACCGCCACAGTGATCGCCCACCAGAATGCACGCGAGCGCATCATCGGGGAAAAGCGTGCCACCCCCACGCCGCATGTCACCTTCAGCGACTCGATGACGATCGAGCTCGGCGGCAAGGTCATCGAGTTGCGTCATGTCGGCCGCAACCATTCCGACAATTCCGTCGTGGCGCATTTTCCGGCCGAGCGGGCGATCTTCGCCGTCGACTTCATTCCGGTGAAGGGCTTCCCCTTCCGCGACCTGCCGGATTCCTACTTCCCGGACTGGATGGACTCGCTGCGCGCGGTCGAGGCGATGGATTTCGACGTGCTGGTGCCTGGCCATGGCCCGAACGGCACGAAGGCCGACGTGCGGGTGATGCGCGAATACATGACGCAGCTTTACAGCGAGGTGCTGGCGCACGCGCGGGCCGGCAAGACACGGGACGAGGTGAAGCAACTCGTCAGGATGGAGAAGTACAAGGACTGGCCTGGCTATGAGCAGACCGTGCCGCTCAATGTCGAGGGCATGTACAGCTATGTAAGTCTCAACCGGCGGCCGAACTAGCCCAGTCCCTGTCAGCACGCACCCCAAACGCAAAAAAGCCCTCCCCGCCAGACGGCGGGGAGGGCTTTCGCATTCGGCCCGACAGAATCGCTCAGGTGCTGTCGCGTTCGATCCGGGCTTCGATGATCGTGTCGATC
>CANJEJ010000074.1 GCA_947473325.1 Alphaproteobacteria bacterium | reverse complement strand
GGATCGGCGGCGAGCTGGATCTCGTCGACCGCCAGGAAGTGGACGCGGCGGTCCATCGGCATCGATTCGACGGTGCAGACGAAATAGGCCGGGTCGGCGGGAATGATCTTCTCTTCGCCGGTGATCAGCGCGACCTGGCGGGCGCCGACGCGGGCGACGATCTTGTCATAGACCTCGCGGGCGAGCAGACGGAGCGGCAGGCCGATGATGCCCGAGGCGTGGCCCAGCATGCGTTCGACCGCAAAGTGGGTCTTGCCCGTGTTGGTGGGCCCGAGAACGGCAGTAACGCGGGGCGACCCGAAGGTCGGAACCAAACCGGCCATGGCGTCAGAGTCGGGCCGCCGGACTCCTCCGGTCAAGCGATAGTTCTGTGACATCCGGTCCCGGCCCCCAATTAATTCGCGCCGCGCGCCCGCGCCCACTTGAATCCGATTCAGCAACGCCATATAGGCCACTCGTCGCGTCAATACTGACGCGGCCCCCCGGATGCCAGGCGCTGGCTCCGGCTGTCGTTCGAGCGCCCAAGAACGACGCATCCCGTCCGGCGTTTGCCCCAGGGCACGCCCGACATTGCGCAGCCGTTCCCAGACTCATCCGATGGCCAAGAAACCCAAACTCCCCAACTCCGCCCCGAAGACGCTCGGCCCCGTGTCCGACCTCGAACGGCATCTGCCGAACGACTGGTGGAACACGCTGTTCAACTCGCTCTATCTCAAGACCGATGGCGACGTCGTCGAGAACGACATCAACACGCGGAACGAGGTCGACCTCTTGATCCGCACCAGCGGCATCGAGGCGAACGACCAGATCCTCGACCTCTGCTGCGGCCAGGGCCGCCATGTGCTGGAGCTGGCCAGGCGCGGCTTCCGCAACGTGCATGGCATCGACCGCTCGCGCTACCTCATCAGCCTCGCCCGCCGCCGCGCCAAGGCCGCCGGCCTCGACGTCACCCTGCGCGAGGGCGATGCGCGGCTGGTGCGCGTCAAGCCCAACTCTTTCCACTGCATCACCCTGATGGGCAACAGCTTCGGCTATTTCGAGCGCGAGGAAGATGACGTCGCGGTGCTCGAGGCGGTGAAGCGCGCGCTTCTGTCGCGCGGTACGCTGGTGATGGACATCGCCGACGGCGACTGGATGCGCGAGCATTTCGAGCGCCGGTCGTGGGAATGGATCGACGAGAATCACTTCGTCTGCCGCGAACGCTCGCTGGCCAAGGATGGCCAGCGCCTGATCTCGCGCGAGGTCGTGGTGCATGCCGAGCGCGGCGTCATCGCCGACCAGTTCTATGCCGAGCGCCTCTACAGCCGCAGCCAGATCGAAGCCGTGCTGGAAAAGGTCGGCTTCTCGGCAATTCGCGTCCACGAATCGCTGGAAACCGCGTCCGACCGCAACCAGGACCTCGGCCTCATGGCGCACCGCCTGTTCCTGACGGCGGAAGGCCCGGCCAAGGCCGTGGCGGTGAAGCGCAGCACGGTGCCGTTCCCGCAGGTGACGGTGCTGCTCGGCGACCCGCGCCTGCCCGATTCGGTCAAGCTCAACGGCACCTTCAACGCGGAAGACTTCCGCACCATCGCCAAGCTGAAGGAAGCGCTCAACGAATTGCCGGGCTACACCTTCCGCTATCTCGACAACCATGCCTCGCTGCTGGCCGACCTGCGCGCCGAGCCGCCGCAATTCGTCCTCAACCTGTGCGACGAGGGCTACAACAACAACGCCTTCCACGAACTGCATGTCCCGGCGATGCTGGAGATGCTTGGCATCCCCTACACCGGCTCGGGGCCGCAGGCGCTCGGCCTTTGCTATGACAAGGGGCTGGTGCGCGCGATCGCGCAGTCGCTCGACATCCCGGTGCCGGCGGAAACCTTCTTCAACCCGTCCGACCAGGCGGCGAACCTGCCTTCGGTCTTCCCGGCGCTGATCAAGCCGAACTTCGGCGATTCGTCGATCGGCATCACGTCGAGCGCCGTGGTGCGCACGCCGGAAGAGGCGATCAACTACATCAGTTCCTTGCGCGACCTGCTGCCGGGCCGGCCGCTGCTCGTCCAGGAATACCTGGCCGGCACGGAATATTCGATCGGCGTGGTCGGCAACCCGGGCTTCGACTTCCATGTGCTGCCGGCGCTCGAGGTCGACTACACCGCGCTCGACCCCAGCCTGCCGCCAATCCTGGGCTATGAATCGAAATGGGACCCGACCTCGCCCTACTGGACGCAGATCAAGTATCGCGAGGCCCGGCGCCTTGATGACGAGCAGCGCCGCAAGCTTGCCGACTATTCCACCCTGCTGTTCGAACGGCTGGGCTGCCGCGACTATGTGCGCTTCGACTTCCGCGCCGACGAGCACGGCGTCATCAAGCTCCTGGAAGTGAACCCCAACCCGGGCTGGTGCTGGGACGGCAAGCTCAACCTGATGGCCGAGTTCGGCGGCATGCGCTATGCCGATCTCCTGCGCGAGATCATCGAGGCCGCCCAGCAACGCGTCGCCGCCGCCCGCGCCCACAACCCGGCCAGCCAGGTGATGGCGGCGGAGTAGCCGGCATGGCGAAACTCGTCTTCGGCATGAACCAGTCGCTCGACGGCTATGTCGATCACACGGCCTTCATGCCCGACCCTGCGCTCTTCCGTCACTTCATCAGGGAGGCCGAGGGGCAGGCGGGCAGTGTCTATGGCCGCCGCATGTATGAGGTCATGCGCTACTGGGACGACGAGCATCCGGAATGGGAGGACGACGAACGCGCCTTCGCCGCGGCGTGGCGCCGGCAGCCGAAATGGGTTGTCTCGCGCACGCTGCAATCGGTCGGCCCCAACGCCAGCCTGGTCGGTCCGGATCTGGCGGGCGCGATCCGCAAGCTGAAGGCCGAACGCGATGGCGAGATCGAGGTGGCGGGCCCGGCGCTCGCGCACAGCCTCACCGAACTTGGCCTGATCGACGAATATCGCATCTACCTGCACCCGGTCGTGCTGGGTGGCGGCACCCCCTATTTCGCCGGCCCCCGCCCGCCGCTCCGCCTGCTGGCACAGGACCGCATGGACGGGGATGTGATCCGGCTGACCTATGGTCCGGCCGGGTGAGACGCCGTCAGGTGATGGCGGCGGCGCATCCGTGCGGTGCCCATGCTTCGAGACGCGGGCTTCGCCCGTTCCTCAGCATGAGGTCGAAACAGTTGAAAAGAAGTAGCCCCTCACCCTGAGGAGCCCGCAAGGCGGGCGTCTCGAAGGGCGAGGGGCGCTGTCTTGGACCTTTCCCCCGTCATGCCGGCGCAGGCCGGCATCCACGAGTTTTCTCTGCGATGCCGTGCCCAAATCGTGGATGGCGGCCTGCGCCGCCAAGACGATAGGGGAGCGTTCTAGGACGATAGTCTTGCAGTGTACGTGTTATACGTCTATATAAAAGGCTCTTTTTCTCCAAACAGGAGCAGAGCCCCATGCTCGATTCATCCGAACCCCGCCCCTCCCGTCTGCCGGGGCCGGTCCCCCGCAGCGCCGCCCAGGCCGCCGCGTCCCGCGCCAATGCGAAGGGAAGCACCGGCCCGCGCACGCGGCTCGGCAAGCTCCGCATCCGCCACAACGGCGTGCGCCACGGCCTCTATGCCGCCACCGCGCCGATGATCGGCGAGCGCCGCCGCGACTTCCGCCTGCTCGCCGGCCAGTTCGCGGAGGAATTCACGCCCCAGTCGGCCTACGAGGACATGCTGGTGCACCGCGCCGCCACGCTGGTCTGGCGGCTGGGCCGTGTCCCGGCGGCGGAAAACGCGCTGTTCGAATCCTTCGGCGCCGAGGCGGCCGGGATGCTGGCGGCGACTGGCGGCGACGATGATGCGCCGGACGAGGACGCGGCCGCGCCGGATGTCGGCGTCGACCTGCTCTGGGGCCTGTCCTTCCGCTCCGGCCTCGCCGACAGCCCGGTCAACCGGCTGGCGCGCTGGGAACGCGGGCTGCACCGCCAGTTGCGCGAGGTGATGGCGGAACTGCGCCGCTGCCAGGCCGACCGCCGCGCGCAGGGCGATGAGTCGCGCGGCTTCCGCGACCCGGAGCTGGACTATGCCGAGGCCTACACCGCGCTCGACAACCATCTCGCCTGGACCGACAACTGCTTCACCCGCCAGGAGCTGGAGGACGAGGTGGTCCGCCTGCGCGCGCTGCTCGCCGCGCGCGACGGGCTGCCGCCGCCGGTCACGCCCGTCCATGCGCGGGGCCAGATGCCGCTGCGGCGCATGGAAGAAATCCAGGCCCACGCCTTCACCGGCCACACCAGGGGCTTGCGTGTCGATGACCTGTGGACCCCGGCGGCGGAAGAGGTCGCCCGCATCCAGGCGCTGGCCGACCGTGCGGACGAGATCGTGCCCTTCCGGCCCGACAGGCGGGCGGATGCGCCCCGGGACGACGACGCGCCCATCAACGCCTGGCCGCAGGGCACTCCCTTCTACGTCGCCGGGGACCAGGCCGCCCGCCATGCCCAGCCCCGCATCTTCGGGCGCGATCCCTCGCCCGACGAGGCGGCCCGCGGCCTGCCGGAACGGCCGCGCGACCCGCGCGCCGCGACCGCCATCACGGACCGTCCGAAAATGCCAAGCCGTTGATTCCGGCCCGGTCCTCGGCTTTGCTCCGGCGCATTCGACATCCCGGCGAAGGGCCCGTCCGGTTTGACACGACCGGCCCGCCTCCGCAGACTCCGGCCCGATTGCGAGGATGAATGGCTGACTTCCCGAAGAAGACACGCGAGGACTGGAACAAGCTGGTCGCCGCCGAGCTGAAAGGCGCCGGCGCGGACAGCCTTGTCTGGCAGACGCCCGAGGGTCTCGCGGTGAAGCCGCTCTACACCGCGGCCGATCTCGAAGGGATGGATCTCTCCGGCCTGCCGGGCTTCCCGCCGTTCCTGCGCGGCCCGCGCGCCACCATGTATGCCAACCGGCCCTGGACCATCCGGCAATATGCCGGCTTCTCCACGGCGGAAGAATCCAACGCCTTCTACCGCCGCGCGCTCGCCGGCGGGCAGACCGGCCTGTCGGTCGCCTTCGATCTGGCGACGCATCGCGGCTATGACTCCGACCATGAGCGTGTGGTGGGTGATGTCGGCAAGGCCGGCGTCGCCATCGACACAGTCGAGGACATGAAGATCCTGTTCGACGGCATCCCGCTCGACAAGGTCAGCGTGTCGATGACGATGAACGGCGCCGTGCTGCCGGTGCTGGCCGGCTACATCGTCGCGGGGGAAGAGCAGGGCGTGCCGCAGGCCAAGCTGTCGGGCACGATCCAGAACGACATCCTCAAAGAGTTCATGGTGCGGAACACCTATATCTATCCGCCCGAACCCTCGATGCGCATCGTCGCCGACATCATCGGCCACACCGCGCGCCACATGCCGAAGTTCAACTCGATCTCGATCTCCGGCTATCACATGCAGGAAGCGGGCGCGACGGCGGTGCAGGAACTCGCCTTCACGCTGGCCGACGGGCGCGAATATGTCCGGGCCGCGCTCAAGGCCGGGCTGAAGGTCGACGACTTCGCGCCGCGGCTGTCCTTCTTCTTCGCCATCGGCATGAACTTCTTCATGGAGATCGCCAAGCTGCGCGCCGCGCGCCTGCTGTGGGCCGAGCTGATGGCCGAATTCGGCACCACCGACCCGCGCAGCCTGGCGCTCCGCACGCATTGCCAGACCTCGGGCGTGTCGCTCACCGAACAGGACCCCTACAACAACATCGTGCGTACGGCGGTGGAGGCGATGGCCGCCGTGCTTGGCGGCACGCAGAGCCTGCACACCAATGCGTTTGATGAAGCCCTCGCGCTGCCGTCCGACATGGCGGCCCGCGTCGCGCGCAACACCCAGCTCATCATCGCGGAAGAAACCGGCATCCCGCATGTCATCGATCCGCTCGGCGGTTCCTATTACGTCGAGCACCTGACGCGCTCGCTCGCCAAGGCCGCGCGCGGCCTGATCGACGAGGTGGAGAATCTTGGCGGCATGACCCGTGCGGTGACCGAGGGCATGCCGAAGATGAAGATCGAGGAATCGGCCGCCCGCCGCCAGGCCCGCGTCGATCGCGGCGAAGAGGTGATCGTCGGCGTCAACAAGTACCGGCCCGATCAGGATGACGCGCCGATTCCGCTGCGCGACATCGACAACCAGGCGGTGCGCGAAAGTCAGCTCGCCCGACTGCGCGACGTCAAGGCGAAGCGCGACGAGAAAAAGGTGCAGGCCGCGCTCAAGGCGCTGACCGAAGGCGCGCGCGGCAGCGCCAACCTGCTTGAACTCAGCATCGACGCCATGCGCGTGCGCGCCACGGTGGGCGAGGTGTCGGATGCGCTGGAGGCCGTGTTCACGCGCCACCGCGCCTCCATCCGCGCGATCAGCGGCGTCTATGGCGGCGCCTTCGCCGATGACGAAGGCTTTGCCCGCATCCAGCAGGAGGTGCAGGCCTTTGCTGCGGCCGAGGGCCGCCGCCCGCGCATGATGGTGGTGAAGCTGGGCCAGGACGGCCATGACCGCGGCGCCAAGGTGATCGCCACCGCCTTCGCCGACCTTGGCTTCGATGTCGACATCGGCCCGCTGTTCCAGACGCCGGTCGAAGCCGCGCGCCAGGCGGTGGAGAACGACGTGCACATTGTCGGCGTGTCGTCGCAGGCCGCCGGCCACAAGACGCTGGTGCCGCAACTGGTCGAAGCCTTACGCGCCGAAGGCGCGGGCGAGATCCTGGTGGTGTGCGGCGGCATCGTGCCGCCCGACGACTATGAATTCCTGCGTCATGCCGGCGTTTCGGCCATCTTCGGCCCCGGCACCAACATCAAGGACGCCGCCCACGAAATCCTCGCCCTGCTGGCACGGCGCAAGGCGGCGTGAGCGACGCTGCCCGTCAGTCCGGGCGCGGCGCCTTCGGGCCGGGCGGCGGGTCGGCCTGGACGCGGCGCACGGCGGGGCGCGGCGGGCCTTCCGGCCAGTCGGAGAAGGGGAAGGGCCGCACGTCGGTGCGGAAGCATTCGTAAAGCGCGATCTGGTACTGGTAGGTCGCGAGCTGCTGGCCGAACTGCATCAGCCGCGCGAAGACCTTGCCGGTGAACAGCTTGAACAGCGCCTGGATGATGGCGACGGCACCCATCAGGCCCATCGCGACATGGAAGGCAAAGCCGAACAGGATCATGTAGAGGATCCGGATCCAGGTCGAACCCTGGGTCAGGTTTTCCCGTACGTCGTCGGCCATAGGCGTGGTCCTTCACAAATTGAGACAAGGCAAAGCGCAGCCGGTGCAGGGTGCCACGGGCGGGCGCAGCCGCCAAGGGCGGGGATCGCCCCTGCGCCCCTGCGGCCCCGGTGCTAGAGTGAATGCCATGCCGTCGCGTCTCCTGTCCCGCCTGTTCGGCAGCGCCGCCGCGCCGCCCGCCACCGAGGCGCCGCCGTCGGCCGAGCGCGCGGCGCTGATCGCCGACGCGCTCCGCATCCGCGCCGAGATGCGCGAGCGCATCGGGGTCGAGAAGCTGCGCGTGCTGCACCGCCTGATCACCGGCCGGGACCCCGAGTGAGCCCCGCCGTCGATGTCGGCGCGCTGGCCGACGGCGTGCTGCGTGGCGACCGCCGCCTGCTCGGGCGCGCCATCACCCTCGTGGAATCGGCGCGCGAGGAGGACCGACCCGCCGCCGCCGCGCTGCTGGCGCGGCTTCTGCCGCACACCGGCCGCGCCGTGCGGCTTGGCATCTCAGGCGCGCCGGGCGTCGGCAAGTCGACCTTCATCGAGGCCTTCGGATCCTGGCTCGTCGGTCAGGGCCGCCGCGTGGCGGTGCTCGCCGTCGATCCGTCGAGCCAGCGCTCGGGCGGCTCGATCCTCGGCGACAAGACGCGCATGGAGCAATTGTCGCGCACCGACCGCGCCTTCATCCGGCCCTCGCCGGCGGGGCGCACGCTCGGCGGCGTGGCGCGCCGCACGCGCGAGGCCATGCTGGTCTGCGAGGCGGCGGGCTATGACACGGTGCTGATCGAAACCGTCGGCGTCGGCCAGTCGGAAGCCGCTGTGGCCAGCATGGTTGACATGTTCCTGCTGCTGATCGCGCCGGGCGGCGGCGACGACCTGCAGGGCATCAAGCGCGGCATCGTCGAACTTGCCGACCTCATTGTCGTCACCAAGGCGGATGGCACGCTCGCGCCCGATGCCTCCCGCATCGCCGCCGACTATGCCGGCGCGCTTGGCCTGCTGCGCCCGGCCGACGGGCGCTGGCATGCGCAGGTGGTGTCGGTGTCGGCGCTGGAGAATCGCGGCATGGCCGATGTCTGGCGGGCGGTGATGACGCATCACGATGTCTTCGTCGCCGACGGCGAACGCGACCGCCGCCGCGCGCGCCAGGCCGCGGCCTGGATGTGGACCGAGGTGACGGAAGAGGTGACGGAGTCGCTGCGCAGCGACAGGACGGTCGCCGCGCTCGCGCGCGATCTCGAGAACGACGTGATCGCCGGCCGGCTCGTGCCCGGCGATGCCGCGCGGCGCCTGCTCAACGCCTGGCGCGGCAAGGCCTAGACAGCGCTGCGGCCGGTCTTGCGGGACCGGCCGCGCGGCATCCGGTATGTCTGCAGGGATGAGGGGGACTGCAGGGCCGGACGCCTGACTTTAGTTCTGTGCCCCGGCGGGTTTCATCGGCGGCACGATCGCGCTCGCCGCGCCGTTCGGGGCGTTCATCGCCGGCTCGGTCAGCGGCTTGATCTTGACCGCCAGGCTGCCTTCCAGTGGCCGCTCCGGATCGCGCATCACGTCGCCGCTGCGGCCGTCATAACCGGGCAGGCGCGTGTTTGTCGGGCCGCTCTGGGCACTGTCGAGTCCGACGCCGGTGCGCGCCGTCGGTGACGTTTCCCGGCCGTAGCCATAGAGGCCCGTGCTCGTCGGCCCGGTGACGCCCGCACTGTCTAGGGTGGGGCCGATCCGGGCACTGCCCGACCCTAGGGTGCCCATGCTGGTCGAGCCGCTCAGGCTCGAGTTGCCGAGGTTGGCGCCGACCCGGCCGCCGATACCGGCTTCCATGTTGGCGGAGCCGCGCACATTGGCGCCGGCGCCGGATTCACTGGTGTTGCCGCTCGCGCCGGCACCGCCGTCGCTCTGCGCGAGCGTGCCCGTCGGCAACAGAAGGCCGCCGACAGTCGCGGCAATGGCGATGTACATCGCGATGGTCATGGAGATGCCCGGTTGCCGGCGCGCCAGCAGCACAGCGGAAACAATGGCCACGGGAAGGATACGCATCGGTTGTCCTCTCGATCGGGGTGGCAATCATCCGCCAAAACGGGTGTCGGCCCGGCCGCTTCCGGTCAGGAGAGAACATGGCGACAGCCCGCGGCACATGTCGGGGGCAACTCTGTGACAAAGCTGGGACGAGCTCGCACGAAATCGCTGCCGTCCGCCGCGGCGGACAGCCGAGAGACTTACCGTTGCGGCGGAGTGACTACTTGCGCGTGGGCTTTTCGAACTGGCCGCGCATCTCGTCGATCGATTCGTGCACCCGTTTCGACACGGTCTCGAAGGCCTCGCGCTGGGCCGAAGCCGTCAGATCGGCGAATTCCTTCATCGCCGTCACCGCCGTCTCGAAGGACTTCTGCGCAAATTCGGCCTGCTTGCGGGTGCGTTCGCCCGGGTCGCTCTGGCTCGAGATGTCGCCGGCCATGGACTGCCACTGTTCCATCGCCTCGCGGAACAGTTCGACCTGGCGGCGGCCCATGGTCTTCATCGCCTCGCCGGCCGACTGGTTGGCGGCGGCGAAGGCGTCGATGTTGCGGCGCTGCGTCTCGATGATGGAGTCGAAATCAACGCCCGGCACGTTGTACCCGGCCAGCATCTGGCTCAGGTCGAGGAACGGAAACCGGAAATCCCCCTTGGTCATTCAAACCTCCCCTGCCGGCCACCGAAGCCCTCGCTGGCTTCCGCACGGCGCGGACCTTGACGCTATGGTAAGCGGGCTGGCCGCCCTAGGATACTCCCGCGATGGATCCCCGCTTCGGAAGGGCTCCCCACCCCCCGGACTTGACGGCCCCCCCGCCGATCCCGTATGACACGCGCCTTCCGGTGGCCCTTTCGGGGGCTTTCCGACCGTTTTTCACGCTCCGATCAGAGGCAACCATGTCCCGCCGCTGCGAACTCACGGGCAAGGGCGTTCTCGTTGGCAACAATGTCAGCCACGCGAACAACAAATCCCGGCGCCGTTTCCTGCCGAATCTGCAGGAAGTCTCGATTCTTAGCGATGCCCTGGGACGCGAAGTCCGGCTGCGCATCTGCCGCCAGGCCCAGCGCTCGATCGACCATTCGGGTGGCTTCGACTCCTTCATCGTCAAGCTGAAGGACGAGACCCTGTCGATCCGGGCCCGCCGCCTGAAACGCGACATTTCGGCCGTTGTTTCGGCCCGCGCCAGCTGATTTCTGGCCAATTCGACCCGAAAAGGCCCGCCTTGAGCGGGCTTTTTTGTCAGAAACATGCAACCGACGGTTTTGCTGCCATGACCCCGACACTCCGCACCCTGTGGCTGCCCATCCTGGCCATGATCACGGTGGTCACGGCCTCGAACATCCTGGTGCAGATCCCGATCAGCAACTGGCTGACCTGGGGCACTTTTTCCTTCCCCTTCGTCTTCCTGGTCACCGACCTGACCAACCGGTCCTGGGGCGCGCCGGCGGCGCGGCGGGTGGTCTATGCCGGCTTCCCGGTGGCGGTGGTCCTGTCGGCCGTCTTTGGCGGCGTGGTGACCGACCCCTGGTTCGCGGTGCGGGTGGCCGCTGCCTCTGGCCTCGCCTTCCTGGCTGGCCAGCTGCTCGACATCCTGGTCTTCGAGCGCATGCGCCGCGCCACCTGGTGGCGGGCGCCGCTGTTCTCGTCGGTCATCTCCTCGGCGATCGACACCGGCCTGTTTTTCTCGCTGGCCTTTGCCGGCACGATGGTGCCCTGGCAGCAACTCGCCCTCGGCGACTATGCGGTAAAGCTCGCCATGGCGCTGGTGCTGCTCGCGCCCTACAAGGCGCTGGTCAGTGTCCTGCTGCGTTGGCACGGCTCGTCCGCCCATCACGCCTGAGGTTCAGTCTTCCTCGAGCCGGAACTGCAGCAGCACAGTGCGCTGCAGGACGGTGAAGTTGTTGTCCGACACGATCAGCACATAAATGCGCCCGTCGGCGCCGCGAAAGCTCGCCAGACCTTCAAAATTGTCGGTCAGCACCGGCGCCGCGAATTCCGCGATCACCTTGCCCTTGAGCAGCGCGCCGGCTGCGATCGACGCGCCCGGGATGCGCCGTATCTGCGCCGTGAACCCGCCCATCCGGGTGAAATGCCGTTCGGTCACCAGCAGGTCGCCATCCGGCAGCACCGTGAAGTCGGTGGGTTTCCAGCCCGGCTGTTGTTCGTAAGCCAGCTCCTGCCAGGCGCCGTCGGCGAACAGCCAGCCGCGCAGGTTGCCATCGGCGGTTTCCAGTTCTTCAGCCACGGCGAGGTAACGATCGGGCCCCAGCACTGCGAGCGCCTCGACGCCGCCGTTGACGGGGGCGTTGGACAGGCCGAGCGGCGTCGGCAGGACTTCGGCGCGGGCGGTTTCCAGATTGGCAGGGTCATAGCGCCACAGGCGGTGGCGCCGCTCGAAGCTGACGACAAAGCGGTCGCCATCACGCGCGAGCGATTCTGCGTCATGCGTCTGGGTGCGAATCGCCACCGGGTCGCCATCGCGGTCGCGGATCGGGAACAGCGCAGCATCGGCGACGCCGGTGAGTTCGCCCTGCGCATCCCGCTGCAGCCCGGCGGTGAACCACAGTCCGCGGTCGCTGACTGCCGTGATGGATTGGCCGTCGGGCGTCACCGACAGGCCTGACAGGCCGCCGAAATTTGCGTTTGGACTGGTGAGCTCCACCCCGCCGACATAGCGCAGCGCGCCGACGCGCAGCTGGATGAGGTTGTCGCGGTTGAGCGGCAAGGCCGTGCTGGTGACGGCAATCGGCTCGGCCTGCGCCGCGCCGGCCAGCGCGACCAATAGCCCTGCCATTGCAAGGAGTCTGTGCACACGCATGCAATATGCGCCGCCCGCGGGCGGCCCTGTCAGTGCATCTTCCGCCGGCGCGTGTTGCCCGCGGCCGTGTCGTCGAACAGCGAGGCGAGCTGCTCCATCATCGCGCCGCCGAGTTGCTCGGCGTCGACGATGGTCACGGCGCGCTTGTAGTAGCGGTTCACGTCATGGCCGATGCCGATGGCGATCAGTTCCACCGGCGAGCGGTTCTCGATCCAGCGAATCACCTCGCGCAGGTGGCGGTCGAGGTAATTCCCGGGGTTGACCGACAGTGTGGAGTCATCGACCGGCGCGCCGTCGGAAATCACCATCATGATGCGGCGCTGTTCGGGCCGCGCGACCAGCCGGCTGTGCGCCCACAGCAGCGCCTCGCCGTCGATGTTTTCCTTGAGCAGGCCCTCGCGCAGCATCAAGCCGAGGTTGCGGCGGCCGCGCCGCCACGGCTCGTCGGCCGACTTGTAGACGATGTGGCGCAGGTCGTTGAGGCGGCCGGGGTTGAGCGGCTTGCCTTCGGCGAGCCAGCGCTCGCGCGACTGGCCGCCCTTCCACGCCACCGTGGTGAAGCCAAGGATCTCGACCGTGACGCCGCAGCGTTCCAGCGTGCGCGCCAGGATGTCGGCGCACATGGCGGCCACCGTCACCGGCCGGCCGCGCATCGAGCCGGAGTTGTCGATCAGCAACGACACCACGGTGTCGCGAAAATCGGTCTCGCGCTCCATCTTGTAGGACAGCGGATGGCTCGGGTTGACGACGACGCGCGACAGCCGCGCCGCATCGATCGTGCCTTCTTCAAGGTCGAAGTCCCACGACCGCTGCTGCTTAGCCATCAGACGGCGCTGCAGCCGGTTGGCAAGCCGCCCCACCGTGCCCTGCAGGTAGTGCAATTGCTGGTCGAGATGGCGACGCAGCCGGGCGAGTTCATCGAGGTCACAGAGGTCGTGCGCATGCACGATCTCGTCGAAGGCGGCGGTGTAGGGCTTGTAGTGCGGTTCGTTGCGGCCGTCGCCGGAGAAGTCGGGCCAGTGCTCGGGCCGCCCGCCGGGGTCGCCATCGCCGCCCATGTCGGGGCGGTCGGAATCGGCGCTCTCGCCGGCCGATGCCGCCATCTCTTCGCCTTCGCCTTCCGCCGATTCTTCGCCAGCCGACGGCTGGCCGCCGGTGGTGTCGCCCTCGCCTTCGTCGGCGTCGCCCTGGGTTTCCTGCTCGGCGTCGTCTTCCTGTTCCTGCTCCTGCTGGTCAGGCTCGAACTCTTCCTCGTCGGCAAGCTCCAGGTGCGAGATCAGGCGCCGCGCCAGCTTGCCGAAGGCCGCCTGGTCTTCCAGCGCGTTGACCAGTTCGGACATGTCGGTCGCGCCGCGTTCCTCGATCATCGCGCGCCAGGCTTCGACCACGGCCTTGCCGGCGGCTGGCGGGGCGGCGCCGGTCAGGCGCTCGCGCAGCATCATGCGCACGGCGTCGGCGAGCGGCGCCTTTTCGCGGTCGCTCATGTCGGCGAAGCCGGAGCGTTCGCAATGGTTGGTCAGCGCTGCCGTCAGGTTCTGCGCCACGCCCGCCATCTGCCGGGCGCCGATCGCCTCGACACGGGCGAGCTCTGCCGCGTCGAACACGGCCTGCGCCGCGGCGCTGTCGGGCCGGCGGCGGGCATGCAGCTTGGAATCATGGTGACGCAGGCGCAGCGCCATCGAATCGGCGGCGCCGCGGATCAGGCTTACCTCGCCAGGGGGCAGGTCGCGCGACGGCTGCGGCAGGCGCAGCGGCGCGTTCTTGCCCGCTGCCGCTTCGCCACCGAAGGCAATGTCGAGTTCGCGCACGCCGGCAATCGCCCGCGTGGCCGCGGACACGGCGCGCTTGAAGGTATCGAGGGGGGACTTCTCGTCAGCCACTCAGAACCTGCCGCGGCTCACGACTTCCGGCGGGCGCCCGCGGACGGCGCCGGCGCAGCGGGTGCCGGCTTGACCGGCGATTCCGGCAGGTCGGTGCCGAAGCAGCGCTGGTAGTATTCGGCCACCACCGGGCGCTCCGTCTCGTCGCACTTGTTGAGGAAGGTGAGGCGGAAGGCGAGGCCGACATCCTTGAAGATGTCGGCGTTCTCGGCCCAGGTGATCACCGTGCGCGGCGACATCACGGTCGACACGTCACCCGCCATGAAGCCGGAGCGGCACAGGTCGGCGACGCGCACCATCTGCGCCACGGTCTTCTTGCCGGCGGCGGTGTTGTGGGTAGGCACCTTGGCGACGACGATCTCCACCTCGGCCTCATGCGGCAGGTAGTTCAGCGTCGCGACGATGTTCCAGCGGTCCATTTGACCCTGGTTGATCTGCTGCGTGCCGTGATAGAGGCCCGTGGTGTCGCCAAGGCCCACCGTGTTCGCTGTCGAGAACAGCCGGAACGCCGGGTGCGGGCGGATGACTCGATTCTGGTCGAGCAACGTCATCTTGCCGCCCGCCTCCAGCACGCGCTGGATCACGAACATCACATCGGGGCGGCCGGCGTCATATTCGTCGAACACCAGAGCGGTTGCCGTCTGCAGCGCCCAGGGGAGGATGCCTTCGCGAAACTCGGTCACCTGCTGGCCTTCGCGCAGCACGATGGCGTCCTTGCCGATCAGGTCGATGCGGCTGATGTGCGAGTCGAGGTTGACGCGGATGCAGGGCCAGTTGAGCCGCGCCGCGACCTGCTCGATATGCGTCGACTTGCCCGTGCCGTGATAGCCCTGGATCATCACTTTGCGGTTGTGCTTGAAGCCGGCGAGG
>CANJEJ010000073.1 GCA_947473325.1 Alphaproteobacteria bacterium | reverse complement strand
GCTTGTTGATGGTCTCGATCATATGCACTGGGATGCGGATGGTGCGCGCCTGATCGGCGATCGAGCGGGTGATCGCCTGACGGATCCACCAGGTGGCGTAGGTCGAGAACTTGTAGCCGCGGCGGTACTCGAACTTGTCCACCGCCTTCATCAGGCCGATGTTGCCTTCCTGGATCAGGTCGAGGAACTGCAACCCGCGGTTCGTGTATTTCTTGGCGATGGAAATGACGAGGCGCAGGTTGGCCTCGACCATTTCCTTCTTGGCGCGGGCGGCATCGCGCTCGCCACGCTGGACCAGGTTCACCACGCGCTTGAATTCGGCAAGGTCGAGCATGGTGAGCTGGGCCACGTCGACGAACTGCTTGCGAATGTCCTTGATCGTCTCGGCGTGATCTTCGGTAAAGGACGCCCAGCCCTTTTCCTTCAGCCGCTTCACGCGGCGCAGCCAGTTCGGGTCGAGCTCGTTGCCCTGCTGCTGCTTGAGGAAGCTTTCGCGCGACACGCCGCAGCCTTCGGCAAGCCGGAACAGGTGCATCTCGAAATTCAACACACGGCGATTGAGGCCGTAATGCTGGTCGAGCAGCGCTTCGATGCGGTTGTTGTTGAAGTGGATACCGCGCATCTGCTCGGCGAGTTCCTCCTTCAGCTTCTCCAGCCGCTTTTCCTGCGCCGGTGTGAACTTGTCCTTGTGCAGGGCAGTGTCGAGGCGGACCTCGAGCAGCTTGTGGATCTTCTTCCAGGTGCCGGCCATCGCATCGAAGCGCAACAGCACGCCCGGCAGCAAAGCCTGCTCCATGACGGCGAGCGAGACGGTGTTCTCACCGTCCTCGTCGTCGTCCCGACCTTCGGCTGCTTCGCCTTCCTCGTCGCCCTCGGCCGTGGTGGCGGCAGCGGCCGGCGCAGGCACCGGTACGGCGATCACCGGCACGGTGCCCTCGGGCGCGGAGGCCTTCAGGTCGGCCGACAGGCTTGCGTCTTCACCGGGCTTGCCGCCATAGGTGGCGTCGAGGTCGATGATGTCGCGCAGCAGCGTCTTGCCGTCCTTCAGCGCATCGCGCCAGTCGGATATCGCGCGCATGGTGATCGGGCTGTCGCACAGGCCCGCGATCATCTGGTCGCGGCCGGCCTCGATGCGCTTGGCGATCTCGATTTCGCCCTGGCGCGACAAGAGCTCGATCGAGCCCATCTCGCGCAGATACATGCGGACGGGATCATCGGTACGGTCGAGTTCTTCCTTGGCGGGCTTGGCGGCGACTTCGCCACCGGCGCCTTCCTCGGGCGCATCGGCAGGCGGCTCGGCCTCCTCGCTCTCCTCGTCGTTCTCGACGATGTTGACGCCCATCTCCGACAGCATGGCCATCGTGTCCTCGATCTGCTCGGAGGACACCTGTTCGGCGGGCATCGCCTCGTTGATCTCGTCATAAGTGACGTAGCCGCGCTCTTTCGCGCGGGCGATCATCTTCTTGATCGCCTGGTTGACCGAGTCGATAAGGGGGCTGTCGGCGCTCTCCTCGGCCTTTTCCGGTTCCGCTGCCGGGGATTTCACTGCTTTCGTGGCCATTTCTACCTGTCCCGTCGCTGTCCCGCGCCGACTGTTCGTCAGCTCAGGAGCTTTCCCCTTGCCCAGATGACTTGCGCTTTTCTTCGAGCCGGAGCTCGACAAGCGCATCCCGTTTTTCATCGCTCGAGTCCTCGGCATACTCGTGCGCAGCAGCCCGGGCCTCGCCCAGAACTAGTGGCCGCTCCTGCACGGACAGGACGCCTCGCCACGCCATTTCAACCTCATCAAGAGACTTGTCGGCCCGCAAACCCAAAAGGGGGCGCGCCGCTTGCGCGACACGCTCAGCCAGGTCGCCAATGCCGTGTTGTCGGAGGTGGGCGTGCAGGGTCCCGCTGTCAAGAAGGTCGGCCGCAGTAGCGGAAACCTCTACTATCGCCCTTCTCAGCCTGTCAAGGTTGGCATCGTCTAAGTGCATGTCGGCAAAGGTTTCTTCGACTCGCGCCAGCAATTCGGGCCGCAGAAGGACCAGGCCGATGATGCTGCGCTCGCGCGCCGAGCCCGGCAGGCCGCGGCCCAAGGCACTGTTGCGCAAGGCGGAAGTGGCGCCGGCCAGCGGTGGCACGAATTTTGTCCGCCCGTCGCGGCCCTCGGACCGGCGGAAATTGCCGTCATTGCGATAGGAGCCCCGATCGGACGGGGGGGCCTGGCGGCGGAACTCGGCATCGAAGCGGGCGCGGAAGCTGCGCTGGTAGGCCTCACGCACCTCAGGATCGGCGACCCGGCGCGCCAGCGCCTCGAGCCGGCCCTTGAGGCCAGCCTCGCGTTCGGGGCTGTCGATCATCTGCTGTGAATATTCACGCTGCCAAAGCACGTCGGACAACGGCACGGCCCGGTCGAGCACTTCCTTCATCGCCGAGGCGCCCTGGGCCTTGATCAGGCTATCCGGGTCTTCCCCGGTGGGAAGGTGGGCAAATCGGAGGGATTGGCCCGCTTTCAGCAACGGCAGGACGCGATCAGCCACGGCGAGGGCTGCCCGCTGGCCAGCCGCGTCGCCGTCAAGGCAGACCACAGGCTCAGGCGCGAGGCGCCACAGGAGCTGCACCTGATCTTCGGTAAGGGCCGTCCCCAACGGGGCAACAGCCTGGGTAAATCCCGCCTGGGCCAGTCCGATCACATCCATATAACCTTCGGCGATCAGCGCGGTTCCGCTTTCCCGGATTGCGCCGCGCGCCTCGAACAGGCCAAACAATATCTTTCCTTTGTGAAAGAGCACGGTGTCGGGCGAGTTCAGGTATTTGGGCTTGCCGTCGCCGAGGATGCGGCCGCCGAAGGCGATGGTGCGGCCGCGTGCGTCGGTGATCGGGAACATGACACGGTCGCGGAAGCGATCGAAGCTGGCCCCGCCTTCTTCCGGCTTGATGACGAGGCCAGTGGCGACCAGTTGCTCCTCGGTGATGCCACGGGCGAGCAGCGCTTCCTTCAGCCCAGTTCGCGCTCCCGGCGCGAAACCGAGACGAAACCGCTTGATCGTATCGGCCGACAGGCCGCGGCGGGCCAGGTAGTCGCGCGCGACCTTGCCCACCCCGGCGCCGAGCTGGGCCTGGAACCACTGGACGGCGCGGTCCATCACCTCGTGCAGGGTCTTGAGCTGGGCCGCTTCTTCCTCGGCCTCGCGCGAGCCGCGCGGCACTTCCATGCCCGCCTCGCCGGCCAGCCGCTCGACCGCCTCGGGAAAGGAAAGCCCCTCCGTCTTCATCAGCCAGGTGAAATGGTCACCGTGCTCGCCGCTGGAAAAGCAGTGATAGAAGCCCTTTTCCGGCACCACGGTGAAGGAGGGGCTCTTTTCGTTCTGAAAGGGGCTGAGACCGACATATTCGCGGCCGCGCTTGACCAGCTTGACCCGGCGCCCGACCAGATGTTCGAGCGAGACGCGGGCGCGGATTTCGTCGAGGAAGCCGGGCGGGTAAGCCATTCGGCCGAACCGGCGCTCAGGCCGCGCCGGACAATTGCTGCTTCACGAGGGCGCTGGCCTTGGAGAAATCCATCCGGCCAGCATACTTGGCGCGCAGCGCGGCCATCGCCTTGCCCATGTCCTTGATCGCCGTGGCGCCGACTTCGCCCAGCGTTTCCTTGATCGCGCTCTGGATTTCCGTGTCGCTGAGCTGCTGGGGCAGGAAGGATTCGATGATCGTGATCTCTTCCTTTTCCTGGTCGGCGAGGTCCTGGCGGTTGCCCTGCTCGTACATCTGGATCGAATCGCGGCGCTGGCGCACCATGGTCTGCAGCAGCGCCATGATGTCGTCGTCGGAAATGGTGCCGTTGCGCCCATCGGTGCGAGCGGCGATGTCGCGGTCCTTGAGCGCGGCGAGAATCAGTCGCAGGGTGGAAACTCGCCGTGCCTGCTTCGCCTTGAGGGCCTCTTTCAGCGCTTCGCTCAGGCGTTCTCGCAGCATGGACGACGGTTCCGCGATGTCGTGATGGGAAGCGGTCACATTACGCCAACGCCGGGCCCGAAGCAAACGCTGCAGGATGGACGCAAAGCCTTGAAAATCGGGCATAACTCGCATGCGTGGAACGCAGTGATCGATCCTTGACGGCGACGGATCGCTTGCTTATGTTCCGCCGGATTTTCGGTCCGGGCACGCGTTTTCCGCCGCTTTTCCGCCGCTTCGGGCCGATCTCACGGACTGCAGCAATTTTACCCGGCAGGAGCCCACAGGATGGCGCATCCGACCCCCGCCCACGCCCGGAACCCCAACACGGGGGCCGCAGCGGTGATGGTACTCGCCGACGGCACGGTCTTGCGCGGTGAGGGACTCGGGGCGTTCGGCACCACTGTCGGCGAAGTCTGCTTCAACACCTCGATCACCGGCTACCAGGAGATCATCACCGATCCCTCCTATGCCGGGCAGATCATCACCTTCACCTTCCCCCACATCGGCAATGTCGGCACCAATGCCGAGGACATCGAGACCTCAACGCCGGCCGCGCGCGGTGTCGTGCTGCGCGCCTCGATCACCGAACCGTCGAACTTCCGCGCGACCCGCCATCTCGACGCCTGGCTCAAGTCGTTCAACCTCGTCGGCATCAGCGGCATCGACACGCGCCGCATCACCCGGCTGATCCGCGACGGCGGGCCGCAGACCGGCGTGATCTGTCACGCCCAGAACGGCGAGATCGACATCGAGGCGCTGAAGACCAAGTCCCGCGCCTGGCCCGGGCTCGAGGGCATGGACCTCGCCAAAGAAGTGAGCTGCCAGCAGAGCTACACCTGGAACGAAGGCCGCTGGACGCTGGGCCAGGGCTATGCCCGCGAGGACAAGCCGCGCTTCAACGTCGTCGCCATCGACTACGGCGCCAAGCGCAACATCCTGCGCTGCCTCGCCGCTGCGGGCTGTGCCGTCACCGTGGTGCCGGCGACCGCAACCACCGAAGAGATCCTGCGCCACAAGCCCGACGGCATCTTCCTGTCCAATGGCCCGGGCGATCCGGCCGCGACCGGCATCTATGCGCTGCCGGTGCTGAAGGACCTGATCCAGACCGGCAAGCCGATGTTCGGCATCTGCCTTGGCCACCAGCTGCTCGCGCTGGCGCTGGGTGCGAAGACCGAAAAGGGCGATCACGGCCATCGCGGGGCCAACCACCCGGTGAAGGATCTCGCCACCGGCAAGGTCGAGATCACCAGCCAGAACCACGGCTTCTTCGTCGACCCGAAATCGCTGCCGGCCGGCGTGGAAACGACACATGTTTCGCTGTTCGACGGCACGGTCGAAGGCATCAAGGTGAGCGGCAAGCCGATCTTCTCGGTGCAGTACCACCCTGAAGCCTCGCCCGGCCCGGAAGACTCCCACTACCTGTTCGAGCGCTTCACCGCGCTGATGGAAAAGAAATGATGGCGGAGCGAGCCCATGCCTAAGCGCACCGACATCAAATCGATCCTCATCATCGGCGCCGGCCCGATCATCATCGGCCAGGCCTGCGAGTTCGACTATTCCGGCTCGCAGGCCTGCAAGGTGCTGAAGGAAGAGGGTTACCGCGTCATCCTGGTCAATTCCAATCCGGCCACGATCATGACGGACCCAGACCTGGCTCACGCAACCTATATCGAACCGATCACGCCCGAATTCGTCACCAAGATCATCGCCAAGGAGCGCCCCGACGCGCTGCTGCCGACGATGGGCGGCCAGACCGCGCTCAACACCGCGCTGACGCTGGCCGAGAACGGCACGCTGGCGAAATATGGCGTCGAGCTGATCGGCGCCAAGCAGGAAGCCATTGCCAAGGCCGAGAACCGCCAGCTCTTCCGCGACGCGATGACCAAGATCGGCCTGGAAAGCCCGAAGAGCCAGATCGCCCACACGCTGGCCGAGGCGCGCGCGGCGCTCGACATCATCGGCCTGCCTGCGATCATCCGGCCGTCCTTCACGCTCGGCGGCACCGGCGGCGGCATCGCCTACAACCGCGAGGAATTCGAACAGATCGCCGCCAGCGGCATCGACGCCTCGCCCTCCAACGAAATCCTCGTCGAGGAATCCGTCCTCGGCTGGAAGGAATACGAGATGGAGGTCGTTCGCGACAAGAACGACAACTGCATCATCATCTGCTCGATCGAGAACCTGGACCCGATGGGCATCCACACGGGGGATTCGATTACTGTCGCGCCGGCGCTGACGCTGACCGACAAGGAATACCAGATCATGCGCAACGCCTCGATCGCCTGCCTGCGCGAGGTCGGCGTCGAGACGGGTGGGTCGAACGTGCAGTTCGGCATCAACCCGGCGAACGGGCGTATGGTCGTCATCGAGATGAACCCGCGCGTGTCGCGCTCGTCGGCACTGGCGTCGAAGGCAACGGGCTTTCCGATCGCCAAGGTCGCAGCGCGACTCGCCATCGGCTACACGCTCGACGAACTCACCAACGACATCACCGGGACGACCCCGGCGGCCTTCGAGCCGACGATCGACTATGTCGTCACAAAGATCCCCCGCTTCACCTTCGAGAAGTTCAAGGGCGCGGAAGCGCTGTTGACGACCTCGATGAAGTCGGTCGGCGAAGGCATGGCGCTCGGCCGCTCCTTCCAGGAAAGCCTGCAGAAGGCGCTGCGGTCGATGGAGACGGGGCTGACGGGCCTTGACGAGGTCGAGATTCCCGGCTTCCTGCAGAACGATCCCGAATCGCTGATGGCCGCGCTCGCGCAGCCGACGCCCGACCGTCTGCTGCGCGTCGCCCAGGCCTTTCGCGAAGGCCTGTCGATCGAAGACATCAACCGCGCCTGCCATTTCGACCCATGGTTCCTTGCCCAGGTGAAGGGCATCGTCAAGGCGGAAGCGGTGGTGCGGCAAAACGGCCTGCCCACCGATCGCGCCGGCATGCTGCAGCTGAAGCAGATGGGCTTTTCCGACGCGCGGCTTGGCAAGCTGACGAACCTGTCCGAGGCGGACGTCGCCGTCGCGCGCAAGAAGCTCGACGTCGTGGCGGTGTTCAAGCGCGTCGATACCTGTGCCGCGGAATTCGCCTCGCGCACCCCCTATCTCTATTCGACCTATGAGTATGACAGTGCAGAAGGCGTCGGCGCCGAATGCGAGAGCGAGCCGAGCGACCGCCGTAAGGTCATTATCCTGGGCGGCGGACCGAACCGCATCGGCCAGGGGATCGAGTTCGACTATTGCTGCGTGCACGCGTCTTACTCGCTGCGCGACGTCGGCATCGAGACCATCATGGTCAACTGCAACCCGGAGACGGTGTCGACGGACTACGACACCTCGGATCGCCTCTATTTCGAGCCGCTGACCGGCGAGGACGTACTGGAAATCGTGCGCGTGGAGAAGGCGCGCGGCACGCTGCTCGGCGTCATCGTGCAGTTCGGCGGCCAGACGCCGCTCCGCCTCGCCGAACGGCTGGAGGCCGCGGGCGTGCCGATCCTCGGCACCTCGCCTGACGCCATCGACCTTGCCGAGGACCGCGAACGCTTCCAGAAGCTGCTCGCGAAGCTTGGCCTGCGCCAGCCCGCGAACGGCATCGCCTACTCCGCCGACGAAGCCGCTGCGGTGGCCGAGAAGGTCGGCTATCCGGTCGTCATCCGCCCGTCCTATGTGCTGGGCGGCCGCGCGATGGAGATCGTGCGCGATCGCACCGGGCTTTACCGCTACATCGACGAGGCGGTGAAGCTGTCGGGCAAGAACCCGGTGCTGATCGACAGCTACTTGCAGAACGCTATCGAAGTCGATGTCGACGCGATTGCCGACACCACGGGTGTCTATGTCGCGGGCATCATGGAACACATCGAGGAAGCCGGCATCCATTCCGGCGACTCGGCCTGCTCGCTGCCGCCCTATTCGCTCGCGCCCGAGATCGTCGAGGACATCCGCCGTCAGACCGAGATGCTGGCGAAGGGCCTGAACGTCGTCGGCCTGATGAACGTGCAATATGCGGTGAAGGACGGCACGGTCTACATCCTGGAAGTGAATCCGCGGGCGAGCCGCACGGTGCCCTTCGTAGCCAAGTCGATCGGCCTGCCGCTCGCCAAGATTGCGGCGCGGGTGATGGCGGGCGAAACGCTCGCCTCGTTCAACCTGAAGCCTGTGATCATGCAGCACACGGCGGTCAAGGAAGCGGTGTTCCCGTTCAACCGCTTCCCTGGCGTCGACATCGTGCTGGGCCCGGAAATGAAGTCGACCGGCGAGGTCATGGGCCTCGACCGCGACTTCAACCACGCCTTCCTGAAGTCGCAGCTCGCCTCCGGCACCAACCTGCCGCAGAAGGGCAGCGTGTTCATTTCGGTGCGTGATTCCGACAAGGTGACACTGCTGGATTCGTGCAAGAAACTGATCACGCTCGGCTTCGAGATCATCGCGACCTCGGGCACGGCGCGCTTCCTCAAGGACAATGATGTCCCCGTTCGCCTCGTGAAAAAGGTGCTGGAAGGCCGGCCGCACATCGTCGACGCCATGAAGAACGGCGAAGTCCACCTGATGTTCAACACGACGGAAGGCACGCAGGCGCTGACGGACAGCTTCACGCTGCGCCGCACCGCCCTCTCGATGGGCATTCCCTACTACACCACGGTGGCGGGTGCGCGGGCCGCGGTGATGGCCATCGAAACTTTGCAGGAGGGAAGCCTTGATGTGCACCCCCTGCAATCCTATTTTACCCAAGCTAGCTAGGGGAATTTCCCAATTTCGATCACGGGGCGGTCATCGGGCAGATGACGGGCCCGGGAGTTTTTTTGTGCAATGAGCAAGATTCCGATGACCGCGATGGGCCTGACCCGTCTGCAGGACGAGCTGAAGCGTCTGAAGGCCGAGGAGCGGCCTTCGGTCATTCGCGCCATTGCCGAAGCGCGCGCCCATGGCGATCTATCTGAGAACGCGGAGTATCACGCCGCGAAAGAGCGCCAGGCCATGGTCGAGGCGCGCATCGCCGAGCTGGAAGACAAGCTGTCGCGCATCGAGGTTATCGACATCAGCAAGCTATCGGGCACCGACGTGAAGTTCGGCGCGACCGTGAAGCTCATCGACGAGGAGACGGAGGAAGAAACGGTCTACCAGATCGTCGGCGCCGAAGAATCCGACATCAAGTCGAAGCTGCTGTCGATTGACGCCCCGCTTGCGCGCGCGCTGATCGGCAAGGCCCAGGGCGAGACCGTCGAGGTACGCACGCCCAAGGGCCACCGCTCCTACGAGATCATCGAAGTTTCCTACAAATAGGCTTCAACCTGCCGCCAGCGGCGGCAGGTCGAAGGGCACGCCGGGCTGCGCCTTGCTGGTGCGGATCGACAGCGCGCTTTTCACGCTCGCCACGTTGGGGGCGGAGGTGAGTTCGCGCGTCAGGAAGGTCTGGTACTCGTCCCAGTCGCGCGCGACGATGCGCAACTGGAAGTCCACCTCGCCCGCCAGCATGTAGCACTCGCGCACCAACGGCCAGGCGGCGACACGTTGCTCGAACGCGACGAGGTCGGCTTCCGCCTGCGAGTGCAGCCCGACCATGGCGAAGACGGTCACGTCGAAGCCGAGCGACTTTGCATCCAGCACCGCGTGATAGCCCTTGATGAAACCGTCGCGCTCCAGCGCCCGCACCCGGCGCAGGCAGGGCGGCGCCGAGATGCCGGCCCGTTTGGCGAGATCGACATTGGTCATGCGGCCGTCGTCCTGCAGGTCGCTGAGGATGCGGCGATCAATGGCGTCGAGCTTCACGCGGGACATCGGGCAACTCCTGGGGGCACACTCCGGCAAGGCCCGAAGCAGCGGGACGATTATAATTTAGTTGCTGAGTATGGAAAGATTGTTTCAGATCGATCCGAAACTTGCGCGAGCGACATGACCACCCCGGAAACCTGGGTCCTGACTGACGGCAAGGCGGGCACCGCGAATCAGGCGCTGGGCCTTGCCGAGGCCGTGGGCCTGCCGGTGGTCGTGAAGCGTCTGGTGCCGCGCACCCTGTGGCGGGTACCGCCCGCCGCCCTCTGGACTCTGCCGCTCGGCACACTGGCACTGCGGCTCGTCCCCGGCCCGGGCAGCGCACCATTGGCGCCACCCTGGCCTGCGCTGCTGATCGCCGCCGGCAAGCCGAGCGTCGGCCCCGCCATTGCGATCCGACGCGCATCAAGGGGGCAGACGCTGGTTGTGCAGGTGCAGGACCCGCGCGTGGATCCACGCCATTTCGATCTCGTCGCCGCGCCACGCCACGACGAACTGAGCGGCGCCAATGTTCTGCAGACGCGCGGAGCACTGCATCGCGTCACTAGGGCGCGGCTCGACGAAGCTGCCGCGCGTTTCGCGCCACTGCTCGCCCATCTGCCGCGTCCGCTGGTCGCCGTGCTGATCGGCGGCAACAGCGCCCATTACAAGCTGACCGAAGCCGCCACCGCGCAATTGATCCAGCACTTGCAAAGCCTGCAGGCTTCCACCGGCGCGGGCCACGCCATCACTGCCTCGCGCCGCACGGGCGAAGCTAATGCAGGGACGCTGCGCGCGGCCTTGACCGGTCCCAGCATCTATTTCTGGGACGGCCAGGGCGAGAATCCGTATTTCGGCCTGCTGGCGCTCGCCGATGCCATCGTGGTGACGGAGGATTCCGTGTCGATGACGTCGGAAGCGGCGAGTACCGGCAAGCCCGTCTTTACCGTGCCTCTGGAAGGTGGCTCTTCGAAGTTCAACCGCTTCCATGCCGGCCTGCGGGCCGACGGGGTCACCCGGCGCTTTTCCGGCCACCTGGAAAGCTGGAGCTATGCCCCCCTGAACGACACGGAAACGGTCGCGGCGGCGATCAGAATCAGGCTCGCGGCGCGAGGTATCCACAGGGCGTAAGAAGACTGTTGGTAACTCGGCCAACCACCTTGCAATGGCCTCCGTTCACGCCAATTATCGACCAGCCCTGCATCCCGGTCATGGCTGACCGTCTACACCCGATTTTCCGACATGGCGCAGCACCACCACAGTTCCGTGATCATCCTGGGTTCCGGCCCCGCCGGCCTGACGGCTGCGATCTACACCGCCCGCGCCAGCCTGCAGCCCATGCTGATCCAGGGCATGCAGCCCGGCGGCCAGATGACCATCACCACCGATGTCGAGAACTATCCCGGCTTCGCCGACGTCATCCAGGGACCCTGGCTGATGGAGCAGATGCAGAAGCAGGCGGAAAAGGTGGGCACTCAGTTCGTGCAGGACCTGATCGTTTCGGTCGACCTATCGCGCCGTCCCTTCAAGCTAACCGGTGATTCGGGCGACACCTATTCCTGTGACGCGCTCATCATCGCCACAGGCGCCGAGGCCAAGTGGCTCGGCCTGCCGAGCGAGGCGAAGCTGCAGGGCCAGGGCGTCTCGGCCTGCGCCACCTGCGACGGCTTCTTCTTTCGCGGCAAGGACGTCGTCGTTGTCGGCGGCGGCAACACCGCGGTCGAGGAAGCGATCTACCTGACGCACCACGCGACCAAGGTGACGCTCGTCCACCGACGCGACCATCTCCGCGCCGAGAAGATCATGCAGGACCGGCTGTTCGCCAACCCGAAGATATCGGTCGTGTGGGACAGCGCGGTCGAGGAAATCCTCGGCGAGGGCGGCGTCACCGGCGTGCGCCTGCGCAACGTGAAGACCGGCGCGACGCAGGAGCTGAAGACCGATGGCGTCTTCATCGCCATCGGCCACTCGCCCAACACGGGCCTGTTCAAGGGCGTGCTGGAAATCGATTCCGACGGCTACCTCGTCACCAAGCCAGACACGACCGCAACCGGCATTCCCGGCGTCTTCGCCGCCGGCGACGTGCAGGACAAGATTTTCCGCCAGGCGGTCACCGCCGCCGGCACCGGCTGCATGGCGGCGCTCGAAACCGAGCGCTTCCTCGCCGCCGCCCGCCACGCTTCCGCCCAGACCAAGGCGGCCGAGTAGGCCCCGTCCCGCCACCCTTCAGCCGGACCGCCGTGCCACCGTGCTCGACTGGAACAAACTGCGCATTTTTCACGCCGCGGCCGAGGCGGGCAGCTTCACGCGTGCGGGCGAGGCGCTCAACCTGAGCCAGTCGGCGATCAGCCGGCAGATCAGTGCGCTGGAAGATGAATTGGGCGTCGCCCTGTTCCACCGCCATGCGCGCGGCCTGAAGCTGACCGAGCGGGGCGAGGCGCTGTTCCGCACCGCCCACGAGGTGCAGTCCAAGCTGGCGATGGCCGAGGCCGTGCTTGCCGATGTGAAGGACAAGCCATCCGGCGAGCTGAAGATCACCACCACCGTCGGCTTCGGCTCGACCTGGCTGGTGCCACGGGTGGGCGAGTTCCTCGACCTCTACCCCGATGTTTCGGTCGACATCCTGCTCGAAGACCGCATGCTAGACCTGTCGATGCGCGAGGCCGACATCGCCATCCGCATGCGCGAATCGACCCAACCCGACCTGGTACAGCGGCGCCTGTTGACGGTGCACAACCACCTGTACGCGTCGCCGGAATACCTGAAGCGCTTCGGCGCACCGACCAGGCTCGAGGACCTGCTGCGCCACCGCATCGTCACCTATGGCGACGACTCGCCGCCGCCGGTGCCCGAGATCAATTGGGTGGTGAGCCATGCGCGCCGGGCCGGAATCAACCTGCAGCCGCGCCTGACGGTGAACAACATCTACAGCCTGCTGCAGGCGGTAGAACACAGCTTCGGCATCGCCGCCCTGCCCGACTACATGATCGTGTCGAACCCCAAGGTCGTGCAGGTGTTGCCTGATGTGGAAGGACCGTCCTTCGATACCTATTTCGTCTATCCGGACGAATTGCGGGATTCGAAGAAAATCGCCGTTTTCCGCGATTTCCTGCTGAACAAGGTGGCGGCCTGGAAGTTCTAGCGCCGGCTTCACTGATAGCACAGGACCCATGCGCGTTATGCATGCCCCCCTTTCGCAATTGGGGGTGGTATCCCTGCAGAGCGCATCCTACATACAATCCAGATTTGATACTGCAGTGCAGCATCAGATCGCCGATTTGGAACGTCGTTCCGAATCCGGGATCCAGCGAACACCCCTTCGTTGGATCCATTACGTCTCCCAGACGTAAGCCTCCCTGTATAACTTGCCGGGCCTTCGGGCCCGGCATTTTTTTGCCCGCCGCGTGTTGCAGCTGCGAAGAGTCAGATGGTTAAGCTAAGTATACTTAGCGACTGCCATCCCGTACCTGCCAACCGCAGAACCGTTCCCTCGGCTTCGTCCCTGCACTAGCCTGCAGGGGTGTTCTGTTCGGGCTGGCCTATCCTGTGAAAGAAAAAGAGCTGCGCCTGGCGCTGGTCTGCTACGGCGGCATTTCGCTCGCCGTCTACATGCACGGCGTGACCAAGGAAATCCTGAAGCTGCTGCGCGCCTCGCGGACGCTGCACGGCCATGGCACGGCCGACGCCCCCGGCGGCACCGAGGCGGTCTATCACGACTTCCTGCGCCAGATCGGCCAGCGCCTTGACCTGCGCGTCATCGTCGACGTGATCTCGGGCGCCTCGGCCGGCGGCATCAACGGCGTCATCCTCGCCCGCGCCATCGCCCATGACCTGTCGATGGACGGCCTGCGCGACGTCTGGCTGCAGGAGGCCGATGTCGAGCAGCTGCTGTCGGCGACGCGACGCTCGGGCAAGTGGAGCAAGTGGTTCCTGCGCCCCTTCATCTGGCTGTGGACACAGCGACTCGACGACGCCACCGCCGACGACGAGATGCGCACCAAGCTGTCGGCCTTCCTGCGCTCGCGCTGGTTCAAGCCGCCCTTCGACGGCGAGCACCTGTCCGACGTGCTGCTGCGCACGATCGACGGCATGGGCGACCCGGCCAGCCCCGGCGATTCGCTGCTGCCGGCGGGCCAGCAGCTCGACCTCTTCGTCACCGTCACCGACTATTTCGGCTACCTGCAGCACATTCAGATCCACGACCCGCCGGTGATCGAGGAGCGCGAGCACCGCCATGTGCTGCACTTCGCCTATCGCCGCTGGCCGAACGGCGAGGAGGAAAGCGAGTTCGACCGCGTGAACGCGCCCTCGCTCGCCTTCGCCGCACGCGCAAGCTCGTCCTTCCCCGGCGCCTTTCCGCCGACGCAGATCCGCGAGATGGACGAGGTGACGGCGAAGCGCGGCATCCCCTGGATCACGCGCAGCCGCTTCCTCGCGCGCAACTTCCGCCGCTATGCCCAGGCCGGCATGGACCCGACCAAGACCAGCTTCGTCGACGGCAGCGTGCTCAACAACAAGCCCTTCGCCGAAGCGATCCGCGCCATCAAGGGCCGCACCGCCTATCGCGACGTCGACCGCCGCATCATCTACATCGACCCGCACCCGGAACAGCCGCCGCCGCCGCCCGACGGCCAGGTGCCCGGCTGGTTCAAGACGATCAAGGACGTACTGTCCGACATTCCGCGCAACCAGCCGGTGTTCGAGGAACTGGAATGGATCAGCGGCTTCAACGCCCGCGTGCGGCGCATGAAGGCGATCATCGAGGCCTCGCGCCCGCAGGTGGTGGGCCTGGTGGAAGACTTCACCCAGGGCGCGCTGGCCGGCCCGCTGACGCCGCAGACGCTGGCCGTGTGGCGCGAGGCGGCCAATGCACGCGCGGCGAAGGAAGCGGGCTTTGTCTATGACGGCTATGTGCGGCTGAAGATCGGCGGCGTGATCGAATATGTCGCGCACCTGATCGCCGAGGCCTGCGGCTTTACCGAGGATTCGAAAAGCGCGACGCGGGTGCGCCACGCGGTCGCGGCCTGGGCGCGCGAGACCGGCGCCTATCCGGCCGACGGCGCCATCCCGCGCGCCGGCAACGTGACAGAAAGCCCGCCGCCGCCCTGGGTGCGCTTCGCGCTGCGCTTCGATCTCGCCTTCCGCCAGCGCCGGCTGCGCTTCCTGCTGCG
>CANJEJ010000072.1 GCA_947473325.1 Alphaproteobacteria bacterium | reverse complement strand
GATCAGTTCACCATCCTTGAAGACCGCGATGGTTGTCGTTCCGCCACCCATGTCGACCAGCGTGACACCAAGCCGCATTTCGTCTTCGACCAGCGTGGCAAGGCCCGAGGCATAGGGTGCAACGGTGACACTCGCCACCTGCAGGTGGCCGCGCGCGACACAGAGCGACAGGTTGCGCATCGGACCGGTGTTGGCGGTGACGACATGGATGTTGACGCCAAGCCGCGAGCCATACATGCCGCGCGGATCGCGCACGCCACTCGCGCCGTCGACGGTGAATCCGACCGGCAGCGAGTGGATGACCTCGCGCTCGCCCGTCTCGTCGGGCGCCGGGCGGCCCTGTTCGAGAACGCGCCGGAGGTCGGAATCGCCGATGGCATGGCCGGCAATCGACACTTCAACCCCGACGGTGTGCGAATGCGGCCGGCCGCCGGCAAGCGCGACATGCACCTCGCGCACCGTTTCGCCGGCCATGCGCTCGGCCGCATCAACGGCGGCGCGGATGGACTCCTCGGTTGCCTCCATGTCGACCACGGTGCCGGCACGCAGGCCCTTCGACACCTGGTGGCCGATGCCGATGACGCGCAGGCTCTGCTCGCTTTCCGCGCGCGCGATGAAGCAGCACACCTTGGTGGTGCCGATATCGAGGGCTGTGATCAATTGACTGCGTCCGGCGGCCATGACTTTCGCGTGTCCTTAGGTGTTCTGGCCGGGCTCGCGCACGCGAATCACCTCGTCCGGCGCGAGCCGGAGGATGAGACGGTCGGAAACCCGGAGATCAATGACGAGCAACTCGCGCTCGAGAATCTTCTGTTCGGCGTCAAGCAGAACGAGCCGCTGCAGCGCTTGCGCGGCTTCCAGTTCGGGCAACAGTACGTCGACACCGTTGTGCAGACGAAGGTTCCAGCGCCGGCCGCCGACGCGCACCGCCGCTTCCACGCGCGCCTGCACGGCGGGCTGGTTCGAGAGCAGGTCGAGCAAGGCCGCGGCATGCTTCGCCGCATCGTCGCCCACCACCATCGGCAGGCGGGCATAGCGGCCAAGATCCTGGCCGGTGATGACGACGCCTTCGCGGTCGATCAGGCGAAGCTCGCCCCGGTTCTGCCACAGCGCAAAAGGCTCGCGTTCCTCAAGCTTCACCTCGATGGTCGAGGGCAGGCGGCGGGCGATGTTCGCCGTGCGCACCCAGCCGACGCTTTCCAGCCGCTCCCGCGCGGCGGTCAGGTCGAAGGTGAGAATGGGGTCGTCGCGCCGGGCGCCCAGCGCCGCGATGACCAGGCGCTGATCGGCCTGGCGCCGGCCGGAAAGATGAACTTCCTGCACCGTCAGGCCAAAAAGCTGGCTTGCCTGGGCCACGGCGAGGAACGATGCGTCGTTGACATGGCGCACGCCATCCAGCAGCACGAAGCCCGCCGCAAGGGCCGCGGCCGCAACACCGCCCAGACCCCACAGGATGCGGCGACGCAGGCGCGAGGTGCGGGGACGGGCTTCCGGTTCCACCGGCGGCACGACAAGGCGCTGGCTTAGCGGCGGCATGATGCGTCCTCCAGCAGCCAGAGGCATAGCGACTCGAAATCGATGCCGGCATGCGCCGCCAGTTCCGGCACCAGCGAGACCGGCGTGAAGCCGGGCTGAGTGTTGATCTCCATCAAGTAGATCTCGCCGGTGCCGTCCGGTGTGTCGTCATAGCGCATGTCGGAGCGCGAGACACCGCGGCAACCGATTGCTTGGTGTGCCTTCAGCGCCATGTCCATGGCTTGCTGATACTTGTCCGCCGGAATCGGAGCCGGACAGAAATGCTCCGCCTCGCCCTTGGTGTATTTCGCCTCGTAGTCGAAGAAACGATGGTGCGAGCGGATCTCGGTGACGCCCAGCGTGCGGTCGCCCATGATCGCGGCAGTGAGTTCGCGACCAGGCACGTAGCGTTCGACCAGAACGTGGTCGCCGTAATGCCAGGCTTCGCTGTCGAAGGGTGCCCGGTTGGAGCCGTCGAACACGACCTTGACGCCGACACTCGATCCTTCGTTGATCGGCTTCACGACATAGGGCGTCGGCATGACATGGCCGGCAAGGACCTGGTCGCGATGAAAGACCGATCCCTGCGTGCAGCGGATGCCGACGCGTTCAAACAGGATCTTCGCCGTCGGCTTGTCCATCGCGATGCTAGAGGCCAGCACGCCGGAATGGGTGTAGGGGATGCCCAGCACCTCAAGCACACCCTGGATGCAGCCGTCTTCGCCGAACCGGCCGTGCAGGGCATTGAAGGCAATGTCCGGCTTGAGCCCGGCCAGGATGTTGGCGACGTTATGGCCGACATCGATCGGCGTGACGCGAATGTTGCGGCGACGCAGTGCCTCGACCACGGCAGCGCCGCTGACCAGCGATACCTCGCGCTCGGCCGACCAGCCGCCCATCAGGACCGCAACATGCTGCGGGGCCACGCTCATACGCCCTCCCCCGCCTTGCGGCCGACGCGCTGGATTTCCCATTCCAGGGTGACGCCCGACATCTCGAACACGCGGCGGCGCACGGTCTCGCCCAGTTCCTCGATATCGGCTGCGGTGGCGTCACCGGTGTTCTCGAGAAAATTCGTGTGCATCGGCGACACGCGCGCGCCGCCCAGAACGAGACCGCGGCAACCGGCCCGGTCGACCAGTTCCCAGGCCCGCGGCATGCCGTTCGGACCGTCCGGATTGGTGAAGGTGCTGCCGCCCGTGCGCGAGCGGACAGGCTGGCTGTCCTCGCGCTTGCGGCGGATTTCATCCATGCGCGCCGTCACCTCGGCGGCGACACCGGGGACACCGCGCAGACGGGCGGACGTGAAGATCCAGCCGTCGGGGATCGCGGAATGGCGATAGGTGAAGCCAAGGTCAGCCAGAGTCAGGCGATGGATGCGCCCCTCCAAATCGACCGCTTCCGCCTCGACCACCACATCCTTCATCTCGCGGCCGTAGGCGCCGGCATTCATGCGCAGGGCGCCACCAATAGTGCCGGGAATACCGATGAGGAATTCGAGGCCGGCGATACCGGCTTCGGCGGCCGCTCGGGCAACCACGGGGTCCAAGGCGCCGGCTCTGACGATGACGTCGGTGCCCTCGACGCGGATACCGTTGAACTCACGGCCCAGCTTGACCACCACGCCGGCCATGCCGCCGTCGCGCACAAGCAGGTTTGAGGCAACGCCGATCACCGACACCGTCACGTCGCGTGGCACATGGGTAAGGAATTGAGCCAGATCTGCCGCGTCGGCCGGCGAGAACAGGACGTCGGCTGGGCCTCCCACCTTGAACCAGGCAATGCGGGACAGGAGGTAGCCCGCTTCATAACGGCCGCGCACCGCAGGCAGGCGGGTGATGAGGGTTGGATTGATCATCGCGATGCCCATCACGAGGCCCCGAGCAGCCGGCCCGACGGCAGCAGCGGCGCGAGTTCCTGGGGCAGGGCCTGGGCCCATGCGGTGATGTTGCCGGCGCCGAGGCAGACGACCATGTCGCCCGCACGCACCAGCGGCGCGACGGTACGGGCAAGGTCTTCGCCGCGCGACAGCGGCACGACATGGCGATGGCCGTGGCGCTGCAGACCTTCGACCAGTGCATCACGATTGACGCCGTCGATCGGGCTCTCGCCGGCGGGATAGATGTCCGCCACCACGACCGTGTCGGCCTGCGCGAAGCATGTGCAAAATTCCTCGAACAGGTCGCGCACGCGGGTGTAGCGGTGCGGCTGCACCACGGCAATGACGCGACCCTGGGTGACGGTGCGCGCGGCCGCCAGCACGGCGGCAATTTCGACCGGGTGGTGGCCGTAGTCATCGATGACCGTCACGCCGCCGGCCGAGCCCGTCTTGGTGAAGCGCCGTTTGACGCCCTTGAAGTTCGCCAGCGCCGTCTTCACCACGTCTTCGCCGATGCCCATCTCTTGAGCAACACCGAAGATGGCGAGCGAGTTCTGCACGTTGTGCTTGCCCGGCATGTTGAGCCGGACATTCGAAATGCGGCGCTGTTCGTCGCGCACGCGGTCGGTGATGACGACGTCGTAGATCGAGCCGAGGTCCGCATAACGCAGGTTTTCCGCCCGGATATCGGCGAGCGGGCTGAAGCCATAGGTGACGAGCTTGCGGTCGGTCACCCGGCCGCAGAGGGCGTGCACCTCGGGATGATCGATGCACATCGCCGCAAATCCATAGAACGGGATGTTCTCGACGAACTGCTGGAACGCCTTCTTCGCCGAATCGAAGTCGCCGTAGAAGTCCAGATGCTCGGGGTCGATGTTGGTGACCACCGTGATCGTCGCCGGCAGCTTGATGAAGGTGCCGTCGGATTCGTCCGCCTCGACTACCATCCACTCGCCCGAGCCAAGGCGGGCATTGGTGTTGTAGGCGTTGATGATGCCTCCATTGATGACCGTGGGGTCAAAGCCCGCCTGGTCGAGAAGCGCGGCCATCATCGACGTCGTCGTGGTCTTGCCATGCGTACCGCCGACGGCGATCGACCACTTGAAGCGCATTAATTCGGCGAGCATTTCGGCGCGGCGCACCACCGGAATCATGGCGGCGCGCGCAGCGGCGACTTCGGGGTTGTCCCGCTTTACTGCCGTCGAGACGACGATGACGCGCGCCTCGCCCAAATTGTCCGCGCTGTGTCCCTTGCTGACCTTGATGCCAAGGCCGCGCAGGCGCTGCACATTGGCGCTTTCCACCATATCGCTGCCCTGCACCTGGTAGCCAAGGCTGTGCATGACCTCGGCGATGCCGCTCATGCCGATGCCGCCAACGCCGACGAAATGAATCATGCCGATATCGAGGGGCAAGCCCTTCATGCTGCGGCGTCCGTGGGGTGGGAGTGATGGCCATTGGCGCCGGAAACCCGTTCAACGAGGTCAGCGAGCCGCGCAGCCGCGTTGGGCTGGCCGATCCGGCGCGCGGCGGCTGCCGCCTCGACCAGGTAGTGCGGGGTCGACAGCAAGGCGTTGAGGCGCGCCGCGAGATTCTCGGCGGTGAATTCACGCTGGCCGATTGTCCAGGCGCCACCCGCCTCGCTCAGCGCGCGGGCATTGGCGGTCTGGTGGTCGTCGGTCGCAAAAAGATAGGGCACAAGCAGCGCCGGCCGGCCGACGGCGGCGAGCTCCGCCACCGTGGAGGCGCCGCTGCGGGCGATCACGAGATGCGCCGCCGCAATCCGGTTCGGAATATCAGCAAAAAAGGTCGCAAGATCTGACTTCACCCCCAGCGCGAAGTAGGCAGCGCGGACGCGCTCAAGATCTTCCTGCCGGCATTGCTGATCGATGCGCAGGCGATCGCGCAAGCCCGCGTCCAGCCGAGCAATGGCTTCCGGCACGACCTTGGAAAAGATCGCCGCGCCCTGGCTGCCGCCGGTGACAAGCAGGCGAAGCTCGCCCTCTTCCACCGGCGCGGGATAGGCCGTTTCCCGTTTTTCCAGGATTGCCGCGCGCACGGGATTACCGGTGACCTGCGCCCGCGGCCTGTCGCGATCGGCAAGCTTCTCCGTGCGGGCAAAGGACAGCGCGATGGCAGCGGCTCGGCCGGCCATCAGGCAGTTGACGCGGCCCAGCACCGCGTTTTGTTCGTGCATCGTGACGGGGGTCCCCAGCCGTGCGGCGGCTAACATGGTTGGCAGGGAGGGATAGCCGCCGAAACCGACCACGGCTTGGGGCCGCAGACGGGGGAGGAGGGCACGGGCCTGGAAGACCCCCGCCACGATGTTCAGGAAGCCGTTCATCTTGCCGCCAACACCGCGACCGGACAGCGTCCCGGCGCGGATAAGGTGGCGGTCGATACGGCCGAGCGTGCCGCCATAGTCGGCGCCACGCTTGTCGGTGATGAGCGCGAGGCGGTGGCCCCGCGCGAGCAATTCGTTGGCGAGCGCTTCCGCCGGAAAGACATGGCCCCCGGTGCCGCCAGCCGCCAGCACGATGCAGGAGGTCGCGCTCATCGGGCCCCCCGCAGAACAGCGTTGAGCGGCGTGCGCGCCGCGGTCGGCGCCGCGCCGGCCCAGGCCGGCGTCGCGCGGGCACGGGTCAGCGCCAGCGCATAGCCGAAGCCGAGTGCCAGCGCGAGGGTGGACGAACCGCCGTAGCTGATGAAGGGCAAGGTCATGCCCTTGGCCGGCAGCAGGCTGACATTCACGCCCATGTTGATGACGGACTGCAGGCCGACCTGGGCGAACAGGCCGGTGCCAGCGAGCAGAATGAAGAGATCCGTCTCGCGCATCAGGCGCGACAGCCCGCGCAACACGATGAATGCGAACAGCGCGACGATGAACAGCGCGAAGACGAGGCCGAACTCCTCGCCGGCGACGGCAAAGATGAAGTCGGCATGGGCGTCGGGCAGAATCTGCTTCACCACGCCTTCGCCCGGGCCCGTGCCCCACAGGCCACCATGTCCAAAGGCGTTGAGCGACGTGGTCACCTGGAACGAATCGCCACTCGACGGATCGAGGAAGCGGTCGATGCGGCTTGCCACATGCGGGAAGAAGGCATAGGCGCCGACCGCGCCCGCCATGCCGATCACGGCCAGGCCCGCGACGATGAAAAGCGGCAGTCCCGCCAGGAACATCTGGATGAACCACACGGCGCAGACGACCAGCGCCATGCCGATGTCCGGCTGCAGCAGCAAGGGCGTCAGGACCAGCAGAAGCAGCGCCAGCGCCACCGGGAAGGCCGGGAAGCCGGGATCGTTCTGGCGCTGCGACAGCATCCAGGCGACCACCACCGCCATCGCCGGCTTGGTGAATTCCGACGGCTGGATGACGAAGCCGGCAACATTCAGCCAGCGTGTCGCGCCCTTGATCTCGGCGCCCATCACCAGGGTTGCAAACAACAGCACCACGGCGCCGAAGAAGACGATGACGGCCGAACGTCGCACCCAGAGCGGCGACATCATCGACACGCCGACCAGCACCATCAACGCCGGAATCATGAAGACGATCTGGCGGCGCACGAAATGGAAGGTATCAACACCGATTCGATCCGCGACTGGCGGGCTGGCCGCCATGACCAGGATCGCACCGGTGCCAGCAAGGACGAAGAGCGCCACCATCAGCCAGCGATCGACGGTCCACCACCAGTCGCTGACGACACTGCGGTCAGTGCGGCCAAATGTCATCATGCGCGCTCCCCCGTCACGGTCGCGACGACGGCGCGAAACGCATCACCGCGCTGCTCGAAATCGCGGAACTGGTCGAAGGATGCGCAGGCCGGCGACAGCAGCACCACGGCGCCCCGCCTGCCTTCGGCGCGCGCGAGATCGGCTGCCTGGCGAACGGCCGTGATCATGTCGCCGCTCTGCGTTACGGGCACATGGCCCTGCAGCGTGCGGGCGAAATCGGGTGCCGCCTCGCCGATCAGGAAGGCGTGGCGGATACGATGGAAATGCGGCACCAGCGGTTCGATTCCGCCGACCTTGGCGCGGCCGCCGGCGATCCAGTAGATCGGGTCGAAGCAGACCAGCGCCTTCTCGGCCGCATCGGCGTTGGTGGCCTTGCTGTCATTGACGAAGGTGACGTTGCCGGCAGTCGCCACCGTTTCCATGCGATGGGCAAGACCGGGGAAGCGGGGCAAGGCCGCGGCGATGGCGTCGGGCTTCACGCCCAAGGCGCGGACAGCGGCGAAGGCCGCCGCGGTGTTCTGCCAGTTGTGCGCGCCGCGCAGCGCCGGAAGCGCGGCGATATCGAGCGTGACCGTCGCTGCGCCGGACCGATCCTCGAGCTGCCCATCGACAACCGAGACGCCGCCCTCGATGCGGTGGCCAATGGCGATCGGGATGACCCGGCGGCCTGGCTGTGTCCGCAACTCTTCCCAGATGCCACGGCAATGGTCGTCATCGACGCCGATGATGGCCGTGGCACCGGCGGGCTGGTCGAAGATGTGCTTCTTTACCGCGACATAGCCGTCCATGTCGCCATGGCGGTCGAGATGGTCCGGCGTGACATTCAGCAGGATGGCGACATCGCAGGCGATCGATGGCGTCAGGTCGATCTGGAAGGACGACAGCTCGAGCGCATAGGCGCCACCGGACGCGAGGTCGGCCAGTTCCAGGACGGGCGTGCCGATATTGCCGCCGAGCGCCGCGGGCACGCCGCAGGCTTCGAGCAGGAAGGCAATCAGCGCGGTCGTCGTTGACTTGCCGTTGGTGCCGGTGATGCCGACAACGCGCGCCTGCGGCTTGCGGCGGAAGAACAGTTCGATGTCGCCGATGACGGCAGCGCCATCCTTCTGCGCCTGCACCACGACCGGGTGCGGCGCCGGGTGGGTGAGTGGAACGCCCGGTGACAGCACGAGGGCGCTGGCGCCGTGCATCGACTTCGTCAGGTCGGCGATCCGCGCGCCGTCCGCCTCGGCCTGGGCGCGGCGCTCGGCACTGTCGTCCCATGCCACGACATAAGCACCGCCCGCCTTCAGCGCACGTACGGCGGCACGCCCGCTGCGGGCGATGCCGAAGACGGCGACGGTCTGTTTGGCGAAGGCGGGTATGGCGAGCATCAGCGCAGCTTCAGGGTGGAAAGGCCGATCAGGGCGAGGATGACCGCGATGATCCAGAAGCGGATCACGATGGTCGGCTCCTTCCAGCCCTTCTTTTCGTAGTGGTGGTGCAGCGGCGCCATGCGGAAGACGCGCTTGCCGGTCAGCTTGAACGAGGTGACTTGCACGATCACCGAGACGGTTTCGAGAACGAACAGGCCGCCGATCACCATCAGCACCAACTCGTGCTTCGTCACGACGGCGATGGAACCGAGCGCGCCGCCCAGCGACAGCGAACCGGTGTCGCCCATGAAGACCATGGCCGGCGGCGCGTTGAACCAGAGGAAACCGAGGCCGGCGCCGACAAGGGCGCCGCAGAACACGGTGAGTTCGCCCGCACCGGGCACGGAGTGAATTTGCAGATAATTCGAGAAGACCGCATTGCCGACGAGGTAGGCGATCAGGCCGTAGGAGGCCGCCGCGATCATCACCGGCACGATGGCGAGGCCATCGAGGCCATCGGTCAGGTTGACGGCGTTCGAGGCGCCCACCATCACCAGCACCGCCACCGGGATCATGAACCAGCCCAGGTTGATGAGGACGTCCTTGAAGAACGGCACGGCAAGGCCGGTCTGCAGCGGCCCGCGCATCAGCGACAGGATCCAGAAGGCGGCGACCACGGCGATGCCGATCTGCAGGATCATCTTCATCCGGCTTGACACGCCCTTGTGGTTTGCGCGTGTGACCTTGAGGAAGTCGTCGAGGAAACCGATGAAGCCGAACCCGAGGGTGACGATCAGCACGGCCCAGACGAAGCCGTTGCGCAGGTCGGCCCAGAGCAGCGTGGAGATGCCGAGGCTGATGAGGATCAGCAGGCCGCCCATGGTGGGCGTCCCCTTCTTGGTGATCAGATGGCTTTCCGGACCGTCTGGTCGAATGGGTTGGCCCTGCGCCTGCCGGCCGCGCAGCCAGCGGATGATACTGGGGCCGAGCACGAAGCTGAGCACCATCGCCGTGATCACCGCGCCGCCGGTGCGGAAGGTGAGGAAGCGGAACAGATTGAAGGCGACGAAATCGTCGGCCAGCGGGGAGAGCAGGTTGAACAACATGACCGGTCAGGCTCCCGCGCCGTTGGCGCGCCGCGGTTCGGGCGCGCCCAGAGATTTCAGCTTTTCGACGATCGGTCCCATGCGGCTGCCGAGCGACCCCTTCACCATCACGACGTCGCCTGCGCGGATCGCTTCGACCACGAACGGTGTCAGCAGGTCGGATGTTTCGGCATGCGCGCCGAGAATTTCAGGCGGCAGGCGGTCCGCGAGACTCTTCATCAGCGGTCCCGCGCAGAAGACGAGATCGATCCTTGCCTCGCGCAGCGGTGCATCGAGATCGGCGTGGAAGGCAGCGCCTTCGGCACCGAGTTCCCGCATGTCGCCCAGCACGGCGATGCGGCGGCCCCGCGAACCCGGATGGGCATCGCCGAGCAGGGCAATGGCCGCCCGCATGGAGGCAGGATTGGCGTTGTAGCTTTCGTCGATCACCTCGAACCCGCCGTCGGCACGGGCGACGCGCGTGCGGCTGCCGCGGCCCTTGGGCGGCTCGAGAGTCGCCAGCGCAAGGCCGGCAAGACCAAGATCGCCGTGAAGTGCGGCCACGGTGGCCAGCACCGCCAGGCTGTTGCCGATCCAGTGGCGCCCGGGAATGCCGATCTTGAACGCCATAGGCTGGCCGCAGATATCGGCCGAGATGCAGGAGCAGTCTTCCTTGTGGGCAGCACGGATGAGCCGCGCGTCGGCGCGGTCGTTCTGGCCGAAGGAAACGACGCGGGCACCGGCGGCGCGCGCCGCCGCGGCCATGCGTTCGAAATGCGGGTTGTCGCGGTTCAGCACCGCCACCTTGGGGCCTTCCAGCCCTTCGAATATCTCGCTCTTTGCGTCGGCAATCTCGGACACCGAGGCGAAGAATTCGAGGTGAACCGGCTCGACTGTGGTGATGATCGCCGCATGCGGTCGAACGAGGCGCGACAGCGGGCCAAGCTCGCCCGCATGGTTCATGCCCAGCTCGAAGACGCCGAATTCGGTGTCGGCTGGCATGCGCGCGAGCGTCAGCGGCACGCCCCAATGGTTGTTGAAGCTGGCCACCGAGGCATGCGTACGGCCCTGACGGGCGAAGACGGCGCGCAGGGCTTCCTTGGTCCCTGTCTTGCCGACGCTACCGGTCACGCCGATGACCTTGCCGGCCATGCGGGACCGCGCGGCGATACCCAGGCAACGCAGGGCTTCGAGCGTGTCGCTTACCCGCAGCAGAGGGCCGCCACTTTGCACATCGGCGTGCACCAGCGCGGCTACCGCGCCACGCGCCAGCGCATCGACGACAAAGGCATGGCCGTCATGCGTGGGACCGGCAAGCGCCACGAAAAGGTCACCCGGCTGCACGCTGCGGCTGTCGATCGAGATGCCGGTCGCCTGCCAGTCGCAAACGCCCGACAAGGTGCCACCCGTTGCCATGGCGGCATCGCCGGCGGACCAGAGCGGCGCGCTCATGCCCAGCCCCGCTGCGCCAGTGCCGCCTGGGCGACCGCGGCATCGTCAAAGGGTCGAATTTCGCTGCCGACAATCTGGCCCTGCTCATGGCCCTTGCCGGCAATCACCAGCACGTCGCCTGCATTGAGGCCGGAAATGGCAGCCTGAATGGCTGCGGCGCGATCGCCAACGTCGCGCGCCTGGGGGCAACCCAGCAGGATGGCAGCGCGGATGCGTTCGGCACTCTCGCTGCGCGGGTTGTCATCGGTCACCGTGACTTCGTCGGCGAGTTCGCAGGCGATATGGCCCATCGGCGTCCGCTTGGTCGGATCACGGTCACCGCCGCAGCCGAAGACGACGGCCAGGCGGCGCTTGGCATGCGGCCGCAGCCCGCGCAGCACGGTGGCGAGCGCGTCAGGCGTGTGGGCATAGTCGACAAAGACTGCGACCGGCGCGGTCGTCTTGCCGATTCGCTGCATGCGTCCCGGGACGCCGGCGAGATGCGACAGGGCTTCTAGAACCGCGGCAAAGGGGGCCCCGGTGGCCACCACCAGTGCGAGCGCCGCCACGGCATTGGCTGCCTGGAAACCACCAAAGACCGGCAAGCGCACAGCGTGGGCCGTTCCATGGACATGCAGCGTGAAGGCCTGGCCCTGGCCATCGGCGTGAAGATCGGACAGGCGATAGTCGGCGGCGAGCGCGCTGCCATAGGTCACGACATCGAGGCCGCGCGAGCGCGCCGCCGACACAACCATCTGTGTTTCCGGCAGATTCGCGTTGACCACCGCCGTGCCACCCGGCGCCATGATCTCGAACAGGCGCAGCTTGGCGGCGAGATAGGCCTGGGCGGTCGGGTGGTAGTCGAGATGGTCGTGGGTGATGTTGGTGAATGCCCCGGCCTGGATGCGCACGCCATCCAGGCGGAACTGGTCGAGGCCGTGGCTCGACGCCTCGATGGCCAGGTGATCGAAACCACCGGTGGCAAGGTCGTGCAGGGTGCGGTGCAGGCTGACCGGTTCCGGCGTCGTCAGTGCCGAGGCGATCTCGCTGCCAGCGGCAATCACGCCCAGCGTGCCGATACTGCCAGCGCGCCGGCCAAGGTAAGTCCAGATCTGGGCGGCGAAATTCGCGGTCGATGTCTTGCCATTGGTGCCGGTGATGGCCACGACCGTGCCGGGCTGGCGGTCGTAGAAGCGGGCGGCCAGCAGGGCGAGACGGCGGCGCGGGTTCTCGTCGGCGACGACAAAGACTTCCGGGTGCGGAACGGCAACGTCGGGGCGAGCAAGCACAGCCGCCGCACCTTGGCGAATCGCGTCTTCAATGAACCGGCTGCCATCGGCGCGTAGCCCGGGCAGCGCGGCGAACAGGAAGCCCGGACGCACTGTCCGGCTGTCCGCGGTCAGGCCGTGGATTTCGATGCCCTGGGCACGGCCGTTGCCGCCGATCAGATCAGAAAGCCGCACCGCTGCGTCCTTTCCTGGTCGAGATCAGCATCGCCTTGTGCACATCGCCGCTCTCTTCATCGACCGGCATCACGCCAAGCAGCGGCCCGGCGCGGGCGATGACACGGCCGGTCACCGGGGCGGCGGTCCAGCCGCCAGTGGCAAAGTTGTAGGTCGCCTTTGTGCCCTTGGGTTCGTCCAGGATCGCGATGACGAGATAGCGCGGATCGGTCATCGGAAAGGCCGCGACGAAGGACGACAGCAATGCCTTGCGGGCATAACCGCCCGCCGTCGCCTTCTCCGCCGTGCCGGTCTTGCCACCGACCAGGAATCCCTTGACCGCCGCCTGCTTGCCGGTGCCCTCCTCGACCACGAGGCGCATCAGGCGGCGCATGGTGTCTGCCGTCTGCGGCGACACGACGCGTTCGCCCAGCACGACCTCGCCCTGCGGGCGCTTGATCAGGGTCGATGGCACACGCACACCGCCGTTGATCAAGGGCGCGAAGCCCGCTGCCGTCTGCAGCGGGCTCACGGCGATGCCGTGACCGAAGGCGATGGTCATCGTGTTGATTTCGCGCCACGGCGTCGGAACCATCGGCGCGCCCACTTCGGGGAGCTCGATGTCGGGCCGGCTCAGCAGGCCAAGCCGCTGCAGGAACAGGCGCTGCCGCTCGGTGCCGACTTCCATGGCAATCTTCGCCGCGCCAATGTTCGACGAGTACATGAAGATTTCCGGCACCGTCAGCCAGCGTGACTTCGCGTGATCGTCGCGGATCTGGTAGCGGCCGACGCGAATCGGCTCCGTCGCATCGAAGGTGTCGTCGAGGCCCGAGGTGCCGTAGTGCAGGGCACTGGCGATGGTGAAGGCCTTGAAGGTCGAGCCCATCTCGTAGACGCCCAGCGTCACGCGATTGAACAACTGCTCCGCCGTCGCTTCGCCAGGCGCGTTGGAATCGAAGTCCGGCATCGACGCCATTGCGATGACTTCGCCCGAGTGGACGTCGTAGATGATGCCGGCGCCGCCAATGGCGCGGAAATTGGTCACGGCGCGTGCCAGTTCGTCGCGCAGGATGTGCTGGACACGGATGTCGATGCTGAGTTGCAGCGGCCGCTTCGAACGGGCGGCGTCAGGCCCGCGCAACTGCGCGTCGAACGCCTTCTCCACACCGGCAAGGCCCTCGTTGTCGATGCCGACATAGCCGAGCACATGAGCGGCGGCGCGGCCCTGCGGATAGATGCGGCGCGTCTCGTCAAGGAAGCCGATGCCGGGAATGCCGAGCGCGTTGACAGCCGCCTGTTGCTTCGGCGTCAGGTGGCGCCGAACCCAGGTGAAGGACTTGTCGGAGTGCAGCCGGACCAGCAGGTCCTTCTTGTCGATCTCCGGGAAGACTGTGGCGAGCTTCGCCACCGCCTCGTCCTGGTTCATCATGATGCGCGGCTCGGCATAGAGCGAGGCGGTGCGCACGTTCGTGGCAAGCAGCAGGCCATTGCGGTCGACGATGTCGGCACGATAGGAGTCGGCAGCCGAAACCGCCTGGGCGATGGCACCGGCGCCGGGGCCGTCGCGCAGCACCGTCAGGTGCACGAGCCGGCCGCCAAGCACCAGAAAGCACAAGACGAACACAGCCGCGACGGCGAGCAGGCGGGCATGGCCCGTCTCCACCGCCTGCTTGGTGGCGCCTTCCAGCGCAACCTGGGCGCGGGTGCGACCACTGCGGCGGTCGTAGGTGTGGGTGGCGTCGGGCCGCGGCGCGTTCATCGCGCGACCTTGGTGACATTGGCCTTGGCAGTGCCCGTCTTCGGTGTACCGGGCAGCTTGGCCACCGCGTGCGACTGCGGATCGAGCTTGGGCAGCGTTTGCAGCGTGCTGATCTGTGCCGGTTGCACCGGCACCAGATCAAGATACTTTTCCGCCAGCACCTGCAGGCGATCGGGCCGGTTGAGGTAGCTCCACTCCGCGCCCAGCACATGGATGGCATCGGTTTCCACTGCGATCTGGCGGCGGATGCCCGTCAGCTGCTCATCCAGCGTCTGGACTTCGTATTTCAACTGAAACAGCGCGAAAGCCAGCATGCCCAGCACGGCGACCGCGAGGACAATCAGCGGGCGGCTCATCGCGGCGCCTCCGTCCAGGCTGGGGCTGCGGTGCGTTGAGCGCTGCGAAGACGTGCCGAGCGGGCGCGCGGGTTGCCACGGACCTCATCCTCACCAGGCGTCTGCGCGCCGCCCGGCGGCAGGCGGAAGGTCGGCGCCGGACCGGTCGCCATTTCTGGCTGGTGACGACTCGCGCCACCTGTCTTGCCGGCGCGCTGCGCGAGGAAGCGCTTCACCAAGCGATCCTCGAGCGAATGAAACGACACCACCGCAAGGCGGCCATCGGGACGCAGGATGCGTTCGGCGGCGCGCAAGCCCAGTTCGATCTCCTCCAGCTCGGCATTAACATG
>CANJEJ010000071.1 GCA_947473325.1 Alphaproteobacteria bacterium | reverse complement strand
GACGCCGCAGTCACTGTGGCGCAGGCGGCAACACCGAGTGCCGCCAGAAATCTGACAATGGAATTCATGTACTCCCCTTCCCCGAATGGATGCAGCGTTGCCGGTCGTAGCCGCACAACACATGCGTCTCCGCCGACCGTTTCATCGCAACTCCCCAATTGGCAGTATACAAGCTTAGGCTCAACTGGGACTCAGTCAACAGCAGACAGTATCTTGCCGCTCGCCGTTTATTGTGCAGCGCACGCATGCGCGACTTTTTTTCGCTGCGCTGCAGCAAGACGGACGTCTGTAATATTCGCGGTGAACCCGCGCGAAGGCGCTAGGCTAGCTCCGTTGCGTGGAACCGGGCCGCCATGGCGTTGAATGCACGAATACTCGGCGGCATCGGCCGCGCGTTTTCCCATCGCAATTTCGCGGTGTACACAACCGGCGCCACAGTGTCGTTGGTTGGCACCTGGCTGCAGAAGGCGGCCGTCGGCTGGCTCGCCTGGGAACTGACACATGATCCGGCCATGGTCGGGATCGTGGTTTCGGCCGACCTTGTGCCAACCGTCCTGATCAGTCCTTTCGCAGGTGTCATCGCCGACCGCCAGCGGGACCTGAGGCTGCTGGCGCTGCTGCAGGTCATATGCCTGCTGCAGGCGGGGCTGCTGGCGGCGCTGGCCTTCGCCGGCCATGTCACGGTGGCCCTGCTGATTGTCTTCACGGCGGCGCTCGGTGTCGTCAACGGCATCAACCAGCCACTGCGCCAGTCGCTGGTCAACCGGCTGGTTCCGCCGGCCGACATCGCCCCGGCCGTGGCCATGAACGCGGTTATCTTCAATGTCGCCCGCATCATCGGACCTTCGATTGCGGGTTTTGTCATTCACCACTATGGCGCTAGCTATGCCTTTCTCATCAACGCGGCCACGTTCGTTGTCGCTTTGACAAGCATCGCGATGGTGCGCCTGCCGCGGCTGGAACGGTCGTCCCTGCGAGCGGCGCCGATGGCGGCGGAGATCGCGGCGGGCTACCGCTATGTGTGGCGCCATCGCGGCATCGGCTCGCTGCTGGTGGTCGGGATGTCGTCGGCGCTGCTGCTGCGGCCAGTGCTGGAAATGCTGCCTGCCTTTGTCGGCCAGGTGTTCCGCGGCAATGCCGAGGATCTCGGCTTCCTGATGACGGTGACGGGTCTTGGGGCGATGGGGAGTGCACTCTCCATTGCCTGGCGCGGCATCACGCATGGCCTTGTCCGCCTTGTCACCCTCAGCATCCTGACGGGCAGCGGTGCGGTGGTGCTCTTTGCCCTGTCTGAAGCGCTCTGGGTGGGTGCGATTGCCGTCGCGCTGCTGGGCATGTCCATCGCCATGCGGGGGGCTGGCTCGCAGGCGCTGATCCAGTCGGCGGTCGATCCGGCGATGCGGGGCCGGGTGATGTCGCTCTACACCATGATGTTCAATGTGGGGCCAGCGGCGGGATCTCTTATCATTGGCTTCGCCGCGAGTTGGGTGGGGCTGCGCGTGCCGCTCTACGCCGCCGCCGCAGTAAACCTCCTTGTGTGGATCTGGTTCGCGGCGCGGCAACGGACACTGGTCCCGGCGCTGGAGGGTCGGGACTCTCGAGTCTCCAGGGCGGTGGCATCGCAGTAGGCACGGCGGGGGTGCGCCCTGGGCTTTCGCCCGGCCGTCACGCGAGTTTTTTGCCCGGATGTCCATGTCCCGGGGCACAATGGTGCCGGCAATCCCGGCGGAGACGACTGCACATCATGGATCCCGTCCTTCAAAGCTTTCTCAGCGGCGCCCCCGTCCTGATCGGCCACTTTGCCACCACGCTCGCGTTGCTGGTCGTGGGTGTGGCTGTCTACATGGCGATCACGCCGCACAATGAACTGAAGTTGATTCGCGCCGGCAACATTCCCGCCGCCGTTTCCTTCGCGGGCCTTGTCGTCGGCCTTGCCCTGCCGCTGTCGGCCAGCATGGCCGCGAGTTTCAGCTATCTTGAGGTGATCGTCTGGGGCGTCTTCGCGGTAATCGGCCAGATTTTGGTGTTCTTCGTCGTCGATCGCGTCTTTGGCGACCTGTCGCGTCGGATCGAGGCCGGCGAGATGGCGCCCGCGGTGGTGCTGGTCGGCACCAAGCTGGCCGTCGCCATTGTCGGTGCGGCCGCGCTGTCGGGCTGATCGCGTGAAGCTCTGGCGCATCGTCCTCGTTCTCATCGTCATCGCCGTCGGACAGCAGTTCCTCCCGGGCGGGGAGGGACCGCGCCGGCCGCCGGTGGAAGATTCGCCGCGCAACGTGCCGGCGCAGCCGTCCCGCCCCGGCGAACCGCGTCCCGGCATCGTCATCCAGGGTGGGGCGAAGCAGACCGATGCTACCGGCACGGCTTTCGCCGTGACGACACAGGGGCCGCTGCTCACCGCCGCGCATGTGACCGACGGCTGCGAACGCGTCGGTGTCCTGGCCAACGAACGGGCCCGCAATCCCAACGTGGCGCGTGGCGTGCTGACCCATCCGGTCGCCGACGCGGCGCTGATCGAAGTCAATCATCGCGGGCCGCCGCTGCCACTGGGCGACGACCGCGCCTTGCGGCGCGGGGATGACGGGTTCAGCTTCGGCTATCCGCGCGCCCGGCCCGGTGCGGTGCACGGCACCCTGATGGCCCGCGACACCGCGAAACGCGACGAAGGCGGCGGTACTTTTCCCGTCCTTGTCTGGGCCGATGCCGATCGCGACCCGGAAAACGATCTGCCGCTCAGCGGCCTCAGCGGCGGACCGGTGCTCGACCGCAACGGCCGTCTTGTCGGCATCCTGGTCGCGGGGTCGGAACGGCGCGGCGTCTTCATGTCGACCACCATGGCGCCTGTGCGCGACCTCCTCGTCCAGGGCAATGTCACGCCGGATGCCGGTGCGGTGGCGGAGCCCATCCCGATCAATGGCTTTGGCCGCTACGGCGAACGGCTGCGCGACAACCTGTCGGTCGCCTTCGCCGTCTGCCGCGTCGCGCGGGGGCCGTCGCGGCGCGGCTGACGCAGGGTCGCCCATGCGGTAGCATCGCCTTCACTGACAGTGTGCGGGCTGCAAGGGGGAGGTCATGGTCGCGTTCCTTTCGCGCGTTTTCTGCGCCTTTGTCCTGTCTCTGGTTGTGCTGGCGCCATCGGTTCAGGCCGCGGGTGTGGAAGCGCTGGCAAGCCGCCTGTCTGGCATCTGGTTCGTGCATATAGAGGGCGAGAAGGAAACGCGCACACTCGACGTGCGCGCCGTCACCGCCGGTCCGGACGGCGCGCCCGTGATCGATGCGCATTACGCGACCACCGGAACGAAAATGTCGGCAATGAATCTCGACAGCCGCATTGTCAACGACCGGTTGCGCGTCGATTTCGCCACCCAGGCCAACAACAAGCTGGCGCTAGAGGAAGTGGGGCCCGGCGAGATGGTGGGAACCTTCACCTACACCAATGGCCGGTCGAAACCCGCCCGCGCCTACACGGTGCGCGCCAGCGGCGCGGAGGCGACGGAACGAATGGCGGACCGGCTGGAAGGCAACTGGATCATGACCTTCGGCACCGATCCCAGAACGGCCACGCTGGACGTGCAGCGGGTGGAAGCCGGCGCCGACGGCCAGCTCAAGATCGAAGCCCATTACGGTGCAACCGGGGAAGCGTCGTATCCGGTCGCGCTGGTGGCGCAGCATGACGGCGCGCGCGTGTCGCTTGCCTTCACCAACCTGAATGGCAGCCGGATCGCCGCCTACTTCACTGGCGAGGAAAGCTTGTCCGGCGCTATCGTCCGGAAGAACGGAACCACCAGCAGGGTCAGCATGCAGTCGGCCGATACCAACGACCTGGCGAACTCCCGCTTCGTGCTGAGCCCGAAGAGCGAGGTGACGCTGCTCTACCTCGGCGCGTCCAACTGTCCGTCGTGCAAGCTGTTCGAGACCAACAGCGGCCAGGGCACGCGCAAGGCCCTGCTCGCGAGCGACTACATGAAGGTCATCAAGTATCGCGAAGTGAAGACGAATGTGTATACGGATACGGCCGATCTCCACTACTGGCCGGAAGACCTGAAGTGGGTGCCAGGAAAGACTTCAGCCAAGGCTGGCACGCCGCGCTTTATCGTGATGATCGACAAGGTCGTGGTGATGAACGTCTTCGGGATCAGCCGGCTACGCACCCAGGTCGCGCCGCAGCTCGAATTGCTCGCCGCGCAGAAAGTGAAATAGGGCATCCCATGGCGGACGATATCAGGCAGGTGGCCACCATCGCTGGCACGCCGGCGCAGGTCTACAAGGCGCTCATGAGCAGCAAGGGGCACGCGGCCTTCACCGGAGCACCGGCGGAGGTGTCGGCGAAGATTGGTGGGACGGTCAGCGCCTATGGCGACTACATCCTTGCCATCAACCTCGCGCTCACGCCGGGCAAGCTGATCGTGCAGGCGTGGCGTGCCTCGGATTGGCCCGTGGATGCCTGGTCCATCGCCACTTTCCGGCTGGCGGCGGCGCGCGGTGGCAACACGAAGCTCACCTTCACCCAGACCGGCGTACCCAAGAAGGCCCTCAAGGGGATCGCGCAGGGCTGGCACGACTTCTACTGGAAGCTGCTCGACGCCTATCTCGGCAAGTAGGCAAAGAAAAAGCCCGCCGGTACCCCGGCGGGGCTTGCGTCTTCAGCGCGTCTACTGGAACTGCGGCACTTCCGGCAGGTCGAACAGCAAGACTTCGCTGTCGTCCTGCGCGGCAATCTTTACCGCCTCGTCCTTTTCGATGATCGCGCCGTCGCGATGGCCGAGCCCATGGCCGTTCACATCGACCGCGCCTCTGGCGACGACGAGATAGGCAACGCGACCCGGCCGCAATGCGTGTGTGATGCTTTGTCCCGCGTTCAGGAAGGTGCCGTAGAGCGTGGCGTCCTGATAAATCTCGAGCGCGCCCTTGCGGTCAGCTTCGCCCGAGGCGAGCGCGACGAGCTGGCCGGCGCGATCCGCCCTGGGGAACTTCATCGCGTCCCAGCGCGGCTTGAGGCCACGCTGGCGGGGCAGCAGCCAGATTTGGAACAGCTCCGTGTCTTCCTCTTCGCGATTGTGCTCGGCATGCCAGATGCCAGTGCCGGCCGACATCACCTGCACGTCGCCGGCCTCGGTACGGCCTTCGTTGCCCTGGTCGTCCTTGTGCGTGATCGCACCCTTGCGGACATAGGTGATGATTTCCATGTCGCTGTGCGGATGCGGGTCGAAGCCCATGCCGGCGCGCACCTCGTCGTCGTTCCACACGATCAGCGGCCCGACATGGCGGCGCGGTGCGCCGCGATAGCCGGCGAAATCGAAGTGGTAGTGCGCGTTAAGCCAGAAATTCTGAAACGTGCCAAGGTCGCCAAACTTACGAACCTGGATCATGGTCTTTGCTCCTACTGCGCCGCGGATCGCACGGCGCTGGAAGCCGCAATCCGCTCCCGGCCATGGGGCGCATCGAAATCAAGGGCCGGCCCTTTCGGCACGACTCGATTGGGATTAATCGACTCGTGGCTTTGGTAATAGTGGTTCTTGATGTGCAGGAAATCGACGGTCTCCCGCACGGCAGGGATTTGATAGATCTCGCGGGTGTAGCCCTGGAGATTCGGATAGTCGGCGATGCGTTGCCGGTTACACTTGAAATGGCCGACATAAACCGCATCGAAGCGGATCAGCGTGGCGAACAGGCGGATGTCGGCTTCGGTTAAGCGGTCGCCGACTAGGTATCGCTGCCTCCCCAGCCGGTCTTCCAGCCAGTCGAGCGACTCAAATAGAGCGTCAAAGGCCTTTTCGTAAGCCCCCTGCGATCCGGCGAAGCCCGCCTTGTAGACGCCGTTGTTGACGGTGTCGTAGACGCGGTCGTTTACCTGGTCGATCTCGCCGCGAAGCGCGGCCGGGTAGAAGTCAGCCGTCGCATCGCCGATGGCGTTGAATTCGCTGTTCATCATGCGAATGATCTCGGCCGACTCGTTGTTGACGATCACCTTCTTCTCTTTGTCCCACAGCACCGGCACCGATACCTTGCTCGTGGCCTTCGGGTCCGACGCGAGATAGACCTCGCGCAGGAACCTGGCGCCCAGGATCGGGTCGGGCGTGGCGCCGTCGCGGCTGCTGAAGTGCCAGCCTTCTTCCGTCATGTGCCAGTCGACGACCGTGACGGAAATCGCGTCCTGCAGCTTCTTCAGCGACCGCATCATCAGGGTGCGGCTCGCCCACGGACAGGCGTAGGAGACGTAGAGATGATAGCGGCCCGATTCGGCCTTGAAGCCGGTCGATCCGTCCGCGCTCACCCAGTTGCGGAACGAGGAGTCGCCCCGCTTGAAGTCGCCGCCCTTGCCGTGCGGCAGCTTCCACGCCTTCTCCCACCTGCCGTTGACGAGCTGGCCCATGATGCGTCTCCGCCGCGGGTTACTTGTCGTTCAGGCTGCGCGGACCGGGCCCGAAGGCGACGACCAGCAGCAGTCCGCCGACGATTGTCAGGTTCTTCAGGAACATGGCCGTTTCGAACATCTTCATGTTGGCGTCGGTAACGCTCCAGAAGTTGTGCATGGTGAACGCGGCGACCACCGTGAAAAGCGCCAGAGCTGCGGCACCCAGGCGGGCCCGCCAGCCCAGCATGACCATCAGTGCGCCGCCGATCTCGATGACAGTGGCGGCGGCGAGGAAGACTTCCGTCAGGAAGAAGCCCTTCGAATTCATGTAGGCGATGTTCCCGCCCCAGTCGCCGAACTTCATCAGGCCGGAGGCCAGGAAGATCAGGGACAGCAGGACACGGCCGACGAGCGGCAGGTTGCGTTGCAGCGATTCCATCTTTCGTGCTCCCTCACGGCCAGCTTATTTGCCGGCCAGCTTCTTCGCGATTTCAGTCACATGCCTGCCCTGGAAGCGGGCGAGTTCGAGTTCGTTCGGGCTCGGCATGCGCTTGCCGTCGCCGCCGGTGATGGTCGAGGCGCCGTAGGGGGAGCCGCCGGTGATTTCAGCAATGCCCATCTGGCCCTGCGCGGAGTAGGGCAGGCCGACAATGACCAGGCCGTGGTGCGCGAACAGCGGCCAGGTGGACAGGATCGTGCTTTCCTGGCCGCCATGCTGCGTGGCCGACGACGTGAACATGCTGCCCACCTTGCCGATCAGCGCGCCCTTGGCCCACAACCCGCCTGTCTGGTCCCAGAAATTGCGCATCTGCGAAACCGCGCCGCCGTAGCGCGTGCCGGAGCCAATGATGATGGCGTCATAGTCCGCGAGTTCGTCGGGGGTGGCGATGGCTGCCTTCTGGTTCAGCTTGGCCCCGGCCTTCTTCAGCGTCTCCTCGGGGATCAGTTCCGGGACCCGTTTGATGACGGCCTCGGCGCCTTTCACCTGGCGGACGCCTTCGGCGACCGCTTCAGCCATGGCTTCGATGTGGCCGTAGAAGCTGTAATAGAGGACGAGGACCTTGGTCATGATGCGGACTCCAACGGGACGGATGTTCTTAGGAACGCTGCAATGAGCAGAAGGTATTCGTTTCTGGAATTGGTATAATCCCCCGATCAGGAACAATATTGTTTCCCAAATGGACAAACTGACAGGCATGGCTGTCTTCACTCAAGTGGTTGAAGCTCAAAGCTTTTCCAAAGCAGCGTTGAAGCTGGGTCTCTCCAAATCGGCTGTCAGCAAGCATGTGGCGGCGCTGGAAGACCGGCTGGGGGTGGTGCTCCTCAATCGCACCACGCGCAGGCTGTCCCTCACCGGACCGGGGGCCTCCTTCTATGAGCACTGCGTGCGGCTGGTGGCTGACGCCGAAGAGGCCGAGCGCGCGGTGACCCAGTTCCAGATCGAACCGAAGGGCACGATTCGCATAAACGCGCCGATCGATTTCGGCCGCCAGCACATCGCCCCCTGGCTCGGGGAATTCCTCGGCCGCTACCCCGAGTTGACGATCGATCTCACGCTCAACGACCGCATCATCGACCTGGTGGACGAAGGCTATGATCTGGCCGTGCGCGTCGGCCAGCTCGCCGATTCGAGCCTCATCGCGCGCCGCCTCGCCCCCGTCCACCTGATCGTGGTGGCAAGCCCGTCCTATCTGCAGAAACACGGGGTGCCGCAGACTCCCGCGGACCTCACCCGGCACAATTGCCTGATCTACACCTACAAGCCGAACCCCGATGTCTGGTTCCTTGCGCAACCCGGCGGCGGCACGCTGCAGATCCCGGTCAAGGGATCGCTGCGGTCCAACAACGGCGGTCTTTTGCGCGAGGCGGCGGTGGCGGGTGTCGGCATCGTGCCGACTCCGGATTTCATGGTAGGTGACGACCTGCGTGCCGGCCGCGTCGTGCCGCTGCTCTGCGACTGGCGCCAGCCGCCGCTCGCCGTGCACGCCGTCTATCCGCAGAACCGATTCGTGCCGGCCAAGGTGCGCGCGCTGGTCGATTTCCTGGCCGGGCGCTATGGTCCGAAGCCGTATTGGCAGGTCGAGGGATCGACGGGGAGCGAAGCATGAAGATCGAAGGCACGAAGGAACGGCTCGACGCCCATGATGCCGACCTGTCGGGCTCGGTGTTCGACGACGTCAACCTGTCGGGAAGTACCGTCAACAACGCGAACCTGGCAGGCATGACCCTGACCAACGTCAATTTCGCCGGCGCCAGCTTCCACGACGCCAACCTGTCGGGCTGGAAGGCGGACGACGTGAACCTCTCGGGCTTCAGGATCACCAAGGCCAATCTCGCCGGCGCCAGCATCGAAAACTCACGGCTCGACGGCATGACGATCAACGGCGTCGCCGTGGCCGATCTCTTCGCCGCCTGGGACGCGAGCAAGGGCACCAAACCCGCGGCCTGACATCCTTCCGCTTGTGCGCTGTCCCGGACGGTGCTACATCCCCGCCGCCATGCAACCGATCCTTCTGCGACGACGATGAGATCCCGTCCCGCCCTCTACCAGCTGGAGGTTTGCGGGGCGTTGCGGCTTGGCGCGCCGGTCCGGCCCGCCCTTAGTTTCCTGGACAGCACAATTCCCGCGTGTGGGCGTTTGTCGGCATGACCGCAGCGCCCCCCGCCCGTCGTCGGAGATCACGCCCCGTGTTCCGGATTGCCCTTGAGCGGCCGCAGGATGTTGTGCCGCGCGAAGCCCTGCTCGACCAGGCTTTTGGCGCCGACCGCCACAATCGCACCGTCTATCGCCTGCGCGAGGGTATCGCGCCGGTACCGGCCCTGTCGCATGTCGCGCTGATCGATGGCGAATTCGCCGGCTCGCTGCGCTTCTGGCCGATCGAGGTCGATGGCGCGAAGAAGCCCATTCTGCTCGGTCCCCTTGCCGTGTCGCCCGAGCGGCGCGGCCAAGCCATCGGCATCGCGCTCGTGCGCAACGGGCTGCGCGTCGCGCGTAAGCACGGCCATGACATCGTGCTGGTGGTGGGCGACCCACCGTACTACCAGCGCTTCGGCTTCCTGCCGGCGGGCTCCTGGAATCTCACGCTGCCCGGCCCGGTGGACGCGGCACGCTTCCAGATCCGCCATCTCGGCCGCGGCAAGCCGCCGAAAGCGGTGACGGGTCTCGTGCGCCGGGCGGAAGCTTTCGCCGTGGCAGGGCGACGACAGGGCGACTGAGCCCCTGCGGCGCGCTGGCGCCGCCTCCGCACATTCTGATTCTCCAGCAGACGAGGTCTGCCCATGACGACTCATGCCTGCACCATCCGGCCGGCCAGGCCGGACGACGACATCACCGTTGCCACGCACTTTGCCGCCATGTGGGCGGACAACAATGTCGGGCCGCAGCAGATGCGCTGCGACTGGATGCCCCGCACGCTCGCCTTCATCGCGGACGCTCGCAAGGGCCGGGGCTTCGGTGCATTCGTGGCTGAAGCGGACGGCAAGACGGTCGGCTCTGCCGCGACGCAATTTTTCAGCGGTCTGTACCCGGATGTGCTCACCACTGACTACCGGCTCTATGGCTACATCTGGGGCGTCTATGTCGAGGCAGGCTGGCGGCGGCGGAAACTGGGTGAAGGGCTGACGCGCGCCTGTGTCGACCACCTGCGTCTGAAAGGCTGTTCGCGCGTCATCCTGCATGCCACGCCCTTCGGCCGGCCGGTCTATGAACGGCTCGGCTTCGCGGCGTCGAACGAAATGCGGCTGGACCTTATTTGACGAGACGCACCAGCTGCTTGCCGATGTTGCCGCCCGTCATCACCGAGATGAAAGCGGCGGGGGCGTTCTCGAAGCCATCGACGACGGTTTCGCGATATTTGATCTTGCCCTCGCGAAGCCAGCCGGCGATGGCGCGGCGTGCCTCGTCGGCGCGGTCTTCATAGTCGTAGACGATGAAGCCTTGCATCAGCACGCGGGAGGACATCAGGTATTGCTGGTACTCCATCCGCGGCGGCCGGTCTGTCTTGTCGCTGCGGCTCATGTTGCCGACCAGCGCGATGCGGGAATGCCAGGCCATGTGCTGGAGGATCGTGTCTGAAATGTCGCCGCCGACATTGTCGAAATGGGCGTCGATCTTGTTGGGTGCGGCCTGCTTGAGCGCGGCGAGAAGGTCGGGCGTGGTTCGGTAGTTGATGCCAACGTCGAAGCCGAGTTCCCCGGTGATCCAGTCAAGCTTGTCCTGGGTGCTTGTCAGGCCAACCACGCGCGCGCCCATGATCTTCGCAATCTGTCCGGCCAGCGAGCCGACGGCGCCGGCGGCAGAAGAGATCACCACCGTCTCGCCCGCCTTCGGTTTGCAGATTTCCAGCAGCGCGAAATAGGCGGTGACGCCGGGAAAGCCGAGAATGCCCAGAGACGTGCTGATCGGCGCAATCTTTGGGTCGACGCGGGCAATGCCCGGCGCATATTCCGCGCGCTTCGTGCTGCCGTCGGAAATGGCATATTCCTGCCAGCCCAGCATGCCTTCGACGAAGTCGCCGACCTTGTAGTCGGGGTGGCGCGACTGCACGACCTCCCCGACCAGCCGGCCTTTCAGCACGTCGCCCTCCGCCAGCACCTTGCCATAGCCGGAGACGGCGTCCATGCGATAGCGTTGCAGCGGATCGGCGGACAGGTAATGCGCGCGCACCAGCATCTCGCCGTTCTTCGGCTCAGGAATGGGCGCTTCGACAATGGCGAAATCGCTCAGCTTCGGCAGGCCGACGGGACGATTGGCCATGACGACCTTGCGATTCATGTTGGGCAGGCGGCTGGACATGACGGGCTCTTTCAGCGGGCGTCGGGGAACAGCTTGACCAGCTGCTTGCCGGTGTTGCCCCCCTTCAGCATGGACATGAAGGCAGCGGGCGCATTTTCGAGACCATGGGCAATTGTCTCGCGATACTTGATCTTGCCGTCATCGATCCAGCGGGCGAGCTGGGCACGCGCCTCGCGGATGCGGTCTTCGTAGTCGAAGACGATGAAACCATGCACCTGGGCGCGCGACGTCATGATCAGCGGGAACAGGTCCGGCATCAGGCGCGGCTTGGCATCGTTGTAGTTGGCGATGCGACCGACCACGATGTAGCGCGCCCCCTTGGCGAGGTGGCGGAACATCATGTCGGCGATCTCGCCGCCGACATTGTCGTAATAGACGTCGATCCTGTCGGGGCAATACTGGCGCAATGTGTCGAGCAGGTTCGGCGTCGTCTTGTAGTTGATGCCGGCGTCGAAGCCGAGTTCACGGGTGATGTAGTCGACCTTGTCGTCCGAGCCGGCGATGCCGACGACGCGGGCGCCGAGAATCTTGCAGATCTGGCCGGCAATGGTGCCGACGGCGCCGGCGGCGCCCGAGATCACCACGGTGTCGCCCGGCCGCGGCTTCGCCACGTCGATGATCGACCAATAGGCCGTCTCGCCCGAGGTGCCGAGCACGCCGAGCGCGGTCGAGACCGGGGCGACTTTCGGGTCGACACGGGTGAGGCCCGGCCCATAGTCCTGCCGCCCGCCTTCGCCGTCATGCAGCGCATATTCCTGCCAGCCGAGCAGGCCTTCGACGAAGGTGCCGGTACGCCAGGCGGGATGGTACGACTCGATGATCTCGCCCACCGTGCTGCCAATCATCACATCGCCGATCTCGAGCTTGCGGCCATAGCGCCAGTTGGCGTTCATGCGGCCGCGCTGGAACGGATCAAGCGACAGGTAGTGGTTGCGGATCAGGAATTGGCCCGGTCCCGGTTTTGGGATGGGGGCTTCGCCCAACCTGAAGTCGCTCGCCTTGGGCTCGCCGTCGGGACGGCCGTTGAGCAGGATCTGGCGGTTCGTCGTCGGCATGGCGCCCTAATTCTCCGCTGCCAGCCGCACGAGTTGCTTGCCGGTGTTGGCGCCCTTCAACATGCCGATGAAGGCCTTCGGCGCGTTTTCAAGCCCGTCGGTAATCGTCTCGCGATATTTGATCTTGCCGGCCTTGAGCCATTCGGCGAGCTTCTTTGCGCCCTCGGGATAGCGGTCGGCATAGGAGAAGACGAGGAAGCCCTGCATGCGCACCTGCTTGAACAGGATCGGCACGAACAGGCGCGGCGCCATCTCGGGCTTTTCCAGGTTGTATTGCGAGATCTGGCCGCACAGCGCGATGCGACCGAAATCGTTGATGGTCAGGATCACCGCGTCGGTGATCGCCCCGCCCACATTGTCGAAATAGGCGTCGATGCCGTTGGGGCATGTGCGCTCCAGCGCCGCCCTGATGTCGGGCTCCGCCTTGTAGTCGATGCAGGCGTCATAGCCGAGGTCCTCGACGCAGTGGCGCACCTTGTCGGCGCCGCCGGCAATGCCGACGACGCGGTTGCCGTGAATCTTCGCGATCTGGCCGACGATCGAGCCCACCGCGCCCGCGGCGCCGGACACGACCACCGTTTCGCCCGGCTTCGGCCGCGCGACGTCCAGCAGCCCGAAAAAGGCGGTCAGGCCGGGCATGCCCAGCACGCCCACGGCGGTGGAGATTGGCGCAAGTTTGGGGTCGACCTTGCGCAGACCCTTGGCCTTCATGGCGGCATAGTCCTGCCAGCCCATCAGGCCCTCGACGATGTCGCCGGGCTGGAAGGCGGGGCTGTTGGAGCGCACCACCTCGCCAACGCCACCGGCGCCCATCGTCTCGCCCAGCTTGAAGGGTGGGACATAGGACTTCCGGTCATTCATCCGCCCGCGCATATAGGGGTCGAGCGACAGATAGATGCCGCGCACCAGCACCTCGTCCGGACCCGGATCGGGCATGGGTGCCTCGACCAGCGCGAAGTCGCTTTCCCGGGGAAGGCCGCTCGGGCGGGCGGCCAGGTGAATCTGGCGATTGCGGTTGGGCAGGGCAGGGGGCATGAAACCGGAGCTTTTCGATTTGAGCGGGGGGTGCGGGTCGATTATAGGAAGCCGGGACAGCGCCGGGGTAGTGTTTCGCGCTAGTCTCCGTAATTCCCGCATGTAAGCGCGCCGGCGCATCGTTACAGGCTTCCATGACCGACACGGTCCGTTTCCATCTCGCCCAGCTCAATCCCACCGTGGGCGACCTTCGCGGCAATCTGGCCCTCGTGCGCGCGGCGCGGCAGCGTGCGGCGGCGGTCGGCGCCGACCTCGTCATCACCAGCGAACTCGTGGTCACCGGCTATCCGCCGGAAGACCTGATCCTGCGACCTGCGTTCCTCGATGCGGTGGAGCTGGCGGTGAACGCCTTTGCTGCGGAGACGAAGGACGGCGGCCCCGCCGTGCTGCTTGGCACACCCTGGCGTGAGGACGGCAAGACCTATAACGCGGCGCTGCTGCTGGATGGCGGCGCGATCAGTGCGAAGCGCTACAAATACGACCTGCCCAATTACGGCGTCTTCGACGAAAAGCGCGTCTTCGCGGCTGGTCCGCTGCCGGGGCCGATGAATTTCCGCGGCGTGCGGCTGGGCGTGCAGATCTGCGAAGACATGTGGACGCCCGACGTCTCGGAATGCCTGCAGGAGACCGGCTCCGAGATCATCATCGTGCTCAACGGGTCGCCCTTCGACATCGAGAAGCAGGGCATGCGCGAGAAGCTTGCGCGAGACCGTGTCGGTGAAACCGGCCTGCCACTTGTCTATGTCAACCAGTTCGGCGGTCAGGACGAGCTCGTCTTCGACGGCGGTTCCTTTGTCTATAACGCCGACCAGACCGGGGCCGCGCAACTTGCTGCCTGGGATAGTGCCGAAGAGCTCACCACATGGCACCGCAGGGATGGCGGCTGGCGCTGCGACGAGGCGGCGATCGAACACCCGCCCGCGCGGCTCGAGGCGATCTATGCCGCCATGGTCACGGGGCTGAAGGACTACGTCGCCAAGAACCGCTTTCCCGGCGTCATCATCGGGCTGTCGGGCGGCATCGATTCGGCGATCACGGCGGCGGTCGCGGCCGATGCGCTGGGCCCCGACAAGGTGCGCTGCGTTGCGCTGCCGTCGCGCTACACATCGCAGGCGAGCCTCAACGACGCGGAAGAGTGCGCGAAGCTGCTCGGCGTGCGCTACGAAGTCATTTCGATCGCCGAACCGGTGGCGGCCTTTGAAGCCACGCTGGCGCCGGCCTTCGTGGGGCGCAAACCCGACACCACCGAAGAGAACCTGCAGGCGCGCGCCCGCGGCGTCATCCTGATGGCACTCAGCAACAAGTTCGGCGACATGGTGCTGACCACCGGCAACAAGTCGGAAATGTCGGTCGGCTACGCTACGCTCTATGGCGACATGTGCGGCGGCTATTCGGTGCTGAAGGACGTCTACAAGACGACCGTTTATGAACTGTCGAACTGGCGCAACCAGCAGCATCCGCGCGGTGCCAGGGGCCCGACGGGGCGCGTGATTCCGCAGGCGATCATTGACAAGGCGCCGAGCGCCGAATTGCGCCCCGACCAGAAGGATCAGGATTCGCTGCCGCCCTACGATGCGCTCGACGACATGCTGCACGGGCTGGTGGAAGAAGAAAAGTCGATCAAGGAGATCGTCGCGCGCGGCCACGACCTGGCCACCGTGCAGCGCATCGCCCGCTTGCTGTTCCTGGCCGAATACAAGCG
>CANJEJ010000070.1 GCA_947473325.1 Alphaproteobacteria bacterium | reverse complement strand
CTTCGCCGCGTATTTTCATGACCACAACGTGCACGTCATCCTCAGCGACGGCATCGTCTCGGACGCGGCGGCGGGATCCGACTATGTGAAGATCCGGCGCGGCGGCATGTTCTCGGCCCGCGACCGCGACCTGCTCGAGGTGCATGAAGGCTGGGTCCATGTCGCCACTTCGCTGGCCGGCTCGAACCAGCGCCTCGCACACTGGCTTGGCAAGGGGCCGCCGTCCTGCACGGCGATCCAGGAAGGCCTTGCGGTGCTGCTCGAGGTCATCACCTTCAACATGACGCCGCACCGCGCGCGCAAGATCAACAACCGCATCCTGGCCTGTGACAAGGCGGAAGACGGCGCCGATTTCGTCGATATCTGCGAGTTCTACCGCACCGAAGGCTATTCGGAAGCCGAATGCTACCAGCATGCGCGGCGCATCTTCCGCGGCGGCGTGGTGCAGGGCGGCGCGCCTTTCACGAAGGACGTCGTCTACGCCAAGGGCTTCGTGATGGTCTACAACTTCCTGCGCACGGCGATCCGCTTCGGCCGGCCCGACCTGATCCCGTTCCTGTTCGTCGGCAAGGTGACGCTGGAAGACGTGCCTGTTCTGGCGCGCTATCACAAGCGCATGGTGATCGATGCGCCGCTCTACCTGCCGCCGCAATTCAAGGATCTCAGCGGGCTCGCCTGCTGGATGGCCTATTCGAACTTCCTCAACAAGGTCGATCTCGGCCGTGTGCAGAGCTACTACCAGAAGATCCTGGAAGTGTGAGCGCGGATACTAGAGCGGCCAGAAGACCAGCAGCAGCGGCATCGATACTGCGACGATCAGCACCTCGAGCGGCAGGCCGACACGCGTGTAGTCGCTGAAGGCATAACCACCGGGTCCCATGACAAGCGTGTTGTTCTGGTGCCCGATGGGCGTCAGGAAGGCGCAGGACGCCCCGATGGCGACGGCCATGAAATAGGTGTCGGGATTGGCCCCGATGGCCTCGGCGAGGCGGAAGGCCACGGGCGCCACGATGACCACCGTCGCTGCATTGTTGAGGATGTCGGACAGCCACATCGTCAGCACGAGCACGATCCCGAGCAGGACAACGGGGCCGACGCTGCCGGAAAGACTGGCAAGGGCGTCGGCGAGCAGCTGGGCCGCGCCGGTCGTCTCGATGGCACCGCCCACCGGGATCAGGGCGGCGAGCAGCACGATCACCGGCCAGTCGATGCTTTCATAAAGGTCGCGCAGCGGCAGAACGCCAGTCAGCACCACGGTCAGCGCGGCGAGGCCCAGCGCTATCGGCAGTGACAGCAGGCCGACCGACGTCAGCAGGATGGCAGACGCAAAGGAGGCGACTGCGATGGAGGCGGGCAGGCGGCCAACCTTGGGAATGGGCCGTTCGGCGATCGATAGCAGGCCGTATTCCTGCACGGCCTCTGCGATGCGGTCGGCGTCGCCCTGCAGCAGCAGTGCGTCGCCACTGCGGAACTCCACCTGACGCAGGCGCTGGCGAATCGGTTTTCCCTGGCGCGAGATGCCGAGCAGGTTGATGCCGAAGCGCCGGGCAAAACCGACCATGCGGGCGGTGCGACCGATGATCTCGGAATTGCGCGTGACCACCACCTCGGTCACGACCGTGTCGGGCGAGGTGAGTTGCGGCACCTTACCCCCGTCGGTGCCCACCTGTGTCAGTTTCAGCGCGGCTACGAATTTTGCTATGGCATCCGGGGCTCCTTCGATCACCAACGCATCGCCGGCGGCGAGGGGGAGGTAGCGAATCCCTGAAAAAAGACGCGAGTCGCCGCGCACCATGCCGATGACGGTAACGTCGTATTCGCCGGCCTTTTTTTCGATGTCCTGGATCGCCTGGCCGACGGTGCTGCTGCCCTCTTCGGCGCGCACTTCGGTCACGAAGTCGCTGATCTGGAACAGGTCGGTGCCGCCGTTGCGCGCTCGGCGCGATTTGGGTATCAGCCGCCAGCCGACGAAGGTCATGAACAGGATGCCGGCCACTGCGGTGGGAAGGCCGACGGGCGCGAAGTCGAACATCGCATAGGGCGCCCCCATGAAATCTTCGCGGATGCCCGACAGCAGGATGTTCGGTGGCGTGCCGATCAGCGTGACGATGCCGCCAAGCACGGTGGCGAAGGCGAGCGGCATGAGAACCAGCGAGGGCGAACGGCCGACGTCGCGCGACGAGCGAATGGCGACTGGCATCACAATCGACAGCGCCGCGACATTGTTCATGAAGGCTGACATGGCGCCACCGACCAGGCTGAGGGCACCGATATGGATTGTGGGGTTGCCGGAAAACCGGCCGATCGCCCGGGCCAGACGGTCGAGCGCGCCGGAGGAAATCAGCGCGCGGGTGACGATGAACACGGCGGCCACGCTGACCGTCGCGGCGTCGCTGAACCCGTCGAAGGCCTTGTCCATGGGCACGAGGCCCAGCACTGTCGCCGCGAACAGGGCGGCAAAGGCCACCATGTCGTAGCGGAAGCGGCCCCAGACAAAGCCTGCCAGCGCCAGCACCAGAACGGCAAAGAGCAACCCCTGGTCGAGTGTCATCGCCGCGTGCCGTGCAGCGGGGGATCGGTGGAAAGCAGCACGGTCGGGGAACGCCTTGATTGCGAGGGCGGACGGCCTTGTCCGGGGACATTCAACAACGTGCCACCGGGCAACGCGGTTCTACGATGGCCCGCAAATATCAGAGCGAACCCGGTGGGAAGGAACCGTTAACCCTGCAGACCTCGAAGGAAAAACGCCAAGTCCTTGTGACAGCTTGTCTTTTCCATATGGAAACGGCGCGCCCCCCTTGATTTTGCGGGCTTCCGTGCGAAGATGACGGCGGCGATGCCGGTCCGGTGCGGTTAAGGGGCAGGGGTCGCCCTGTTGGGGACGCTTGCATGTCGACGACGCTCCAGGCTCAGGGCCGCAGCGATTCCGACCGCCTGTATGAGGCGGAGACGGAGAATCGCGACCTGCGCAAGACCATCTTCGCGCTGCGCGAGGAACTGGAGCGGCTGCGCTACGAGAAGGACGGCGCGGTGCAACAGGCGCGCGCCATCGGCCAGGACGAGATCGTCCAGTTGCGCAACCAGGCCCAGGCCTTGCGCGACGAGATGGACAAGGTGCGTTTCGAAGGCCAGCAGCAGGTGCAGCGCGCGGTGGCGGCCTCGCATGACGAGATCGTCCAGTTACGCAGCGCTGCACAGGCCTTGCGCGACGTCATCGACAAGATGCGCCACGAGCATGGGCAGGCTGTCCAGCAGGCGGTGGCGATGGCCAATGCCGAGATCGTGCAGTTGAAGGCAACCGCCCAGGCGCTGCGCGACGAGATGGAAGTGCTGCGCTTCAACGCCGAAAAGCGGCTGCAGGAAACGATCTCCGAAGGCAACGCGGAAATGCGCCAGATGCGCATCACGGTGCAGTCGCTGCGCGACGAGATGGACACGGTAAAAGGCAAGTACGAGGACAAGCTGCAGGAGGCGGAGCGCGCCACCCGCGGCCATGTCAATCACCTGCAGGACATGATCAAGGCATTGCGCACGCAACTGGAAGGCCGACATGGCCACTGAACTCGACATCGCCGGCAACGGCAAGCGCCGCAGCAAGGCGCCGAAGCAGCGCGCTACGAACGGCGGGGACAAGGGTTCGGCTGCGCCGCCGCGGCCACTGCGAATCGACCCGGCGAAGCGGCTGCGTCACGCCGAGATACTGCTCAATGTCTCGAAGAAGGTCGCGGCGATCGAGACGCTGGACGAAATTCTCGAGACGCTGATCGAGATGACGTCGTGGGAAATCGGTTGCGAACGTGGCACCCTGTTCCTCAACGATCCGCAGACCGGCGAACTCTATTCGCGCGTCGCGCAAGGCACCTTCCGCCGTGAAATCCGCCTGCTCAACACCTCGGGCATCGCCGGCCATGTGTTCCAGACCGGCGAGGGCGTCATCATTCACGACGCCTACGCCGACCCGCGCTTCAACGCCACCGTCGACCAGCAGACCGGCTACACCACCCGCAACATCCTCTGCGTGCCGATTCGCACGGTGAAGGGTGAGGTCATCGGCGTCTGCCAGGCGCTGAACAAGAAGGAAGGCGGCTTCGAGCAGGACGACCTCGCGCTGCTCGAGGACATGACGATGCAGGCCGCCGTGGCCCTGCAAAGCACGATGTTCGTCGAGCGGATGAAGAAGACGCGCGCCCAGGAAATGGAGTTCCTGGACATCGTGTCCGACGTCACCTCGGAACTCGAACTCGGCCAGCTGCTTGCCCGCGTCATGGCGGAGGCGACCCGCATGCTGGGCGCCGAACGCTCGACCCTGTTCCTCAACGACTTCAAGACCAACGAGCTGTTCTCGCGCGTGGCGCAGGGCGGCGGCACGGGCGAAATCCGGTTGCCGAACCACCTGGGTATTGCCGGCACCGTGTTCACCAGCGGCAAGACGGTGAACATTCCCTATGCCTATGCCGACCTGCGCTTCAATCCGGCCTTCGACAAGCAGACGGGCTTCTTCACCCGCTCGATGCTCTGTACGCCGGTTGCCAACAAGGAAGGCAGGGTCATCGGCGTCACCCAGGTGCTTAACAAGCGCGGCGGGCCGTTCACCGATGAGGACGAATCGCGCCTCAAGGCCTTCACCGCCCAGGTCGCCATCGCGCTCGAGAACGCCAAGCTGTTCGATGACGTCCAGCGCATGAAGAACTACAACGACAGCATGCTGGAAAGCATGTCGAACGGCGTGATGACGCTCGACGCGGACGAAGAGATCGTCACCTGCAACGCCGCCGGTCTGCGCATCATGAAGGCCAAGGCGGCCGAGACCATCGGCAAGAAGGCGAGCGAATTCTTCACCGGCGGCAACGCCTGGGTGCTCGATCGCATCAAGAAGGTCGAGGAAGAAAAGAAGGCCGACATCTTTGTCGATGCCGAGCTCGAATTCGGCGGCGAGAAGGTGTCGGCGAACGTGACCGTCATGCCGCTGAAGAGCGGCGACGACAAGCAGCTCGGCACCATGCTGATGCTGGAAGACATCAGCACCGAGAAGCGCGTCAAGTCGACCATGGCGCGCTACATGGATCCCGCCATCGCCGCCCGCATGCTCGATGGCGGTGGCGAGGACATCCTGGGCGGCGTCAGCGCCACGGCGACGATCCTGTTCTCCGACATCCGCGGCTTCACCACGCTGACGGAAGAACTCGGCGCGCAGGGCACCGTCGCCTTCCTCAACGAATATTTCTCCTACATGGTGGACTGCATCTCCAAGGAAGAGGGGATGCTCGACAAGTTCATCGGCGATGCGATCATGGCCGCCTTCGGCCTGCCGATGCAGCATGGCGATGATGAAGACCGCGCCGTGCGCGCCTCCATCGCGATGATCCGCGAATGCCGGCGCTGGAGCGCCGAGCGCATCGCCAAGGGCCAGAAACCGGTCGATATGGGCATCGGCCTCAACACCGACAACGTGGTGTCGGGCAACATCGGTTCGCCGAAGCGCATGGACTACACGCTGATCGGCGATGGCGTGAACCTGGCCTCACGCCTGGAAAGCGCGTGCAAGGCCTATTCCGCGCGCATCCTGATCAGCGAGAACACCTTCAAGAAGCTGAAGGGCACGTATCGCGTCCGCAACGTCGACCAGGTGGTGGTCAAGGGCAAGACCGAGCCCGTCGGCGTCTATGAAGTGCTCGACTATCACAGCGACGAGACGTTCCCGAATCTGATGGACGTCGTCAACTACTTCAACGAGGGCGTGAAGCACTATCGCAAGGGCAATTTCGCCAAGGCGATCGACCAGTTCCAGGAAGCGATTGCGCTGCACCCGAACGATGCGCTGTCCGGCACCTATGTCGAGCGCTGCCAGTACATGATCGATCACCCGCCGGCAGACTGGAACGGCGTCTGGGTGATGAAGGAAAAGTAAGCAGGGCGTTTCGCGGCCTGCCGGCCTAGATCGCCTTGCTCGTCCGCTGGTTCGCCAGCAGGGCTTCCACGCCGGGCAGCTTGCGGCCCTCGAGCCATTCTAGGAAGGCGCCGCCCGCCGCCGAGACATAGGAAATCGACGTGTCGACGCCGGCCTTGGCCAGCGCCGCCATCGTGTCGCCGCCACCGGCGACGCTGAGCAGCGTGTTGCTGTGGGTGAGGTCCGCCACCGCCCGGGCCACCGCTGTTGTCGCCGCGTCGAAGGGCGCGGTCTCGAAGGCGCCGAGCGGTCCGTTCCACACCAGCGTGCGGCAGCCTTTCAGCCGCGCGATGATCTGCTCGACCGACTTCGGGCCGAGGTCGAGCATCATCTGGCCGGCGGGCACGGCAGTGACTGGCACCGTCTTCACCGCGACGCCGGGGGCGAGCGTCTCCGCCACCACGGCATCGACCGGCAGGATGATCTCGCAGCCCACGTCCGTCGCCTTCACCAGAATGGCGCGGGCGGTGTCGGCAAGGTCGGCCTCGTGCAGGCTCTTCTGCACGTTGACGCCCTGCGCGTGCAGGAAGGTGTTGGCCATGCCGCCGCCGATGATCAGCACCTGCACCTTGGCGACCAGGTTGGTTAGCGCGGCGAGCTTGGTCGAGACTTTCGAGCCGCCGACGATGGCGGCGACCGGGCGCTCCGGCGCCTCCAGCGCGAGGTTCAGCGCCTCCAGCTCCTGCTGCATGCCGCGCCCGGCGACCGAGGGCAGGAAATGTGTGATGCCCTCGACCGAGGCGTGGGCGCGGTGGGCGCAGGAAAAGGCGTCGTTGACGTAGATGTCGCCGAGCTTCGCGAGCTGCTTGGCGAACATCGGGTCGTTGGCTTCCTCGCCGGCATGGAAGCGCAGGTTCTCGAGCAGGCCGATCTCGCCGGGCTCCAGATTGCGCACCATCTCCTCGGCGTCGGGGCCGATGCAGTCGTCGGCAAAGGGCAGGTAGGGGCGGCCAAGTTCCGTGCCCAGCACCTCGCGCACGCGGCGCAGCGAATACTTGGCCTCGAAGCGCGCCTTGGGCCGGCCGAAATGGGAAATCACCACCACCTTGGCGTCGCGCTGCAGCAGGTCGCGCAAGGTTGGCTTCAGCCGTTCGATGCGCAACCCGTCCGTCATCATCAGGTCTTCCATCGGCACGTTGAGGTCGGCGCGGACCAGAACGGTTTTGCCCGCGACGTCGAGATCATCGATGGTGCGAAGGCCTTTCATGGGCATGACGACAGCTTTTTCCGGCGGTGGGTGACGGGGCGGCACCATAACGCGCGCGCTGCGGCCTCGCAACGCAACGCCGCCCGCGCTAATCTTGGGCCATGACCACGACCATCCTGATTGCCGCCAATGGGCCCGACCGCGTCGGTCTGGTGGCCGCCGTGACCGGGCGCCTCTATGACCTTGGCCTCAACCTCGGCGACACGACCTTTGCGGTCCTTGGCACCGGCTATGAGTTCCGCTCCATCGCCGACCTGCCGGCGGATGTGAATCCGTCGCAGGTGCTGACCGAACTCAAGGCCGTGCCGGAGCTCGCCGCCTCGACGGTCGAGGTGCAGGCCTTCGGCCACAAGGCGAACCGCGACCAGAGCGGGCGAAGCACCCATCGCATCCGCCTCACCGGCGGCGACCAGCCGGGCCTCATCGCCCGCATCACCGAAGCCTTTGTCGAATTCGGTGCCAACATCGTCCGCCTCAATGCCGAGCGCGCACCAGGCGCCGACCGCAGCATCTATGTGACGGAATTCGAGGTGGCGATCCCGGCGACGCGGACCGAGGCCTGTCTCGCCACGGTGGCCAACACGGCGGGCGAACTGCAGCTCGCCTGCACGGTCGAAGCAGCGCCGCGGCGCTGAGCGCTATTTCGAGGTCGCGATGTAGACGCCGTCCCAGTCGGGCGGCGGCGGATTCTCGCGGAACTCGTCGATGCGTTCGTCATACAGGTCATAGAAGCCGTCGACGCCGCCCGGCTTCACGGCCTTGGCGTGCTCGCGGCATCCCGGCAGCAGGGCGAGCACCTCGTCCCATTTCTGGGCCCGATAGGCGGCGAGCATGGCATTGTGCCTCTCCATCCAGGGCGCGAAACCCGGATCCTGGCGCATCGCCGGCAGGCCGAGCAGCGCAAAGATCCGCACGGCTTCCTTCTTGCCCTTCACCGCGATCTGGTCGAGTTCCATCGTGGCATAGGTCGGCACCTGCAACTGCGTCAGCTCGCCGATCACGACATCGACGCCATAGGCCTTGGACTGGCCTTCGAGGCGCGAGGCGAGGTTCACCGCATCGCCCAGCACCGAATAGTCGAAGCGCCGTTCCGACCCCATGTTACCGACCACCACTTCACCTGTGTTGAGGCCGATGCCAACCTTGAGCGGATAGAAGGGCCGGCCTTCGGCCTCGGCTTCCGCCTTCAGGCGCTCGTTCAGCTTCGGCATCTCGTCGAACATGGCGAGCGAGGAATCACAGGCGTGCTGGACATGGAGGGGATCGTCGAGCGGCGCATTCCAGAAGGCCATGATGCAGTCGCCCATGTACTTATCGATCGTGCCCTGGCGCGCCATGATGATGTCGGTCATCGGCGTCAGGAACTTGTTGATCAGCTTGGTCAGGCCCTGCGGGTTCGACTTGAAGCTTTCCGAGATGGTGGTGAAGCCGCGCAGATCGCAGAACAGCAGCGTCATCTCCTTCATCTCGCCGCCCAGCTGCAGCCGGTCCGGCTCCGCCGCCAACTGCTCGACCAGTGCCGGCGAAAGGTATTGGGCGAAGGCGCCGCGCACCTGGCGGCGTTCGTTTTCGGTGCGCAGGAAGTTCAGCACTGTCGTCGCGATGAAGACCATGACGATCACGGCCGAGGCATAGATCGGATCGAGCAGCCAGCGCTGCTCGGTGAAGAGATACCAGGACGCGCCGACCGCAAGCGCGATACCGGCCGTGCCGACCACGGCGCTGCCGATGGCGCCGAAGCGCGGCAGCAGGAAGACCAGCAGCAGGCCGAGCAGGACGAGGTAGGTACGCTCCACGCCATTGGCCCAGTCCGGCCGTGACAGGAAGTGGCCCGTCAGCATTTGTTCCATCGCCTGCACATGGATCAACGCGCCGGGCGTTGCTGGATTCAAGGGGGTGGCGCGAATGTCGAACAGGCCGGCTGCGGAGGTGCCGATCAGGACGATCTGGTTCTCGACGCGCGCAGCGTCGAAGCCGTCCTCGAAGACCTGCCAGATCGGAATCGTGCGTTCCGGCACCTCCTGCGTGTAGTGCAGCCACAGCCGGCCCTGTCCGTCGGTCGGCACTTCCAGCCGCCCGATCTTGATGCTCGCGATGCCGGACTGCGCACCGAACGAAGCTTCGAGACTCGCACCGGACGACTTGACGATATAGGTGCGGGCCCCTTGCGCCACCCGCAACGCTTCGGCCGACAGCGACGTATAAGGTTGGGGCTCGCCAGCCAACCGGACCAAAAGCGGCACGCGGCGCACGATGCCGTCGGGTTCCGGAACCAGATTGAAGCTGCCGTTGCCGGCGGCCGCGGCCTCGATAGCCGGCAGGTTCGTCACGGCGCCGGGGAAGGACGGCAGATACTGAATGGGATCGTCGCCGCCATAAGCGACGGAACCCTTGCGGACCGGCTTGCGCGGGCCTTTTTCGTTCGTCAGAACGAAGCCGGTGACGACATTGGCTTGGCCGATCAGCTCGGCGAACAACTGGTCATGGTCGGGCAGTTCATCGACGCGGGCGCGCAGTTCCTCGGTCAGGGGGCTTTCGGGCCAGGACGGCAGAACCTGCTTGGGCGACGTGCGGTCGGGCTCGGCGAAGACAATGTCGAACACCACCACCGAAGCGCCGGCATTGGCGAGGCGCGCCACGAGTTCGGCGATCAGCGTGCGCGGCCAGGGCCATTGGCCGAGCTTTTCCAGCGAGGCGTCGTCGAGGTCGATGAAGCGCACCGGCGCTTCCGTGTAGGGTCGCGGATGCAGGCGCTGGTAGCCGTCGAACACGCGCGCCTGCCACTCTTCGACGATCGGCAAGGTTTCGCGCATGGCCACGGCGGCCACGATCATCGCGAGCGGAACAAGAAGATGGAGAGAACGGCCGCGCTTGCGGCGCCGTTTGCCGGGCCCGCGGTTCAGGCCCAGGCGCCGCCGCACACTAGTCCAGAAACTCCCGCCAGATCCGGTCGAACCCGGCGTGGTGTTTGGAGAATAGGGCGATGAGCTGGGGATCGAAGTGTCCACGGGCGTCCAGGCGGTCATCGCCATTCACGATAATGTCGACTGATTTCTCGTGACTGTAGCCCGCTTTGTAGGAGCGGCGCGAGCGTAGCGCATCATAGGTGTCGGCAATCGCCACCACCCGGGCCGACATCGGGATGGCATCGCCGCGCACGCCATGGGGATAGCCGCTGCCGTCCCACTTTTCATGGTGAAACAGCGCAATCTCGGCGGCGAGATGCAGGCGCGGCGAATGGGACAGAATCTGGTAGCCATAGACCGGATGCTTGTCCATCACCGATTTCTCGGTCGGGGTGAGCTGGCCGCCCTTGTGCAGGATGGCGGCATCCACGCTCATCTTGCCCACGTCATGCAGCTGGGCCGAATAGCGGATCGCGTCGCAGAAGTCCTTCGGCATGCCGACCAGGCCGGCGAGGAAGAAGGCATATTCATTGACGCGCTGGCAGTGGTTGCCGGTGCCTTCGTCGTGAATCTCGGCGGCGCGGGCGAGCAGGCTGATCGAGGTCTTGAAGGCTTCTTCCGTCTCCGACTGCAACTCGCCGATGCGCGAGCGCTGGTTGGCGAGCGTGCGGTTGCGCTGGCGCAGCTTGGTGTTCTTGGCCGCGATCTGCGCCAGGTTGTCGGTGCGCTCGATATAGCCGGAGACGACGCGCGCGACCGACAGCAGCGTTGGCAGAAGGTCGGGGGCAAAGGGGCCGGCGGCCGGGCTGCGGCCCAGTTCCACCACGGCGATCACCGTGTCCTGGAAATTCGTAACCGGGAAACACAGCATGGCGCCGGGCTGGCGGGCGGCCCAGCCCATGAAGGGCCGGTCCGCCGGCAGGGCGGCGGCGTCGTCATAGCTGATGGCGATGCCCTGCGCCGCGACATGCCCGGGCACGGTGACGGGCGACAGCGGCAGCACGAGGGGCTCGCCGGTCTTGGTCAGGCCGGGTCCAGACTGGCGCGCCACCTGGTCCAGAACACGCTGGCCGCCCTGGCGGCGCAGCATGTAGACCGCGCCGGTGTCGGCGCCGGCGGTCAGCCGGCATTTGAGCAGGAAGCGGTCGAGTAGCGCATGAACCGAGTCCGGCGCATCGCGCTCGACGAATTCCAGAAAATCGACGACCAGACTCATTTCAACCTGTTGCGCTCGCGGAAGGCAGCGCCCCTAACCATAGTCTGAATTGACAGGCGGCCCCAACTAGATGGGATTTAAGGTAAAAGGGAAATATGCACGCCAAGGCCTGTCTACAATGCAACGGCATGGTTAACGCTTGGTAAAGCCGTCAGCCACAACGGTTTTCTTTGCCTCCGCCCAGCATGAGGCGGTTGAGCGCCGACCTCTGCCCGGTATGATGACTCCAACGACGTTTAGTAAGGGGAGGAAACATCATGAACAAACTGGCTTCCATTCTCGCCGGCGCTGCCGTGGCGACCATGGCTGTTGTCAGCACCGCCAATGCCGGCGCCGTGCTCAACGCCATCAAGCAGAAGGATTTCATTCAGTGCGGCGTCAACACCGGCCTTGCCGGCTTTGGCATCCCCGACAGCCAGGGCAACTGGACCGGCCTCGATGTCGACTTCTGCCGGGCGCTCGCCGCCGCGGTGCTGGGCGACTCGAAAAAGGTGAAGTTCACCCCGCTCAGCGCGCCGCAGCGCTTCACGGCCCTGCAGTCCGGTGAAATCGACGTCCTGTCGCGCAACACCACCATCACGCTGACGCGCGATGCCTCGCTCGGCCTGCATGGCGCGGGCGTGTGGTACTACGACGGCCAGGGCTTCATGGTGCCGAAAAAGCTCAACGTGAAGAGCGCCAAGGAACTGAAGGACGCGGAAATCTGCGTCCAGTCGGGCACCACCACCGAACTCAACCTGTCGGACTATTTCCGCGCCAACAACATGACCTTCAAGCCGGTTGTGTTCGCGACGCTGGACGAGTTCAAGACGGCCTATTTCAACGAACGCTGCCAGGCCATGACGACCGACGCCTCGTCGCTCGCCGCGCTGCGCGCCGCCGACGCGCGCAACCCGGAAGACCATGTCATCCTGCCGGAAATCATTTCGAAGGAACCGCTTGGGCCGATGGTCCGCCGCGGCGATGACGAATGGTTCGCCATCGTGAAATGGGTGCTGAACACGGCACTGGAAGCTGAGGAATACGGAATCACCCAGGCCAACGTGGACAGCATGAAGGCCAGCACGAACCCCAACGTCGCGCGCATCATCGCCAACCGCGATGAAATGGGCGTCAAGCTCGGCCTGAGCCCGGAATGGGGCTACAACATGATCAAGCAGGTGGGCAACTACGGCGAGATCTTCGAGCGCAATGTCGGCACCTCGACCAAGCTCAAGCTCGACCGCGGCCTGAATGCCCAGTGGAGCAAGGGCGGCATCATGTACGGCACGCCCGCGCGGTAAGGATCAGGCTCCCGTCACCGTCGTGGCGGGGGCCGCTTCTTTGATTTTGGCCGATTCCGGCGCATGACCACCTTCGAGGATCCGGCCGTTCCCAGTGAACCGCCGCGCGTTGCGCCCTGGAACAATCCCTCCGTCCGCGCCTGGGTCTACCAAGTGGTGGTCATGGGGCTGGTTCTGGCCCTGGCCGTCTATCTCATCAACAACACGCTGACCAACCTGTCGGAACGCTCGATCCGCACAGGCTTTGGTTTCCTCGACCGCGAAGCGGGCTTCCGCATGGGCGAGTCGATCATCCCCATCGAACCCTCGAATTCCTATGGCCGGGCGATCCTCGCCGGCTTCCTCAACACGCTGAAGGTCGCCATCCTCGGCATCATCCTGTGCACGGTGGTGGGTGTCGTGATCGGTATCGCGCGCCTGTCGCGCAACTGGCTGGTCCAGAAGCTGGCCACGGTCTATGTCGAGACGCTGCGCAACATCCCGATCCTGCTGCAGCTGTTCTTCTGGTACGCGATCATCACCGGCACCTTCCCGAATTCGCAGGAAGCGTGGAAACCGCTGCCTGGCGTCTTCATCAGCAAGAGCGGCATCCTCCACGCCGTACCGGTCGCCGACCCCGCACATCTGTGGATCGGCATCGCCCTGCTTGTCGGCATCATTGCCACGGTCTTCTATGGCCGCTGGGTGCGCCGCCAGCAGCAGGAAACCGGGCGCCGCCCGCCGCTGCTCGGGCCGGCGCTTGGCCTGATCGTCGGGCTACCCTTCCTGGTGTTCCTTGGCTTCGGGGCGCCGCTTGCCTGGGACCTGCCCGTGATGGGGCGCTTTCGCTTCACCGGCGGCCAGGAGATCACCCCGGAATTCCTTGCGCTCTGGATCGGCCTTGGCCTCTACACCGCGGCCTTCGTCGCCGAGGTGGTGCGCGGCGGCATCCTGGCGGTCGATTGGGGCCAGACGGAAGCCGCCGGTGCGCTTGGCCTGCGGCGCGGGCTCGTGCTGCGGCTGGTGGTGCTGCCCCAGGCGTTGCGCGTGATCATCCCGCCGACGACGAACCAGTACCTGAACCTGACCAAGAACAGTTCGCTCGCCGTCGCCGTCGGCTATCCAGAACTCACCTCGGTGACCGACACCACACTCAACCAGACCGGCCAGGCGGTGGAATGCATCGCCATCATGATGGCGATCTATCTCGCCATCAGCCTGTCGATCTCGGGCGGCATGAATCTCTACAACCGCGCCGTCCAGATCCCGGACAGGCGATGACGACGCTGGTCGATCCTTCCGCCCCGACGGCGGCCCCGCGCGACAACATCGGCGTTGTCGAATGGCTGCGCACGCGGCTTTTCTCCAGCCCCGGCAACACGATCCTGACGCTCGCCACGCTGGTGCTGCTGTGGTTCGTGCTGCCACCGATGGCCAACTGGTTCGTGCTCGACGCGGTGTGGTGGGCGGCACCGCCCGAGGTGTGCCGCGCCGCCGAAGGCGCCTGCTGGGCGATGATTCATGAAAAGCATCGCCTGATCATCTTCGGCCGCTATCCCTACGCCGAACACTGGCGGCCCTTCGTCGCCATGCTCGTGCTGATCGGCCTGATCGGCGGCAGCACCAACCGGCGTTTCTGGCGCCGCGAGCTCGCGGTCGCCTGGGCCGCCGGCATGGTCGTGATGGGTGTGCTGATGTGGGGCGGCGTCTTCGGCCTCACTTTCGTCGAGACCGCGCTGTGGGGCGGGTTGCCCCTCACGCTGATCCTCACCACGGTGGGCATCGTGGTGGCCTTTCCGCTCGGTATCATCCTTGCGCTGGGCCGCCAGTCGCAGATGCCGATCATACGGACGTTGTCGGTTGTCTATATCGAACTGATCCGCGGCGTGCCGCTGGTCAGCCTGCTGTTCATGGCGTCCTTCATGTTCCCGCTGTTCATGCCGAGCGGGGTGCAGATCAGTTCGCTGCTGCGGGCCCAGGTGGCGATCATCCTGTTCGCCGGCGCCTATCTCGCCGAGGTCGTGCGCGGCGGGTTGCAGGCGGTGCCGCGCGGCCAGGTGGAAGCCGCGCGCTCGCTCGGCCTTGGCTACTGGCCAACGATGTGGAAGATCGTGCTGCCGCAGGCGATCCGCATGGTGATCCCGGGCATCGTCAATTCCTTCATCAGCACCTTCAAGGACACCTCGCTCGTCGCCATCGTCAGCCTGACCGACCTGATGCTGGCCGCGCGCCAGGCCGTGGGAGACCCGGCGTGGCGCGCCTATGGCCTGGAAGGCTATGTCTTCATCGGCCTTATCTACCTCATCTTCTGCTACCTGATGTCGCGCTACAGCCAGCGTCTCGAAGTGCAGCTCTACACCGGCCGCCAACGCCTTTAGGACAGCCCATGAGCCAAGCCCAGCCTCAGCCTCAACCACGTCCCGATGGCGCGCCGATCATCGAGCTCGCCGGCGTCAACAAGTGGTACGGCCAGTTCCATGTGCTGCGGAACATCAACCTGCAGGTGGGGCGGGGTGAGAAGATTGTCGTCTGCGGCCCCTCGGGTTCCGGCAAGTCGACCATGATCCGCTGCGTCAAT
>CANJEJ010000069.1 GCA_947473325.1 Alphaproteobacteria bacterium | reverse complement strand
TGACTTCGTTTTCTTATGCAATAACAAGATCTTAGAAACATTGCCCAGAAAATGGGCAAAAACGCCGAACCCCAAGGAATCCGGCACACAGGCCACAGGTCGGCCCGCTTCCCCACAAGCTTGTCCACAGCAAACGGGGGAAACTTTCACGGCATTGTCATGGCACCGGCGAACGCGGGGCGAGGGCGCCCCGGCTCCGCGCCCGGCCGCGGATATTGCTCCTGCTTTATCAAGCGTTTGGCGCCCACATCCCCGTTTTGGGCCCGTTGCCGGCGAATCTGCTGGTGCGGCCGGTGCCGGCGCGCTTTTAGAAGGCCAATACGTTGACCCCCCACCCTGCCAGCGCAATATTTCGCCCATGGACGAGAAGCCGGCCGATACGGCTGACGCCCCGCACAACCCCGAAACGAAGCCCCACCCGGTCCGCACCGGCGCCGCGGTCATCCGCGACGCGCTGAAGACGCTGCCGGGAAAGCCCGGGGTCTATCGCATGATCGGCCGCGACGGGCAGGTCCTGTATGTCGGCAAGGCCAAGAGCCTGAAGAACCGGGTGGCGAACTACGTCAACGCCGCCGGCCTGTCGAACCGGCTGATCCGCATGGTCGGCGCGACGGCCTCGATGGAGTTCGTCATCACCCACACCGAGGTGGAGGCACTGCTTCTCGAATCCAATCTCATCAAGCAGCTGAAGCCGCGTTTCAACATCTTGCTGCGGGACGACAAGTCCTTCCCCTACATCATGATTCGCCGCGACCACGCCTGGGCGCAGATCGCCAAGCATCGCGGCGCCCGCGACCGCAAGGCGGAGTATTTCGGCCCCTTTGCCTCGGCCGGCTCGGTCAACCGGACGATCTCGGCGCTGCAGAAGGCCTTTCCGCTGCGGTCCTGCTCGGACACAACCTTTGAGACGCGCACCCGGCCCTGTCTGCAATTCCAGATCAAGCGCTGCACCGCGCCCTGTGTCGGCCGCATCACGCCCGAGTCCTACGAAATCATCGTCGACGAGGCGCGGTCCTTCCTGACCGGCCGCAGCCAGGACATCCAGCAGCGCATGTCGCAGCAGATGAGTGCCGCGGCGGAAGCCCGTGATTATGAAGGCGCCGCCGTCTATCGCGACCGCATCCGCGCGCTGACCCAGATCCAGGCGCGGCAGGACATCAATGTCAGCGGCCTGGCCGAGGCCGACGTGATTGCCGCCCAGCAGGAGGGCGGCCAGTTCTGCGTGCAGATCTTTTTCTACCGCGCCGGGCAGAATTTCGGCGGTCGCGCCTATGTCCCCGCGCATACACAGAATGCGGATTCGTCCGAAGTGCTGACCGCCCTGATCGGCCAGTTCTATGCCAGCCGGCCGCCGCCCAAGCTGGTGCTGCTGAGCCATGCGATCGAGGATGTCGACCTGCTGGAGGAAGCGCTCGGCACGCGCGCCGGCCATCGCGTGCGCCTGCGCCGGCCGACACGCGGCGCCAAGGCCGACCTCGTCCGCCATGCGCTCGACAACGCGCGCGACGCGCTGCGCCGTCGCCTCGCCGAAAGCGCGACGCAGCGCAAGCTGCTCGAATGCGTCGCCGATGTGTTCAAGCTGGACGCGACGCCCGAGCGCATCGAAGTCTATGACAACAGCCATATCAGCGGCACGCATCCGGTCGGCGCCATGATCGTCGCCGGGCCGGAAGGCTTCATGAAGGCGCACTACCGCAAGTTCAACATCAAGAACACCGAGCTTTCGCCCGGCGACGACTACGGCATGATGCGCGAGGTGCTGACGCGCCGCTTCGCGCGGCTGCTCAAGGAAGACGACACGCAGGAGGGCGAGCAGTGGCCCGACCTGGTGCTGATCGACGGCGGCGCCGGCCAGCTCTCGGCCGCGCAGGCGGTGTTCGCCGACCTCGGCGTCACCAGCGTGGCGCTGGCGGGCGTCGCCAAGGGGCCGGACCGCAATGCGGGGCGCGAGCGGCTGTTCCTCGCCGACGGCAGTGAGATGAGCCTCGATGAGCGCGATCCCGTCCTCTATTTCATCCAGCGCTTGCGTGACGAGGCCCATCGCTTCGCCATCGGCACCCACCGGGCGCGGCGGTCCAAGGCCATCGGCGTGTCGCCGCTGGACGAGGTGCCGGGCATCGGGGCCGCGCGCAAGAAGGCGCTGCTGCACCATTTCGGCTCTGCCGCCGAGGTGGCCCGGGCCGGCCTTGCCGACCTCGAACGGGTGGATGGCATCAGCACAACCGTCGCCAAGACGATCTATGACCATTTCCATGGCGAGGGGTGATGCCGGGCACGGGCGCAATCCCGGCCGCGTGCTATAGTGCGGCATACAAGGCCTGATCCATGCTGAACCTGCCCAACACGCTCACCCTGTCGCGCATCGTCATGATTCCGGCGATCATCGCGGCCTTCTACCTGCCGTCGCCGGCGGCGAACTGGGTGACGCTGGCCATCTTCACGCTGGCGGGCGTGACCGATTATCTCGATGGCTATTTCGCGCGGGCGCGCAACCAGTTCTCGGCCTTCGGCCGCTTCCTCGACCCCATCGCCGACAAGCTGCTGGTCACAGCGATCATCCTGATGATGGTGGCGACCGGCCGGATCGAAGGCATCACCGTGCTCGCCGCCATGATCATCCTGTGCCGCGAGATCTTCATCTCGGGCCTGCGCGAATTCCTTGCCGGCGTGCATGTCGGCATCCCGGTGAGCCAGCTCGCCAAGTGGAAGACGACGGCGCAGTTCGTCGCGCTCGGCCTGCTACTGGTGGGCGATGCGGCGAGCGCGGTCCTGCCGGCGCGCGAGCTTGGCATCGTCGCGCTGTGGATCGCCGCCGCGCTGACCTTCTATACCGGCTATGACTACTGGCGGGCGAGCGTACGCCATATGTGGCCGAGCAAGGCCGGGGCGACTGAGTGATGCCCAGGGTCTTCGGTTTCGCCGGCCACAGCGGCAGCGGCAAGACGACCTTGCTGCGGCGGCTGATCCCGGTGCTGACCGCACGCGGCCTTACCGTCTCCACCATCAAGCATGCCCATCACGGCTTCGACGTCGACACGCCGGGCAAGGATTCGCACACCCATCGCGAGGCGGGCGCCACCGAGGTGATGGTGTCGTCCACCGGGCGCTGGGCATTGATGCACGAGCACCGCGACGCGCCGGAGGCGACGCTCGAGGATCTGCTCGCGCGCATGAGCCCGGTGGACCTCGTGCTGATCGAGGGCTTCAAGCGCGAGGGCCATGACAAGATGGAAATCGTCCGCGGCGCCGACATGGCGCCCGTGCTGCGCCAGAGTGACCCGCGCATCGTCGCCATCGCCAGCGACAAGCCGCTGGCGGGCGAGCGCCTGCCGGTCTTCGACATCGACGACGCCGAAGCGGTCGCCGATTTCGTCATGCTGCATTGCGGCTTCACGCTGACATCGGCGCAGCGCGCCGCGGGGGGCATGTCATGAAACTTCTCTATTTCGCCTGGCTGCGGCAAAAGGTTGGCTTGCCCGAAGAAACCGTGACGCCGCCCGCCGGCACCGCCACCGTCGGTGCGCTGATCGACTGGCTGAAGACGCGCGGGCCGGGCTACCAGACCGCGTTTGCCGACCTCGACATCGTGCGCATCGCGGTGAACCAGGAGTACACCGATCGCGACGCCGCCATCACGGCCGGCGACGAGATCGCCTTTTTCCCGCCGGTCACCGGGGGCTGAAGCCATGACGGTGCGCGTCCAGCGCGAGGATTTCGATGTCGGCGCCGAGATCGCGGAGCTGACCCGGGGCAACCCGCGCATCGGCGGCGTGGCGAGCTTCATCGGCCTCGTGCGCGACATTGCGGATGGGACCGGCGTCAGCGCCATGACGCTGGAGCACTATCCCGGCATGACGGAAAAGCAGCTCGCGACAATCGTCGCCGAAGCGAAGCGACGCTGGCCGCTCGAAGGCTGCCTCGTCATCCACCGCTATGGCCGGCTGGAGCCGACCGAGCAGATCGTTCTGGTGGTGACGACGTCGTCGCACCGCCAGGCCGCGCTCGAATCCTGCGCCTTCCTGATCGACTGGCTGAAGACCCGTGCGCCCTTCTGGAAGGTCGAAGACACCGCCGACGGCGCCCGCTGGGTCGCAGCGCGCCAGAGCGACGACGACGCCGCGGCGAAATGGGCAAAGAAATAGAAAACCCCTCGCCTTGCGGCGAGGGGTTTCTTGGTGCGCGATTGCCGAAGGACTACTCTGCCGCGGCCTTCACCTTGCGGTTGACCAGCGCGTCATAGTCTTCCATCAGCGCCTTCGTGACGGCCCCGGGGGTGAAGCGGTACTGGTCGATCTCGCCGACAGGCGTGACTTCCGCCGCCGTGCCGGTGAGGAAGACCTCCTGCGTCGTGGCGAATTCTTCCGGCTTGATCGCGCGCTCAATCACCTTGAAGCCGCGCTTCTTGGCGAGGTCGATCACGGTGCGGCGGGTGATGCCGTCGAGGAAGCAGTCGGGCGTCGGCGTGTGGATGGCGCCGTCCTGCACCAGGAAGATGTTGGCGCCGGTCGATTCGGCGACGAGGCCGCGATAGTCGAGCATGAGGGCGTCGTGATAGCCCTCGTTCTCGGCCGCATGCTTGCTCATCGTGCAGATCATGTAGAGACCGGCCGCCTTGCTCTTGGTCGGCGCCGTGTCGGGCGCCGGACGACGCCACGGCGTCGTCTTCAGGCGGATGCCCTTCATGCGCGCTTCCGGCGAGAAATAGGACGGCCATTCCCAGATCGCGATCGAGACATGGATCTTCGATTGCTGCGCCGAGACGCCCATCATCTCCGAGCCGCGCCACGCAATAGGGCGCATGTAGGCATCGGTGAGGCCGGAGGCCTTCACGACCTGACGGCAGGCATCGTCGAGCTGCGCCACGGTGTAGGGAACATCGAAGCCAAGGATCTTGCCGGAATTCAGCAGGCGTTCGTTGTGCTCGCTGCCCTTGAAGATTTGGCCGCCATAGACCCGCACGCCCTCGAACACCGCGCTGGCGTAATGCAGGCCATGGGTCAGGACATGGACCTGGGCCGAGCGCCAGGGAATCAGCTTCCCGTCGAACCAGATGGACCCGTCACGGTCGTCGAATGGTATAAGAGACATGGGTGGCTCCGCTGCGATGCTAATTTCATAACCGAACTGGCATCATCTTTGTAACGATCTGAGCGATATATGTCAACATGGTTGACGTAAAATCCGGGGTAAACCCCCTTTTCCTGCGGGAAGAAGAGCTTAGGCAGGGCATCGAGCTCCTGTTCTATGCCTATCGCGACTTCACCAGCGATCCCGACGCCATCCTGGCGCAGCACGGCTATGGCCGGGCGCATCACCGCGCCCTGCATTTCATCGGCCGCAACCCGGGCATCTCGGTGGCCGAGTTGCTCGCCATCCTGCGCATCACCAAGCAGTCACTGAGCCGCGTGCTGTCGCAGCTTGTGACCGAGGGCTATGTAATCCAGAAGCAGGGCACGCGAGACCGCCGTCAGCGCCACCTGTTCCTGACCGAAAAGGGCGTCGAGCTCGAGCGCCAGGTGTCGGAACCGCAGCGCGCCCGCGTCGCCCGCGCCTATCGCGAGGCCGGGGCGGAAGCCGTGGAAGGCTATCGCAAGGTGCTGCTCGGCCTCGTCAATGAAGAGGACCGCCCGGCGGTGCTGCGCTCGATCAAGCGACGCTGAGCATGGCATCGCCCCGCCCCGCCCCTGCGACCGATGCGGATTCGCTGCGCCATATCCTGATCGTCGACGACGACAAGCGCATCCGCGACCTCTTGCAACGCTACCTGAGCGAGAACGGCTACCACGTCACCGCGGCGGGCACGGCGGCCGAGGCGCGCGAGCGAATCGCCAGCTTCACCTTCGACATGATGGTGGTGGACGTAATGATGCCGGGCGAAAGCGGCACCGACTTCGTCAAGTCGCTGCGCCGCACCGCCAACACGCCCGTGCTACTGCTGACCGCGCGCGGCGAAGCGGAACACCGCATCGCCGGCCTGGAGGCGGGCGCCGACGATTACCTTGCCAAGCCCTTCGAACCACGCGAATTGCTGCTGCGCATCGCCGCCATCCTGCGCCGCGCGCCCACGGGCGCTCTGCCCGAGGGCGACACCCTGCCGCTGGGCGCCTGCCGCTTCGATTCGCGGCGGGGCGAATTGCTGCGTGACGGCGCGCCGGTGCGGCTGACAACCGGCGAGCTCGCGCTGCTGCGCCTGTTCGCCGGCAGCCTGGGCAAGACGCTGTCGCGCTTCGACATCGCCGACCGCACGGGCGTCAACGAACGCTCGGTCGACGTGCAGATCACGCGGCTGCGGCGCAAGATCGAGCCCGACCCGCGCAGCCCCCGCTATCTGCAGACGGTGTGGGGCGAAGGATACATCCTTGTCCCCGACTGAACGGTTGCTGCGGCGGCTGCTGCCGAAGTCGCTGTTCGCCCGGTCGCTGCTGATCGTGGTGACGCCGGTGATGCTTCTGCAGCTGGTCCTCAGCGTCGTGTTCTTCGAGCGCCACTGGGACACGGTGACCCGCCGGCTGGCGCTGGGCCTGGCCGGCGACATCGCCATCGTCATCCAGCTGCAGCGCAACGCGCCGGATGCCGCCGCGCAGTCGCAGCTTCTCGGCCTCGCCCGCGGTTATCTCGACCTCGACATCAGCTTCATGCCGGGCGCGATCCTGCCCGCCAGCACGGACCGCAACGGATCGGCCTTTTCCATCGTCGACCGCACGCTTGCCCAGGCGCTGAACGAACGGCTGTTCCGCCCCTTCACCATCGACACGCGCGGCTTTGACCGCGATGTCGAGATCCGCGTCCAGCTGCAGGACGGCGTGCTGCGCGTGCTGACGCCGCGCAAGCGGCTGGATAGCACGACGACCACGATCTTCGTGCTGTGGATGCTGGGTGCCTCGCTGATCCTGCTTGGCATCGCCGTCATCTTCCTGCGCAACCAGATGCGCCCGATCATCCGGCTGGCCGATGCCGCCGACCGGCTGGGCAAGGGCCGCCCGGTCGGCAACCTGCGGATTGGCGGCGCCACCGAGATTCGCCAGGCTGCGCGGGCCTTCCTCGCCATGCGCGACCGCATCGAGCGCCAGATCAGCCAGCGCACCGAGATGCTGGCCGGCGTCAGCCACGACCTGCGCACGCCGCTCACCCGCATGAAGTTGGAACTCGCGCTGCTCGGCGATCATCCGGCGGCGAAGACGCTGGATGGCGACGTGCGCGAGATGGAGGTGATGATCGAGGCCTATCTCGCCTTCGCCCGCGGCCAGGATGCCGAGCCGCCGGTGCAAAGCGACCTGAGCGCCATCCTGGCCGATGTGGTGGAAGACGCCCGCCGCCAGGGCCGCGATGTGGCGCTGAAGACGCCGGCGTCGCTGCTGCTGCCGCTGCGCCCGAACGCCATCAAGCGCTGCATCACCAACCTTGTCGACAACGCGTTGCGCCATGCCAGTCGCGGCAGCGCCACCGCGCCGGCGCATGTCGAGATCAGCGCCTCGCGCGACGGCGATATGGTGGAGATCGCCATCGACGATTCCGGGCCCGGCATTCCCGTAAGCCAGCGTGACGACGCGTTCAAGCCCTTCAACCGGCTGGACGAGTCGCGCAACCCCACCGTGCCCGGCTCGGGCCTTGGCCTGACCATCGCGCGGGACATCGCCCGCGGCCATGGCGGCGATCTTGTGCTGGACGACGCGCCGGCCGGTGGCCTCAGGGCGCTGATCCGGCTGCCAGCCTAGCCGCCTTCACGCGCGACCGTAGACATCCGTGAACCGAACGATATCGTCCTCGCCGAGGTAGTCGCCGCACTGCACCTCGATCATTTCGAGCGGCACGGTGGCGGTGTTCTCCAGGCGGTGCTTCATCCCGATCGGAATGTAGGTCGACTCGTTTGGCCGCAGCGTCAGCACCTCGTCACCGCGCGTAATCCGTCCTTCCCCGCGCACCACCACCCAATGCTCGCTGCGCTTGTGATGTAGCTGCAGCGACAGGCTTTGCCCTGGCTTGACCGTGATGTGCTTCACCTGGAAGCCATTGCCCTGATTGATCGATCGATAGGCGCCCCAGGGTCGATAGACGGTGGAATGCTCGCGCGCTTCCGGCCGCTGCAAGGCCTCAAGCCTGGCGGCGGCCTGCCTGACGTCCTGGGAACGGGCGCGCGGCGCAACGAGAATGGCCGTGTCGGTTTCAACCACGACCATGCCTTCAAGCCCGATCGTACTGATCAGACGGCTCGTCGAATGGATCAGGTTGTTGTGCGAGTCGATGGCCAGAACGTCGCCGGTGAGGCGGTTGCCCTGCGCGTCGGTCGGTCCGGCGTCCCACAGGCCTTCCCAGCTGCCGAGATCGCTCCAGCCGATGTCGCAGGGAACGACGCCCGCGCGTTTGGTGCGTTCCATGACCGCGTGATCGAACGAGATCGACTTCACCGCCGAGAAGGTCTCGGCATGCAGGCGAAGGAAATCGAGATCACGGTGGCTCATCGCGAAGGCCTCGCGGCATTTCGCGACCACTTCGGGCTCATGGCGCGTCATTTCTTCCACCAGGACATCCGCGCGCATCAGAAAGATGCCGCTGTTCCACAGATGTCGGCCGCCGTCCACGAAGGCTTTGGCCCGCTCGGGGTCGGGCTTCTCGATGAAGCGGCTGATCGCGCAGGCCGCATGGCCATCAAGCACATCGCCCAGTTCGATATAGCCAAAGCCGGAGTCGGGGCGCTGGGGTGGCAAGCCGAAAGTCATCAGGTGACCGGCGTGCGCCGGCGGAGCCGCAACGTCGATTGCGGCGCGGAACTTTGCGACGTCGCGGATCAGATGGTCCGAGGGCATGACAAGGAGGAGACCGTCCGGCTGCTCGGCAAGAACCGACAGGGCAGCAATGGTTGCCGCGGCCGCCGTGTTGCGGCCTACTGGCTCCAGAATTACGGCGCGTGACGCCAAACCCTGCTGGCGCATCTGCTCGGCAACGACAAAGCGGTGGTCGACGTTGCAGATGACGGTGACGGGCGCGAAGCGCTGCGGATCGACAACGCGCCGGAGCGCCTCTTCGAACAGGCTGCGGGTGCCGGTCAGCGGCAGGAACTGCTTGGGATAGGCCTGCCGGGACACAGGCCATAGCCGCATCCCCGAACCGCCCGACAAAATTACCGGAAAAATAGCCGCCATCTCACACTCCCAGGGCACCAGCCGCCCGCGGCGTGCCGATGGCGATGCCTCGCCCCTCAATGGGCTGGTCTAGAACAATCGTCCGCCATTTGGAACAGGGCGGTCCACCCCGATCATGACAACCGCGCCGTTTTCGTCGGGAAAGCCGAGAACGAGCACCTCGGACATGAGCGGACCGATCTGGCGCGGCGGGAAGTTGACCACGGCGGCGACCTGGCGGCCGACCAGCTCTTCCGGCCGATAGTGCACTGCAAGCTGGGCCGACGACTTGCGCAGGCCGATCGCGGGACCGAAATCGACCATCAGCTTGATGGCGGGCTTCCGCGCCTCGGGAAAAAGTTCGGCCGAGACGATGGTGCCGACCCGGATATCGACCTTGAGGAAGTCCTCGAAGGTGATGACCGGCACCGCGCTCATCCTGCGAGCTCGCGCGAGCGGTTCGACGCCGCGGCGATGGCGCGCGTCATCAGGCGCTGCAACCCGTCCTCGCCCATCAGCACCTTGAGCGCGGCTTCCGTGGTGCCGCCCGGCGTGGTGACGTTCTCGCGCAACGTGGCGGGACTCGCATCGCTGCGCGCCGCGAGTTCCGCCGAGCCGATCACCGTGGCGCGGGCGAGGCGATTCGCCAGCGGGGCGGGCAGGCCTGCGACCACCGCCGCCTCGGCCAGGCATTCGATCAGGTGAAAGACATAGGCCGGGCCCGAGCCCGAGGTCGCCGTCACGGCGTCCATGAGGCTTTCATCCTCGACCCAGGCGACTTCGCCCACCGCCGCCATCAGTTCGCCCGAGACGCGACGGTCGGCAGCGGAGGCCGCCTTGTTGGCGGACAGCACCGTCATGCCCTTGCCGACCGCGGCGGGCGTGTTCGGCATCGCCCGCACCACCGGCGTCTTGCTGCCGAAATGGCGTTCGAAAAGCGCGAGCGTCTTGCCCGGTGCGATGGAGAGCACGACACAGCGCTCGCCGACCAGGCCGCGATAGACCGGCAGCACCGCCTCCATCACCTGCGGCTTGACGGCGAACAGCACGACGCGCGGCATCAGGCCGGGCGCGATCAAGGCGGGTTCGGGCAGCACGGTGACGCCGAGTGCACTCGCCGCGTCGGTCGCCTGGCGGCCGGGTTCGATGATGGTGATGCTGTCGGCGGGAACGCCGCGGTCGATCCAGCCCTGCAGGAGCGCGAGCCCCATGCGACCGCAACCGACAAGAAGAATTGGACCATCCATGGCTCGCCCCTTCCGTGAGTCGAGCCGGGCGGTTCTAGGCCTCGCCTTCGGTCTCGAGCATGGCGGCGGCGATGGATTCGGCCGCCGACTTGCCACCCCAGATAGCAAACTGGATCGCCGGGTAGAAGCGTTCGCTTTCGCGCAACGCCACTTCGACCAGTTCCTCGATCTGCTCCGACGTCGCGGTGGCGCCGCCGCCGAACAGCTGGGCATGGCGGAACATCAGGAGTCCTTCCTGGGCCCAGATATCGAAATGGCCCAGCCACATCTTCTCGTTCATCAGGGCGAGCAGCGAATGCATGACCTGGGTCTTGTCATGCGGGACCTTGAGGTCGAAGGCGCAGGAGAATTGCAGCGCCTGCTGGTCGGGGCGCCAGGCGAACCACAGGTGGTAGCGCGTCCAGCTGCCCTCGACGCCGACATTCATCTCGTCGTCGTCATAGCGGTCGAAGGGCCATTCGTTGGCCGAAACGATCTGTTCGATAATGTCGAGGGGATTGAAGGTGGTGGGTGTGGCTTCGTTGACCAAGATGCTCATCGGCCGACACCTCCAGGACGATCGGTGCGGTCGAGTCGGACTGGAACAGTTCGCAATGGACCCCCTCCGGCGCACAAACGATAGTGGCAGACTGCCAAAACCGCTACTAGATGTATGCCAGCGGGCGTGAGTCGACGTCAAGCCGAAATCACCGCAAATCGTTGTCGGGACAGGGTTTATCCCCAGCCTTGATCACGCCGGGGTCTTGACCCCGTCCTGGGCGGCCATGCGGCGTTCGAGCTCGCCCAGCCGGGCGGCCAGCCGTTCGTTCTCTTCGCGCGCGGCCTGGGCCATGGCCTGCACCGCCTCGAACTCTTCCCGGGTGACGAATTCCCAGTCGGCGATGCGCTTGCGGAACTCCTCGCGGATGCGGGCCTCGGCATCCTCGCGCACACCGTTCAGCGCGCTGACGGCGCCGCTCGCCATCCGGGCCAGATCGTCAAACAGCCGGTTGTCGCCCTGCATGGTCGTGTCCTCGTGTTCACGCTTGCGTTGATCCGAATATGGCGGCGGCCCTGCGACGCCGCAACCACCCATGCCCCGGCCTTTGCCGATTCCCACATGACCCCTGCTGCTCTAGGTTAGCCCGCATGCTGCCCGTCCTTGCGTTCCCCCATATCGATCCGGTGGCCGTCGCCATCGGCCCCCTCGCCATCCGCTGGTATGCACTGGCCTATGTCGCCGCGCTGGTGCTGGCCTGGCGCTACCTGCTGTGGATTGCGAAGAAGCCGGGCGCGGCGATGACGGCGCGCGATGTCGACGACTTCCTGGTCTGGGCGACGCTCGCCATCATCCTGGGCGGCCGGCTTGGCTATGTCCTGTTCTACAAGCCGGGCTTCTATCTCGACCATCCGGGGCAGATCCTGCAGCTTTGGCAGGGCGGCATGTCCTTCCATGGTGGTTTGACCGGCATGCTGCTCGCGATGGTGCTGTTCTGCCGCCAGCGCAAGATCTCGCTGCTCGGATTCAGCGACATGATCGCGGTGGCGACGCCGCCCGGCCTGTTCTTCGGCCGTATCGCCAACTTCATCAACGGCGAGCTGTTCGGCCGGCCGAGCGACGCGCCTTGGGCGATGGTGTTCCCGGCGGGTGGGCCGTTTCCCCGCCATCCGAGCCAGCTTTACGAAGCGCTGCTCGAAGGCCTTGTCCTTGCCATCGTCATGCTGGTGCTGCGGCATGGGACGCGGGCGCATGAGAAGCCCGGCCTGCTGACCGGCGTGTTCCTGATGGGCTATGCGCTCGCCCGCATCATCGCGGAGTTCTTCCGCGAGCCCGATGCGCATCTCGGTTTCATCGCCGCCGGCGTGACCATGGGGCAGATCCTGTCGCTGCCGCTGCTTGCGCTGGGTCTCGGCCTCGTCTGGTGGTCAACGCAGCGCAAGCCGGCGGTCCGTTGAGCCGCACGGCGCTCGCCGATCATCTGCTGGCTCTGATCCGCGCGCAGGGGCCGATTTCGGTCGCGCGCTTCATGGCCGAGGCGCTGGGTCACCCGAAGCACGGCTATTACATCACGCGCGATCCCTTCGGCGTTGCCGGCGACTTCGTCACCGCGCCCGAGATCAGCCAGATGTTCGGCGAGCTGATCGGCCTGTGGCTCGCAACGGTCTGGCAGCAGATGGGTGCGCCCTCGCCGGTGCATCTCGTCGAACTCGGACCCGGCCGCGGCACGCTGATGGTCGATGCCCTGCGCGCCGCAAAGCTGGTGCCGGAATTCCGCAACGCCATCCGCCTGCATCTGGTCGAGACCAGTCCGACCTTGCGCAAGGCTCAGGCCGCGGCGCTGTCCGATGCCGCGCCGACCTGGCACAACCATGTCGCCGGTGTGCCCGCCGGACCGATGCTGCTGGTCGCCAACGAATTCTTCGACGCGCTGCCGGTGCGGCAATACGAACGCGCGCCGGATGGCTGGCACGAACGGCTGGTCGATGCCGACGGCCAGGGTGACTTTCGCTTCGTGCTGTCGCCGGCCCGCTTCGACGGCAGCGATTCGCCCGTCCTGTCTGCCGCGCCGCTGGGCGCGGTGTGGGAGACGGCGCCGGCCGGGCTGGCGCTGGCGGAAGAAATCGCCGCGCGCCTCGCGGCGCAGGGCGGCGCCGCGCTGCTGATCGACTACGGCTACACCGACGGCACGCCGCGGGCAACGTTGCAGGCCCTGCGCGGGCACAAGGCACATCCCGTGCTGGACGCACCCGGGACCGCCGACCTGACCGCCCTGGTGGATTTCGCTGCCTTGGCCGACACCGCGCGCGCCGCCGGTGCGGTGGTGCAAGGCCCGGTGCCGCAAGGAACATTTCTGGACGCACTCGGCATTGGCCCGCGTGCGGCGCGGCTGAGCGCGGCCGCACCCGCGGAGGCCGAAGCGATCGAAGCGGCGCGCTGGCGGTTGACCCACCCGGACCAGATGGGCAGTCTTTTCCAGGCCATGGCCATCACCCACCCGCATTACGGGCCCCTGCCCGGCCTGACATGATCGTCGAATCGCAAACCCTGGCCGCGCCCGGCCTGCGCCATGCCTTCTTCACCCGCGGTGGCGGCGTGTCGGACGGCATCTATGCCTCGCTTAACTGCGGCATGGGCTCCGGCGACGACATGGCGCGGGTGCGCGAGAATCGCAGCCGCGCTGCCCGCTCCCTGGGCCTGCCCGACACGAATCTCTGCACCGTCTACCAGGTCCATGGCATCGCGGTGGCGGAACCGACGGGGCCGTGGACAGCCGAGCCGCCGCGCGCCGATGCGATGGTGACCCGCACGCCCGGCGTTGCGCTTGGCATCCTGACCGCCGATTGCGCGCCCATCCTGTTCCACGATGCCGATGCGGGTGTCATCGGCGCGGCGCATGCGGGCTGGAAAGGCGCGCTGGGCGGCGTCGCCGAAGCAACGGTCGCGGCGATGGAAGCGCTTGGCGCGAAACGTGACCGCATCGCTGCCGCCGTCGGCCCCTGCATCGCACAGGTGTCCTACGAGGTCGGTCCCGATTTTCCGGCGCCCTTCCTTGACCAGTCGTCAGACAACGCGCGCTTCTTCACGCCCGCGAGGGCTGGCACGCGGCCGCGCTTCGACCTTGCCGGCTATGTCCTGTCGCGCCTGACCGCCGCCGGCATCGGGCGCGCGGAGGCGTTGCCGATCGACACCTATGCGGCAGAGGACCGCTTCTACAGCTTCCGCCGCGCCACCCATCGCGGCGAGCCGGTCTATGGCCGCCAGCTGTCGGCCATCGCGCTAGAAAAATGAGCGGGCCCGTCCTGCGCCGCGCCCTTGCCCTTGCCGGCCTCTGGCTGCTTCTGGTCGCCGCCGCCTGCCAACCTCTGCCACGCCCTTTCGAGGCGCAGCGCGGGCCGCTGTCGCTCAGCGACCTCGCCAGCATGGGGCCGCAATGGGGCGTCGTGGTCCTGCCGGTGAACGCCATGCCGGGTAGCGGCGGCACAACGCTGGCTGCCGGCACCGCCGCGGCGCTGCGGGCGCGCGGCATCGCCGCGTCAGAGACCGGCCGCAGCGAAGGCCGCTACACGCTGACCGGCGAAGCGCTCGCCGCCATCGACAGCGACCAGGACAACGCCTCCGTCAGCATCGTCTGGGTGGTGCGCGATCCACGCGGCGGCATCTATGCCCGCACCGCGGTGGCGCAGACCTTGCCCGCCGACGAATGGCGCAGGGGCCGCGCGGACATGCTCGACCAACTCGCCACGGTGTCGGCCGGGCAGATCGCGCCGCTGATCGACGCGGGCGGCGGGGCGACTGTCGGCCTGCCGCGACCCGACGTCGCACCCCGCGTGCATCTCGGCCCCGTGGACGGCGCGCCGGGCGACGGGCGCGATGCGCTGGCGACGGCGCTGATCGCAGCGCTCGACCTGCGCGGCATCCGCGTTGCGGCGGCCGATGCCGAAGTCCCGCTGATCACGGCCGCCGTCACGGTGGTGCCGTCGCCCAACGGCGAGCGGCTGGCCATCCGCTGGGCGTTGCTGAACCCCGACGGCAGCGAAATCGGCGCGGTGGAGCAGGAAAACGAAATCCTGCCGGGCAAGCTCGACGGCCGGTGGGGACCACTGGCCTATGACATCGCCACCGGTGCCGCCGAGGGCCTGGAAGACCTGCTGAAAAGCACCCCGGTGCCCTGACCGCATCGGGTGTGAAACCCGGCGGGTGCGGTTTACAGCCCGCAGCCTCATTGTTACAGTCCGCGCGCCGTGGAGACCCGGACCGCCGGGCCCTGCGTCCTACCCCGCCCACCAGGGACATCCCGCATGAAACTGATCGCCGGCAACAGCAATCGGCCGCTGTCCGAAGCCATTGCCGCGTATCTGAGCGTGCCCCTGACCTCGGCCAGCATCCGCCGCTTCGCCGACATGGAAGTCTTCGTCGAGATCCAGGAAAACGTCCGCGGCGCCGACTGTTTCGTGATC
>CANJEJ010000068.1 GCA_947473325.1 Alphaproteobacteria bacterium | reverse complement strand
TGATCATGTATGACGGCGACCTGCTGTCGCCGGTGCTGGTGAACTATCCGGAGACGCGCTTCGGCGGCATCTTCGAGACCACGGCCGAATATCGCGACCCCGAGGTCAAGAGCCTGATCCGCGAAAAGGGCTGGATGGTCTGGCCGCTGTTCGAGTTCAGCTATCGCACCATCAACTACGAATTGCCAGTGCCTGCGCCGGCGCCACCGTCGCTGGTCAACCTCATTGGCACCGACGACCAGGCGCGCGATGTGGTGGCCCGGCTGATCTATGGCTTCCGCATCTCGGTCCTGTTCGGCCTGACCCTGACGATCATTTCGTCCATCATCGGCGTCATGGCCGGCGCGGTGCAGGGCTATTTCGGCGGCTGGATCGACCTGATCGCCCAGCGCTTCATCGAATTCTGGTCGAGCTTGCCTGTGCTTTACATGCTGATCATTCTGGCCAGCATCATCGAGCCGAACTTCTGGTGGCTGCTGGGGATCATGCTGCTGTTTTCCTGGATGGGGCTGGTCAGCGTCGTGCGCGCCGAATTCCTGCGCGCCCGCAACCTCGACTATGTTCGCGCCGCCCGGGCGCTCGGCGTCTCCAATCTTGTCATCATGTTCAAGCATGTTCTGCCCAACGCCATGGTGGCGACGCTGACCTTCATGCCCTTCATCCTGACCGGCTCGGTGACCACGCTGACCTCGCTCGACTTCCTCGGCTTCGGCCTGCCGCCGGGTTCGGCCTCGCTGGGCGAGCTCCTGGCCCAGGGCAAGTCGAACCTGCAGGCGCCGTGGCTTGGCATCACCGCCTTCGTCTCGCTTGGCGTCATGCTGAGCCTGCTGATCTTCATCGGCGAAGCGGTGCGCGACGCCTTCGACCCGCGCAAGACCTGGAGCTGAGCCGCCATGCCCTTCCTTCAGGTCAAGGACCTGTCCGTCACCTTCCGCATGGGCGGCCGCGAGAACCCGGCCGTGCGCCATGTTTCCTTCAGCATCGACAAAGGGGAGACGGTCGCGCTGGTCGGCGAATCGGGCTCGGGCAAGACGGTCACGGCGCTGTCCGTGCTGCAGCTGCTGCCCTATCCCACCGCGAGCCACCCCAGCGGCTCGATCAAGGTGGACGGCACCGAGATGATCGGCGCGAGCCAGGCGGCCCTCACCAAGGTGCGCGGCAACCGCGTGTCGATGGTGTTCCAGGAACCCATGACCTCGCTGAACCCGCTGCATTCGATCGAGCGGCAGATCAACGAAGTCCTGATCCTGCACAAGAAGATGAACAAGGCGCAGGCGCGCGCCCGCACGCTGGAGCTGCTGCGCCTGGTCGGCCTGCCCGACGCGGAACGCCGGCTCGACGCCTATCCGCACCAGCTGTCGGGCGGCCAGCGCCAGCGCGTCATGATCGCCATGGCGCTCGCCAACAACCCCGACCTGCTGATCGCCGACGAACCGACGACAGCCCTGGATGTGACCATCCAGGCGCAGATCCTGAAGCTGCTCAAGCAACTGCAGGCCGATCTCAAGATGGCGATGCTGCTGATCACCCATGACCTCGGCATCGTGCGCAAGATCGCCGACCGCGTCTGCGTGATGAAGGACGGCGAGATCGTCGAACAAGGGCGGGTGGCGGACATCTTCGCCAACCCCCAGCACCCCTACACCCGCCAGCTGCTTGCCGCCGAACCGAAGGGCCGGCCGCCGCGCCGCGCCGCCGGCGCACCCGAGGTGATGGCGACCGACAACCTGAAGGTCTGGTTCCCGATCAAGCGCGGCGTGCTGCAAAAGACGGTCGACTATGTGAAGGCGGTCGATGGCGTGACGCTGAAGCTGCGCGCCGGCCATACCATCGGCGTCGTCGGCGAATCGGGGTCAGGCAAGACCACGCTGGGCCTCGCGTTGCTGCGCCTCATCCGCAGCGAAGGCCCGATCCGTTTCGAAGGCGAGGCGATCGACCAGCGCAACTTCAACGCCATGCGGCCGCTGCGCAAGGCGATGCAGATCGTCTTCCAGGATCCCTATGGCTCGCTGTCGCCGCGCCTGTCCATCGGCCAGATCGTCGAGGAAGGCCTGCTGGTTCATACCCAGATCCGCGACTGGGACGAACGCCGCGCCATCATCGGCCAGGCTTTGGCGGAAGTGGGCCTCGAGCCTGCGATGCAGGACCGCTACCCGCATGAATTCTCCGGCGGCCAGCGGCAGCGCATCGCCATTGCGCGCGCCATGGTGCTGAAACCGAAGCTTGTCGTGCTCGACGAGCCCACCAGCGCGCTCGACATGTCGGTGCAGGCGCAGATCGTCGAATTGCTGCGCGACCTGCAGGCACGCCACAACCTCGCCTACCTGTTCATCAGCCACGACCTGCGCGTGGTGCGTGCGCTGGCCGACGAAGTGATCGTGATGAAGGACGGCAAGGTGGTGGAGTCTGGATCCGCCGACGACATCTTCGAGGCGCCGAAGACGCCCTACACCCGGGCGCTGATGGCAGCGGCCTTCGATCTGGAAGTCGCGGACGAAGACGCGGTACGCACCTGATTTCTCAGGCGGCTAGAGATTTTCCGCCGCGGCGGCAATAAACGCGCCGAACTGGTCGAGAAACACCGCCCCCTTCACCGTGCGCGACACCAGCACGCTGCGCTTGTCGGTTTCATCCGGCAGGCGGCGGACGAATTCCAGCTTCTCCAGTGCATCGATGGCGCGGGTAACCGCCGGCTTGGAAATCGACAACTTGGCCGCCAGGCCGCGCACCGTGTGCGGACCGCCTTCGACATAGATGGACAACAGCAGCGCCATCTGACGCGCCGACAAATCTGGCGACTGACCCCGGACGTAGGGGATCAGGGCGCGCTGCCAGAGCGTGAGGGCTTGTTTGGAGTTCAACGGCACGACGCAACCTAGCGTTGCAGGATCGGCCAATCAAATGCTTTGCGAACGCTTTGCAGAACTATTGCGGCATGCCCGCGTCGCGTGCATGGGCGGGCAGCCGCAGCGTCTGCGTCATCATGCTTCGTCGACGAGCGGCGGCGGGCGATAGTTCTTCTTGCCGCGCAGATGTTTTGCGTAGTCGCCGTGAACGATGCGCGGCTTGCCTTCCACCGCCAGCAGATAGCTGTAAACCCAGGCCGTGACCATGCCGTGACTTTCCGACGCCACCGGCAGTTCGACCCGCGCATATTGTTCCGGCCACGGTTTGGTTCCGCGGTGAATCCCTTCGTATTCATCGAGCAGCTTCAAGGTCGTTTCGGCTGCGTGTAGCAAAAACAATTCGCCGTAGACACGATCGGCCGGATCGTCCGACAGCACCACGCCGGGATAGTTGCCGAAATCGTACATGCGCGCGCCGATGATGCCGTGGTCGAAGAAGTCAGCCTGGTCGGCGAACAGCGAATAGGCCGGCGCCTGCACGGCTCGGCGCAGCGTGCCATAGACGAACAGCAGGGTGCCGCCGCTGCTCATGTGCCGTAGCGCGCCACCAGCAGCGCGAAGAGCGCGCGCATCGCCAGCGCCTCGCCGCCACGCGGGCGGCCGGGCCGGTCGGTGTCGTTCCATGCGTAGAGATCGATATGCGCCCAGGCCTTTGCCTTGGCGACGAACTCCTTCAGGAACAGCGCGGCGGTGATTGCGCCTGCCTGGCCGCCTTCGCCCGCGTTGTTGATGTCGGCGATCGCGCTGTCGATCATCCGGCGATAGGGTGCATGCAGCGGCAGGCGCCAGAGCGGGTCTTCCACCCTGCGGCCCTGCACTTCGAGGTCGGCAGCGAACCGGTCGTCGTCGGTGAACAGCACCGGCAGGTCGGGGCCAAGTGCCACGCGCGCCGCACCGGTCAGCGTGGCGCAATCCACCATCAGTTCGGGCGCCTCTTCATCGCCAAGCGCGAGCGCATCGCACAGGATCAGCCGGCCTTCGGCATCGGTGTTGCCGATTTCGACCGTCAGGCCCTTGCGCGTGCGGATGACGTCGCCGGGACGGAAGGCGTTGCCGGCCACCGCGTTCTCCACCGCGGGAATCAGCACGCGCAGCCGCAGCTTCAGCTTCGCGTCCATGATCATCTGGGCAAGACCCAGCACCGTCGCGGCGCCGCCCATGTCCTTCTTCATCCAGCGCATGCCGCCCGCCGCCTTGATGTTAAGGCCGCCGGAGTCGAAGCACACGCCCTTGCCCACCAGCGTCACCTTGGGCGCTTTGGCAGGACCCCATTGCAGGTCGATCAGGCGCGGGCCCCGTGTCGCCGCGCGGCCCACCGTGTGGATGGTGGGAAAGGATCTGGCGAGCGCCGGCCCGCTCGTCACCTTCATGCGCGCCTTGTAGCGTTTGGCGACCGCTGCCGCGGCGGCCGCGAGTTCGGCGGGTCCCATGTCCTCGGCCGGCGTGTTGATGAGGTCGCGCACCAGCGTGACCGCGGTGACGAGGCGCTGCGCCTGCGCCCGGTCGGCGCCCTTCGGCCACAGCAGCACCGCAGTGCTTTCCTCGCTTTTCTTGTAACGGCGGAAGCGGTAGTGGCCGAGGCCCCAGGCGGCGGCGGCATTGGTCGCCTCGGCCGGCGTCAGGTCGGCGTCGAGGCGGTAGGTGCCCTTGCCGAGCGCCCGCGGCAGCTCCGCGATCGCCCATTGTCCCAGCGGGCGGTCGGCCACGAACAGCAGCCCGGCGCGGCCCTTGCCCTGGGGCGGCAGGCGCAGCCACTTGCCGGCGGCCGGTTTGAAGTTGGCGCAGTCGAGCCAGGCCTGCAGCGCCTTCGGCTGGCGTGCCCGCCAGCCCTTGAAGTCTGCAGGCGAGACAAGGGAGATCGGCGTGGCGGACGCCGCCGCGCCGTCGCTAAGATGGGAGACCAAGTTCAAGAACCTCGTGTGCGGCAGGCTGCCGTTTCGCCGATTATAGGCAAACGCGCGCCCTTGGCATCAGAGGGACCAGAGGTTTTCATGGCCAACCCCATCCTTGTCATCGGCAGCAAGAATTATTCGTCCTGGTCGCTGCGCCCCTGGCTTGCCATGGCGGCAAACGGCGGCGCCTTCGACGAGGTGGTGATCCCCCTGCAGAAGCCCGATACCGCCCGGCGCATCCGCGAGCATTCACCGGCCGGCCGCGTGCCGATCCTGAAGGACGGCGCGATCGTGGTCTGGGAATCGCTCGCCATTCTGGAATACCTCGCCGAGAAGCACCCGGACTGGCAATTGTGGCCTGCCGATCGTGCGGCGCGTGCCCAGGCCCGGGTGGTCAGCAACGAGATGCATGCTGGCTTCCGCGGGTTGCGCGAGGCCCTGCCGATGAACATCCGCCGCCGCTATATCGATTTCGCCATCGGCGCCGATGCGCGCCCCGATATTGACCGCGTGCTGCAGATCTGGCGCGACGCCCGCAATCTCTATGGCCGGCCGGCCGGCGGCGACTTCCTGTTCGGCCGCTTCGGCGCGGCCGATGCGATGTACGCCCCGGTGGTCACCCGCTTCCTGACCTACGGCGTGCAGCTCGACCCGGTCACCCAGGCCTATTGCGAGGCCGTGATGGCGCTGCCCGCCATGCAGGCCTGGACGCGCGACGCCGCCGCCGAGCCCGAGATCGCCATCTATGAGAAGTAGAAGCTAGTCGCCCTGCGCCTTGCGCAGGGGCACGACGTTGGCGTCGGCCGTCTTGGAAGCCGCCGGCTTCGGGCGCGCCGGTACGATTCGCAGGCGCGCCCGCAGATCGCCCACGATTTCCTGCAGCCGCACCCGAAGACCCGGGCCACGGCCGTCATCGTCGCTGATCAGGCGCAGGCCGACCGTCACGATGTTGCCGCCCTTCATCTCGCGCACGATGAGGTCGACCGCGCCCATGCGCACCCGGTCGCCGATGGTGATCGGTCCTGGCAGCTGTTCGTCGAGATAGGCACCCACCGTCTGCTCGCGCATGTGCTTCGCCACCGGCAAATCGTAGGTGTCCGCCAGCGCGGCGAGCGTGGTGGCGGCCGGGAAGGCAAAGTCGCCTAGTGTCGACGGGGTGCGCTCGCGCCGGCTCCGCGGCCGGCCAAACAGGCGGTCGAGCTTGATCGACTGTTCCGGCGGGCACAGCGCCAGCACCTGGTCTTCGGGCAGCAGCCGCTCCAGCGTCTCGCGCGGCAGCAGGGCCCCGTCGCGCAGGATGGCAAGGACGCGCGTGCGCCGCGGCAGGTGCAGCTGGGCAAAGGGCCGCTGCGCCGCCGTGCTGCCCTCTTCCACCCGCCAGCCATAGAGATCGCGGTCCATGCCGGGCGTGAGGTCGAGATCAAGACGGCCGGCGGTTTCCGGCACCGGCGGCAGCTGCACGTCGAGGCGGCGGCCGATCCAGGGCACGGTCCAGCCCTGCAGCACCACCGACGTCAGCACGACGACGAAGGCGACATTGAAATAGATGAGCGACCCGGTCACGCCGGCCAGAATCGGAATGATCGCCAGGTAGAGCGGAACGGCGCCGCGCAGGCCGACCCAGGCGATGAACAGGCGCTCCTCGCGCGGGAAACGGAAGGGCAGCAGGCAGAGCAGCACGGCGAGCGGGCGGGCGATGAAGATCAGCGCCAGCGCGATCAGGCCGGCCGGAATCAGGTCGGGCACCAGCGAGCTTGGCGTCACCAGCAGGCCGAGCAGGAAGAACATGACGATCTGGCTGACCCAGGACAGCCCGTCATGGAAGCGGTGGATCAGCTGGTTGGCGCGCAGGCGCTGGTTGCCTGCGACAATGCCGGCGAGATAGACGGCGAGGAAGCCACTGCCGCCGACGAAATGCGCGCCACCGAAAATGAACAGCGCGCCGGCAATGGCCAGCACCGGGTAGAGGCCCGAGGCGAGTTCCATCCGGTTGATCGCCCAGGCGAGCGCATAGCCGCCGCCGATGCCCAGCGCAGCCCCCATGCCCATCTGCAGGAAGAAATTGGTCAGCACCGACCATGAGGCATCGCCATGGCCGGCGATCAGCAGCTCGGCCAGGGTTACGGTGAGGAACACGGCCATCGGGTCGTTGGCGCCGGATTCGACCTCCAGCGTGGCGCCGACGCGCTTCTTCAGGTCCATGCCGCGCTGGTGCAGCAGCAGGAAGACCGCTGCCGCGTCGGTCGAGGCGACGATGGAGCCAATCAGCAGCGATTCGACGACTCCGAGGTCGAGCGTCAGCATTGCGACGAGGCCGGTAATGGCGGCGGTGATGGCCACCCCCAGCGTCGCCAGCGACAGCGACGGTGCCCAGACCAGCCGCACATCGGCCATCGGCGTGCGCAGTCCGCCGTCAAACAGGATGATCGCCAGCCCGAGGCTCGCGACGAAGAACACGCCGCCATAGTCGTTGAAGGCGATGCCGCCCGGCCCGTCCTCTCCGATCAGCATCCCAAGCCCGATGAAGACGAGCAGCAGGGGGGCGCCGATGCGCGAGGACAGCAGGCCCGCGATGATCGACACCAGCAGCAGGGCGCCGGCAAAGAAGATGATCTGGTTGGCGAGTTCCACGACCCCTCCTGGCCGGTGTGTGCGGGCGTTGTCCCACTTTGCAGACGGGATCGATCCTGATCAACCCGATCACGCGCGGCGGAGATGCATTTCCCGGCGCTTTTGGGCATGGTGGGCCCGTTGCGCGCCGGAGCAGCTATAGGCGATCAAGTGGCCTCACTTGATCGCCTATAGCTGCTCTAGCATCTTGATGGATCAGAGCAACTTGAGCCCACAGGTGGAACCTCCGGTTCGACTTGAGGGCACGTTGCTCTACCCCGTGGTGTCCGGATGTATGACGAAGATGTCGCCCTGCTGCGTTGCCCTGAGACGATGGACCCCCTGGCCCTGGCAGAAGCCACCCTGCGCGATGAAGACGGCGAAATTCTGACCGGCACGCTGAAGGGCGTGACCCAGGGCAAGACCTATCCCATCGAGAACGGCATTCCCCGCTTCACCGAGAAGACGGGCTACAACCGGACCTGGGACTTCAAATGGACCCGCATCGACCGCGGCCGCGGCCTCAACTACCGGATGATCGACCCCGACCATCCGAGCGGCATGCAGGACGACAACATCTATGACCGCAATGCCTATGACGGCCGGGCGCTGAAGCACATGCGTGATCGGCTGGTGCTGGACATCGGCTGCGGCGTCGGCCAATACGCCATCCGCACGCTGCGTGATTCGGGCGCCCGCAAGGTGGTGGGCATGGACCTGACGCGCGGCGTCGACATGTTCCGCAAGATCATGCTGGAGCGTTTTCCCCAGTTCAAACGGCGCCTGCTGCTGGTGCAGGCGAGCGTCTTCGCGGTGCCCTTCGCGCCCGAGACCTTCGACTATGTCTATTCGCTCGGCGTGCTGCACCACACCGGCGAGACGCGCGATGCCATCCGCAACGCCTGCCGCCTGGTGAAGGAAGGCGGCGAGGTGAACATCTGGGTCTATGCCGCCGCGCTGCGCCCCTTCGAGGTGAACGAGGCGTCGCACAAGGTGCCGCAGGCCAACTGGTTGGCCCGCAACATCAAGCAGGCCGGCAAGGAACTGCAGCTTCTGTCGATGAAAGCCTGGATGGGCGTATTCCGCCGCCTGAGCAACGAACAGTCATTCGCCATCGTGCAGATGTTTTCCAGCGGTCTCTGGTACCGGCTGTCACGGCTGCCGGTGATCAACGCTCCGGCGAAGATCATCTTCAGCACGGTGCTGGACGACGAGCGCGACTGGCGCCTGATCAACAACTGGGACGGCTATTGCAACATGTATGCGGAGTCGTGGTCGGAGCACGAGCTGTTCCCCGTGTTCCGCGATGCCGGTATCGCCATCAAGGGCATCAGCGACTGGCGCACCGGCTTCTGGGGCCGCAAGACTTCCGGCTATTACGACTGAGTCCGGCTACGACGAGGACGCCAGCGCCGCCTCTTCCGCTGCCTTCTTCTGGCGGGCGGCACGGCCCAGGCCGCCGACCGTCACCACCGACGCCATGATGATGATGGCGCTTACGAGGAACACCCAGCGCGGATCGCTGTTGTCCATGATCCAGCCATAGAACGGCCCCACCAGCGCGCCGCCGAGGCCGAGGCCGGACGACAGGAAGCCGAACACCTTGCCCATCGAGCCTTTCGGCGTGATGGCGCGCACCAGCAGGTCGCGTGCCGGCTGCACCGCGCCGGAGCAGAAGCCGGCGACGGTCAGCAGCGCCACCACGGCGATGATCGGCACGGTCACCAGACCGACCAGCGCCGCACAGACGGCAGCGCCCAGAAACCCAATCATTGCAAGGCTTTGCGGCTGGCGGAAGCGGTCGGCAATCAGACCACCGGCCAGGATGCCCACGGAGCTTCCGATCAGGAAGCCGGTCAGCGCGTTGCCGGCCGCTTCGAGCGGCGCGTCATAGATCGCCACCAGCGCCGACACCGAGAAGGTGCGCAACCCGCCGGTGCCGGCCGAGATCATCATGAAGAACAGGAAGCCCATCAGGATCGGCGGCGATAGCAGCAGCGCGATGCCGCCGGGCGCGGCCGTAACCGTGCCCGGTGGCGCGGCCGCCTTGGCTTCGGCGCGAACCTGTTTCTCTTCCCGCAGGAAACCGCCCAGCGCGGCGATCAGGAAGGCGACGAACAGGCCGAACACGCCGATCGTCATCAACGCGTCGCGCCAGCTCCACAGTGCGGTCAGCGCGACCATGACGAGCGGCACCAGCACCCAGCCGATATTGCCGACAAAGGTGTGCAGGCTGAGCGCGCGGCCGAGCCGCTTCGGATCGACCGTGGCCGAGAGCAGCGAATAGTCGGCCGGGTGATAGACCGAGTTGGCGAGGCCCGCGACCATGAAGAAGGTGAGCAGCGCCCAATAGGTGTCGGCAAAACCCATCGCCATCATCGCCAGGCTGTGCAGCACCAGGCCGCCGACCAGGATCCAGCGCGCGCCAAAGCGGTCCACCAGGAAGCCCAGCGGGGTTTCGGTCGCGCTGCTGGTCAGCGCCGACGCCGTCATCAGCAGGCCGAGTGCAGTGTAGGTCGTGTTGAATTCGCCGATCAGCAGCGGAAACAGCGGCGGCAGGGCGAGCTGAAAGAAATGGCTGCAGAAGTGGCCGGCGCTGACCAGACTGATCGCCTTGACGTCGCGCACCACGGCGCCGTCGCGCATGACTTCGGATAGGGCCACGGAAAACCTCGGGGTTAAGCCGCGAGACTAGCCCGGGCCCGAAGCGACGTCACCCCGGCTATTGCAGGCGGGGAGACTTCATGAAGCGCTGGCGGTCGGCCGACTTCAGGGTCAGCCGGATCGTCTTGCCATCGCGCTTCAGGGTCATGGGCACGTCGCTGCCGGCGGGACCGAGCGACCACACCTTGCGGAACAGCGTGCCCAGTTCCTCCACCGGCTCGCCGGCGACCTCGACAAGTTCGTCGCCGACGCGGATGTCGCCGCGCGCGGCTGGCCCGCGCGGCGCAAGGCCCGCGACCACGAGCTGCGCCCCCGCCTGGGCGGCATAAAGGCCAAGCCAGGCGCGCGCCGGTTTGTTGACGCGGCCATAACGGATGAGGTCGGGCAGGATCGGCTTCACCAGGTCGATCGGCACCGCCATGTTGCCTTCCAGCGCGGCGAAGCCGTCCTTCGCCTGCTGCACGTAGAGCGAGCCGATGCCGACCAGCTGGCCGAACTTGCCGATCAGGCCGGAGCCGCCCCAGCTGGGATGCGCGGGCGCCGTGAAGATGGCGTCGTCGATGACATATTCCCACGAGCCGACGAAGCGGCGGCGCGACACCACCTGCGCCGCCAGCGCATGGCGCTTGCCGCCACCGGCGGCGAAGACGATGGGCTCGCCGACATCGACGGGACCGGAATTGCCGAATTCCACCGACGGCAGCTTGTCGCGCGTCAGAAGTTGCACAAGGCCGAAGCCGGTTTCGTGGTCATAACCCGCGACATGGCCCTGCACCGCGCGTCCGTCGCTGGTCAGCGCCCACACCGAATCTGCCTCGGTTACGAGATAGCCGATGGTGAGGACAAGGCCGTCACCGATGAGCATGCCGTTGCCGGCGCGCTCGGTGCCGAGCATCGGTGCGGTAAATGCGTCTTCCGGCGCGGTGACGCGCAGCGTCACCGCCGCGCGCAGCACGGATTCGAGGTCGAAGGAAAGCTCGTCGCGCTTGGGCTGCGCGGCAGCGGGAATCTCCCAGTCCTTCTGTTCGGGCATTGGCCATCCTGTCCGGCACACTGTCGCCGGGGCAATCCGGCCTATTTAGGCAAGTTTCGGCCCGGCGACAACCGCCCGATCCTGTTGGCGCGGTTCAGGAATTTCAGCCAGCAGGAATTGTGGGGGGGGCGGCCAGCGCATGGGTCATCAGGGTGAGCATAGCGCCGCCGAGGTCGGTTTCGAGATCCTGGATGCCGCCCTGGCCCAGGCAGGCGTCGAGCTGGCGTTCGATCAGCAGGGTGGCAAAGCCATGCACGGCCGACCAGGCGAGCGCCAGGGAGGGCAGCGGTGCCTGCGCGGGCCGGTGCGCCGCCAGCACCCGCGCCATCGCCGCCTGCAGGACGCCGAAGGCCGCACCGCCGGCGCGTTGCAGATTGGCTGAGCCGACTCCGGTGCCATCATGGCGGAACATGATCTGGAACAGCGCCCGGTTGCGCACCGCAAAGGCGATATAGCCCCGGCCGATGGCGTGGAGCTGGGCCAGGGGTTCCGGCCCGGCCCCGGCGCGACGCTCTTCCATCGCCGTGGTGAGCCGGTCGAAGCCCACCGCCGCCAGTTCGGCGAGAAAACCCGCCGCATCGCCGAAGTGATGGGCCGGCGCGGCATGGGAAACGCCGGCCCGGCGGGCGCATTCGCGCAGGGTGAAGTCTTCCACCCCCCGCTCGGCCAGCACGGCTTCGCCTGCCGCCAGAAGCGCCTCGCGCAGATCGCCGTGGTGATACCGGTCGGCCGGCTTGCTCGTCATGGGGCGAGGATATCCGGTCTCGGCCTGACAATGTCAAGATTTAACTTGACACTGGATAGATAGGCGGCAACTATCATCTAGACATCGTCTAGATGAGGCCGCCATGTCCCTCGAAACGCTTTTCTCCCTCGCCTCCGCGACCGCCATGGTCGGCTGGCTGGCACTGGTCTTCCTGCCGGGCCGGGCCTGGGTGCGGCAGAAGTTCAGTGCCCTGGTGATCCCCGGCGTGCTGGCACTGGGCTACCTCGTCCTGCTCGCGCTCTACATGCCGGGGGCCGAAGGCGGCTTCGACAGCCTGGCCAATGTCGCCCGGCTCTTTGAGGAACCGGCGTTGCTGCTGGCCGGCTGGGTGCACTACCTCGCCTTTGATCTTTTCATGGGCGCCTGGATCGCGCGGGAAGGCCACCGCGCCGGTATGCCGCACCTCGCCCTGCTGCCCGCCTTCGTCCTCACCTTCCTTGCCGGGCCGGTCGGATTCCTTGTTTTCCTCGCGACCCGCCGGATCTTTTCGCGTCAACCGATGGAGGCCCTGTCATGAGCCTGATCACCCTGCCGTCCGAAAAGTCGGACTCCTTGTCGTCGCGCATCGTGCGCGAACTGATCGGGCGGCAACCGCTGCTGGCGCGAACCGCGCTGGCGATGGCGCTGTTCGCCATTCCTGCTGCGCTTCTCACCCTGATCGACCCGCGCCTGATCAACGGCGTCAGCGTGTGGACCAAGCCGTTCAAGTTCCTGGTCTCCACCTGGCTTTACCTCGGCACGCTGGCCTGGCTCTACGGCATGCTGCCCGAGGCAGTGCGCCGGGCGCGTGGCGCCCGCTGGCTGGCCTGGACGGCGGTGGTGACGGCGGTGTTCGAGGTTGCCTACATCGCGTTGCAGGGGGCGCTCGGTGAAGCGTCTCACTTCAATACCGGTACGCCGTTCCATGCCGCGATGTTCTCGCTGATGGGGCTCGCCGCCGTGGTGCTGGCTGCCTGCAGCCCGTGGCTGGCGGTGCTCATCGCACGACACAACCGCGATGCGGCGCCTGTCTATCGCCGCGCCGTCATCCTGGGGCTGTGGCTCACCTTCGTTCTGGGTGCTGTCGCCGGCATGTATATGGGCAGCCGGGGCGCCCACTGGGTCGGCGGCACGGCGAGCGATATGGGCGGCGTGCCGCTGTTCGGCTGGTCGCGCGACGGCGGCGACCTGCGCGTCGCGCATTTCCTTGGCATCCATGCGATGCAGATCCTGCCGCTGCTGGGCTGGTTGCTGCGCGATCGTGTGCAGGGCGGCGCGCTGGTGACGATGGCGGCGGGCGTGCTGGGTGTCGCGACGATCGGCGTGTTTGTGCAGGCCCTGCTCGGCCAGCCGCTGCTCTAGAGCAATTTCAGATGGAATCGCGCGCGATTCCATCTGAACAGGCCGTGCTCTAGCGATCGAGAAAGTCGCGCACGGCATCGCGTTCCAGCGCGAGACGGCGTTCCACCGCGTCGGGTGGAACGCCCAGGCTCTCGAGCACGCGGCCGGCGAGTTGCAGGCTCGCCTCCACGGCTTCGAGTACCACGCCCGTGGCGCCAAAGGCGCGCACGCCGGCCGCATGACGCGCGTCGCGGGCCCGGACGAAGATTGGCAGATCCGGCCATTCAGCGCGGGCGGCGCGCACGGTCTCCATGCTGAGCGCGGGATCGTCCATCGTCACCACAAGCGCCGCCGCCTTGTCGGTGCGGGCGCCGCGCAGCATCTCGATGCGGCTCGCGTTGCCGAAATAGACCGGCAGGCCGGCGCGATAGAGGCCGTCGACATTGGCGGGGTCGGAGTCGATGGCAAGATAGGCCATGCCTTCCTGGTCCAGCGCGTGGGAAAGCATGCGGCCGACGCGGCCGAAACCGGCGATGACGACATGGCCGCTCATCGCCTCCGGCTCCTTCTGGTTCTGCGTCGCATCGCGCACGACCAGGCCCTCGCCGAAGCGGCGTGCGAGGCCGGCGACCAGCGGCGTTGCCACCATGGTCAGGCTGATGACCACCAGCATGAATTGCCCGGTCGCGGCCGGCATCGCCCGCGCGGCGATGGCAAGGCCGACGATGACAAAGCCGAACTCGCCCGCCTGCGCCAGCAGGATGCCGCCTTCTGCCGCAACGCCGCGCTCGCGCGTGAAGGCGAAGATGAGGCCGCCCGCGATCAGCGCCTTCACGATCATCAGGCCGCCGACGGCGACAACGAGCCACAGCGCGTTGTCATAGACCTCGCGCACGTCGACGCCCATGCCGACCGTCATGAAGAAAAGGCCGAGAAGCAGGCCCTTGAACGGCGCGATATCGACCTCCACCGCGTGGCGGTACTCGCTTTCCGCGAGAAGCAGGCCGGCGAGAAAGGCACCAAAGGCCATCGACAATCCGGCCGCGCCGGTGGCCGCGGCAGTGACAACGACGGCAAGCAGCGTTACCGCCATGAAGAGGTCGGGAATCTTCGAGCTGGCGACCATGCGGAAGATGGGGCGCAGGATGAGGCGCCCGCCGATCATCACCACCAGCACGGCAACCACCGCCTTGCCCAGGCTGGCCAGCAGTGCCACCGCCATGCCTTCTTCGCCATCGCCATTGACCACGCCAAGAACGACAAGCAACGGCACCACCGCAATGTCCTGCAGCAGCAGGATGGCAAAGGTCGTGTTGCCAAGCGGCGAGCCGGTGCGCTTCGACTCGGACAGCAACTGCATCACGATGGCGGTCGATGACAGGGCAAGGGCAAGGCCGAGGATGATCGCGACCTCGGGCTTGTTGCCCCAGGCCCAGGCCACGCCACCGATCGCGGCCGCCGTCACGAGCACCTGCGCCGCGCCCAGGCCGAACACCAGCCGCCGCATCGCCCACAGCCGGTCGAGCGACAGTTCGAGGCCGATCGTGAACATCAGGAAGATGATGCCGAGTTCGGCCAGCACCTTCATACCCGTGACGTTGGCAATGACGGCATGGCGCAGGAGGCCGATGTTGTCGGCGAGAAGCCCGAGGCCGAAGGGCCCGATCAGGCAGCCGACGAACAGATAGCCGAGCACCGGGCTCACTCGCAGCCGGTGCATCACCGGCACGACCAGGCCCGCCGCGACCAGGAAGATCACGACCTCACGGAAATGCGGTACCGGGAGGGCGTGCTCGTCCATGCAGCGTCAGCCTGTGTTGTGGAAAGCGTTCAGGAAGATGGCAGCGCTCGCTGCCACGTTCAGCGATTGCACCCAGCCCGACCCGGGCAACGTCACGACCCCGTCACAGGCCTTGAGCGTCTCCGCGTCGAGGCCCGCACCTTCATTGCCCAGCACCAGCACGGTCGGCCGGTTCTTCTGCAACGCCGCCAACGGCTGGCCCGTTCCCAGTGCCGTGCCAAGGACGCGGTAGCCCGTGCGCAGGCGCTTCAGGGCAATGGGCAGCCGCGTGGCCCGGTAAAGCTGCACGAATTCAAAGCCGCCTTCGGCCACACGTTGGGCGGCTTCCGAGGGACCGGCCTGGTCGGGATGATCGGAGATGATCACGCGGTCGACACCGAAGAAAGCCGCCGTGCGGACGATGGCGCCAAGGTTGTGCGGGTTGGAAATGCCGTGCAGCACCAGCAGGAAGGGCGCTGTGTCCTTCCAGTCCGC
>CANJEJ010000067.1 GCA_947473325.1 Alphaproteobacteria bacterium | reverse complement strand
TAGGGGGACGCGTCTTTTTACGGATGTGGATAACTCCCAAAGAAATAGTCCCAAGAACAATTTACCCTGTGAGTGCTTGCTGCCGCAAGGCTGTCGCCGAACGGTCATCAAACGCCGCCCACAGAAAACTCCAGGCCGGGGTCCGGCGTGCCGCCAGCGCCTTGCCCTGCGCCGCCGGATAGCGGCGGTGGCGGAAGGCCGACGCCGCGCGGCTGCCCTGCGCGGCGAAGGACGATCCCGGCCGGTCAAATACGCCGATCGGAACGGTGCGGAAAATCCGCCGCCATTCGCGCCAGCGATGCATCGACTTCAGATTGTCGGCGCCCATCAGCCAGACGAAGCGATGCGCCGGAAACCGCCTGCGCAACCTCTGCAGCGTCTGGACGGTGAACACCGTGCCGAGTTCCGCCTCGATGCCGCTCACCCGGATGCGCGGGTGATTGGCGACGGCTTTCGCCTGGGCGATGCGCTCGGTGAATGGCGCCATGCCCGCACGCGACTTCAGCGGATTCTGCGGCGAGACCAGCCACCAGATGTGATCGAGTCCCAGCCGTTGCAAGGCCAGCAGGCTGATATGGCGATGACCGCCATGCGCCGGGTTGAATGAACCGCCGAGCAGGCCGATGCGCTGGCCGCGCACCGGGGTGCTGCGCGTCTTCCGATACCGCTTTGGCGACGGCGGCAGCTTGCGAAACCAGACGCTCAGGGGCGGACCTGTCCGCTGCCGTGCAGCACGTATTTGTAACTGGTCAGCTGTTCGACGCCGACCGGGCCGCGCGCATGCATCTTGTCGGTGGAAATGCCGATTTCCGCGCCCATGCCGAATTCGCCGCCATCGGCGAACTGGGTGGAGGCGTTGTGCAGCACGATGGCGCTGTCGACCTCGCGCAGAAACTTTTCTGCAGCCGTGGTGTCCTGCGTGATGATCGAATCGGTGTGGTGCGAGCCGAAGCGTTCGACATGGGCGATGGCTTCGTCGATGCCGCCGACCACCTTCGCCGAGATGATGGCATCGAGATATTCGGTGCCCCAGTCGGCCTCGCTCGCCGGCTTCACGCGGGCGTCGAGCGCTTGCACCTCGGCATCGCCGCGCACCTCGCAGCCGGCGCCGATCAGGTCGTCGAGCACGCGCGGCAGGATGGTCGTCGCCGCCGCGCGGTCGATGACCAGCGATTCGGCGGCGCCGCACACCGACAGGCGGCGCAGCTTGGCGTTGTGCACGACGGACACCGCCATGGCGGGATCGGCGGCGGCATGGATATAGACATGGCAGTTGCCGTCGAGATGCGCGATCACCGGCACGCGGCTTTCCTGCTGGACGCGTTCGATCAGCGAACGCCCGCCGCGCGGCACGATGATGTTGATGTAGCGGTTCATGCGCAGCATTTCGCCCACCGCGGCGCGGTCCTTCGTCGGCACGAGCTGGATGGCGGCGATCGGCAGGCCGGCGATCTTCAGCCCGTGCTGCAGCGCCTGTACGATGGCGCGGCTGGAATGAAAGCTTTCCGACCCGCCGCGCAGGATTGCTGCGTTGCCGGATTTCAGGCAAAGCGCGCCGGCATCTGCTGTCACGTTGGGCCGCGATTCGTAGATGATGCCGATGACGCCAAGCGGCACGCGCACGCGGGCGATCTGCAATCCGTTGGGCCGCGTCCATTCGGCGGTGGTTTCGCCGACCGGATCGGGCAGGCCTGCGACCTCCTCGATGCCCTTGGCCATCGCCTCGACGCGCGAGTCGTTCAGCACCAGGCGGTCGCGCAACGGCGCGGCAAGGCCTTTCGCTTCGGCTTCCGCCAGATCCTGCGCATTGGCGGCAAGGATCCCGGCCTTGTTGGCGCGGATGGCGGCGGCGGCGGCCTGCAGCGCGGCGTTCTTCGCCTTGGCCGGCGTCAGCGCGAGCAGCCGCGCGGCCTCCTTCGCAGCGCGGCCGATCGCCTCCATCGCGGCTGCGATGTCGTCCGGAGATTCGGAGCGTTGCGGGGCGGTGGCCATGACGGGTCCTGTCAGCCGAGGGCGAGGTCGTCGCGGTGGATCATCTCGTCGCGGCCACGGTAGCCGAGCAGCGCCTCGATTTCACCGCTCTTGTGGCCGACGATCAGTCGCGCGTCGTCGATGGAATAGGCAACCAGTCCACGGCCGAGTTCCTGGCCCTGCTGGTTGCGCACGATCACCGCATCGCCGCGCTGGAAACTGCCGGCGACGGCGGCCACGCCAGCCGGCAGCAGGCTCTTGCCCTGTGCCAGCGCGCGGGCGGCGCCGTCGTCGACGGTCAGGATGCCCGATGGCACCAGGCTGCCGGCGATCCATTGCTTGCGGGCGGAGAAGGGCGTGGCGCGTGGCAGGAACCAGGTGCAGGGCGCGCCCGTCTCGATGGCGTGCAAGGGGCGTTCCACCGCCCCGCGGGCGATCACCATGGCGCAGCCGGCCGAGACAGCGATCTTCGCCGCCGCGATCTTGGTCACCATGCCGCCGGTGCCGACGCCGGCCTCCTTCGCGCTGCCCGCCATCGCCTCGATCTCGGGCGTGATGCGCGGCACTTCTGCGATGAAGGTGGCGTCCGGGTTCTGCGACGGATCGGCGGTGTAGAGGCCGTCGATGTCGGACAGCAGCACCAGGCAATCGGCCGTCACCATCTCGGCGACGCGGGCCGACAGCCGGTCGTTGTCGCCAAAGCGCAACTCGGCGGTTGCCACCGTGTCGTTCTCGTTGATGACAGGCACGGCGTTGAGCCGCAGCAGTGTCGCGATGGTGGAACGCGCGTTGAGGTAGCGGCGGCGCGATTCGGTGTCGTCGGGCGTCAGCAGCACCTGGGCGACGCTGATGTCATGCGCGGCGAGCACTTCCTGCCAGGCATGGGCGAGGCGGATCTGCCCGGCGGCAGCGGCGGCCTGCTTTTCCTCCAGCCGCAGGGTGCCGGTGCCAAGCTTCAGATGCCGGCGGCCGAGCGCGACGGCGCCGGAGGAGACAAGCACGACTTCCTGGCCGCGCTTCAGGCATTGCGCCACGTCGGCGGCCACGCCGGCGAGCCATTTCTGGTGGACGAAGCCAGTGTCGGGATCGACGAGGAGGGCCGAGCCGATCTTGATGACGATCCGCCGTGCTGTTGCCAGCCGCGAGGTCATGGCAGCACGATCGCCTGGGCCTTGCGCTCGGCGTCTTCCTTTTCGGCAGCGCGCCAGGTGGCGATCACCTCGAGCAGCGCGTGAAGCACCGCGTCGCGGCCCTCGCCCGACACGCCCGACAGCAGCATGGGCTCGCGGCCCGACACCTTCTTCAGTGCCTTGCGCTTCATGGTGATCTCGGGCTTGGTCAACGCGTCGATCTTGTTGAGCGCGAGGATCTCGGGCTTTTCCGCCAGCCGTGGATCATAGGCTTCGAGCTCCGCGCGGATCGTCCGGTAGTGGCCGGCGACATCGTCGGCGGTGCCGTCGATCAGGTGCAGCAGCACCGCGCAACGTTCGATATGGCCAAGGAAACGGTCGCCCAGGCCCGCGCCTTCATGCGCGCCTTCGATCAGGCCGGGAATGTCGGCCAGCACGAACTCGGTCTCCTCGCCCAGGCGCACGACGCCGAGCTGCGGGTTGAGCGTGGTGAAGGGATAGTCGGCGATCTTCGGCTTGGCCCGGCTGACCGCGGCGAGGAAGGTGGACTTCCCCGCATTGGGCAAGCCGATAAGGCCGGCGTCGGCGATGAGCTTGAGCCGCAGCCAGATCCATTTTTCCTTCGCCTCGCCGCCGGGGTCGGCGCGACGCGGCGCGCGGTTGGTCGATGTCTTGAAATGCGAATTGCCGTAGCCGCCTTCGCCGCCCTTCGCCAGCACGACGCGCTGGCCCACCCGCGTCATGTCGGCGATCAGCGTTTCCTGGTCGTCTTCCAGCACCTCGGTGCCGACGGGCACGCGGATGATCATGTCCTCGGCATCCGCACCGGTGCGGTCGCGGCCCATGCCGTGCATGCCGCGCTTCGCCTTGAAGTGCTGGGCATAGCGGAAGTCGATCAGCGTGTTCAGGCCATCGACGCATTCGACGATGACATGGCCGCCGCGGCCGCCATTGCCGCCGTCCGGTCCGCCATAGGGGATGAACTTCTCGCGCCGGAAGCTCACCGCACCGGCGCCGCCTTCACCGCTGCGGATATAGATCTTGGCCTGGTCGAGAAATTTCATGGCGCTTTCGGGTGTTCAGGTCCGCGCAACAAAAAAGGGGAATGGCTGCCATTCCCCTTGTTCGTGGACTGGCAGCCAGCGTGTCAGTTCTTCGGCTCCACCGACACGAAGGTGCGGCCTGAGCTTTTCTCGGTGAAGGTGACGCGACCCTCGGCGACGGCGAAGATCGTGTGATCCTTGCCCATGCCGACATTGGTGCCGGGGTGCCACTGGGTGCCACGCTGGCGCAGGATGATGTTGCCCGGCACGACGCTCTCGCCGCCGAACTTCTTCACGCCGAGGCGCTGGCTGTTGGAATCGCGGCCGTTGCGCGAAGAGCCGCCGGCTTTCTTGTGGGCCATGCTGTCTTACTCCTGGGCGGCGCCGGCTTCCGCCGCGGCCGCTGCCTTCTTCTTGGTGATCTTCCTTGCCTTGGGGGCCGCGTCCTTGGACGAGGCGCGCATGCCACCCGGGCCCGCGATCTCGGTGATGCGGACCAGCGTCACCGGCTGGCGGTGGCCGTTGCGGCGGCGGTAATTCTTGCGGCGGCGCTTCTTGAATACGATGACCGTGTCATTGCGCGTCTGGGCGACGACTTCGCCCGTCACGCTGGCGCCCGACACGGTCGGCGAGCCGAGCGTCGAGGTTTCGCCATCGCCGACGGCCAGGATGTCGTCGAACGCGATCGTCGAACCGGCTTCGCCCGGCAGTTTCTCGATGCGGATCAGGTCGTTGGCAACGACCCGGTACTGTTTGCCGCCGGTGCGGATAATTGCGAACATCTGTCTTGAACCTGATCACTGGAGCGGGGACGCGCGGGACTTGCCGCAGCGCATCCGGGCGCTCTCGGAAAGGCGGCAAATATAGTCAGGGAGGCGGGCGTGTCAACGCCGAAGCGGGATTCTTCTGACTGGCCGTTTTTCCCATGAAATCAACATCTTGTGGCTTTCCGGCCATGGACCATAGAAAGCGGGCGCATCCGCCGTCTCCATATATGGAGACAAATCGGCTTTCCGGCCACCGGCCAAGGGTTGCGGCCACAAAGGGCCTCGACTAATCTCCGCGCTCCCAAAAAGACCCCCTGCGGGTTTTCTTGCGATCGCGGAGGGGTGGCAGAGTGGTCGATCGCGACGGTCTCGAAAACCGTTGTACCCGCAAGGGTACCGTGAGTTCGAATCTCACCCCCTCCGCCATTTCTTCTTAGGCTTGCGCCCAGAATGACGCCGGCACAGCTGGGCCCTAGCCTGGCGGAATCCAAACGAGCCTTGGACTCGTGAAGAGAACGAGCTGCTGATCGATCGCGAGGGGATGCCGATCTTCTGCCGGGGTTCGACAACGGGTCATGTCGGTGGCGACGGCCCCGGTTCGATCAACGAGCCTGTCATCTGCGGCCGCGTCATCGTCAAGCCAGGCGATATCATCATTGCGGATGAGGACGGCGTCGTTTCACTGCCTCTTGAGCGCGCGAAGGCATTGCTGGACAAGGCTGGACAGGGGCGGAGCAAGCCGTTCCCGCCGGAAAGCCGCAGGGTTCCGTTCAATAGCCGGGGACACGAGGACAAGCTCCGGAAACTGCCCGATATCGAGTGGAAGTAAGGGCAGGCTCCGCCCTCACTTTGGTGGACACCTCCATCCAGTCAGGCGCAGCGCAATGAGCGCTCGCCTGACTGCCCGGTCCGCGCTTCCTTGTTGGCCATCGAAATGCGGCCGTCGTCAGCCTGGTATCGGCGCCTCGCCGAGGATTTGAACGCGATGGGCGAGGCGCCGCTCCCCGGAGTCGAGTCCGTCGCGGGCGTGCATGGCGCAGCGATTGTCCCACAGGAACAGGTCGCCGGGCCGGTTTCCATCACGCTGCCAGATGAAGCCCGGATTGGTCGCGTGGCGCCACAACTGGTCGAGCAGCGCTTCGCTTTCCGCAACAGAATAGCCGCAGACATAGGCATAGGGCCGACGCCCGAGATAAAGGGCACTGCGTCCGGTCACCGGGTGGCGACGGATCATCGGGTGCCGAGGCCCGGTGCCCCGGCTCACGTCGTCCGGCAACCTGGCACCTTTTCGCAAAACGTTGGCGCTGTTGAGACTGGGATCATGAATCTGCGAGCGGCCCTCGATCTGCCTGCGCAGGTGGGAAGGCAGGGCTTCCAGCGCTGCGTACATGTTGGAAAACAATGTGGCACCGCCCTTTGGCGGTGACTCACGGATGTACAGGGCGCTGCCCTTGGGCGGCACCGGGCGGTAGGAGTTGTCCGAGTGCCACTGCACCGGATGAAACTGGAACCCCTGCCGGTATGGCTCGGGGGCCTCTGCGCTTTTGTTGAGGACGGGATCATTCTCGATCACCAGTATTTCCGCCGGCAGGTCACGAGCCGCGGCAACGTGGCTCATCGGCTCCAGCTGGCCGAAACTGCGGCCGAAGCCGATGTGCTGCTCGACAGTCAGGTGCCGATCGCGCCACAGCAGAACAAGATGTTCCGCCCAGGCAGCGTTGATGACGGACAGGTCGCCGGCTGACATCGGACGCGACAGGTCCATGCCGACAATCTCGGCCCCGAGTCCTGCCGGGGCCGGGCGGATCTCGATGCGCCCAAGCCGGTAAGGCTCCGTTCGTCGAACAGCACCATTCGCAAGTGTTTCGGAAGGCATCGTCCTGACCCCTGTTCTTTGGTCTATTCAGCAGCGTTTCCGCGTCTCGCACAAGAACTGGGACCACGCGATAGCCCAATGCTACTGTTCTGCGGCTGCGGGCTTTTCGCGGACGGTGGTGATCGCTGAGCAATTTGGCGCGCGCTGGCCTGAGGCCGACCCTGTTGAACAAAAGTCGGAGCACTGCGCGTGTCTGCGGCACAACTCATTCGCCGACGATTTGTCGACCTTGGTTCCCACGTCATTCATTATCGCAAGGCGGGGAGTGGGCCGTGTGTCGTCCTTGTGCATCAATCGCCACAGTCGTCGGCAGCCCTCATTCCGCTCATCCAGGTGCTCGCACAGGATTTCACGGTCTTTGCCTTCGACACGCCTGGCTGTGGCGAATCCGATCCTCTTCCGCTCAAGTCTCCGACGATCCGCGACTACGCGAGCAGCCTGGCCCGCACTTTTGAAGCTGTAGGGCTCAAGCGGGCAGGCCTGTTCGGGTCGAAGACCGGCGCCTGCATTGCGCTGGAGTTCACGCGTCGCTTTCCCGCGAAGGTCGCCGGCGTGGTGCTGGACTCCTTGCCGGTGTTCACGCCGGCCCAGGTCAAGAGCATGACCAGCATCGTCCGAACGGATGACGGCGACGACGCCTACTACCTGATGCCCTTCCAGCCAAAATGGGATGGCAGCCACCTGGTCTCGACATGGTCGCATGTGCGCGATCACGTCTACTGGTTCCCCTGGTACGAGCGCCGGGCGCGCAATCGCCGGGATATCGACATGCCCACGCCCGCAGCGCTGCACGATGGCGTCATGGACAATTTCCGGGCCGGGGACAATCTGCGGACCGTGGTTGAGGCCGCGTTCCGATACAAGTCGAAGAGCGCCGCTGCCAGGCTGACTGTGCCTGCGGTCTTTACGGCGCGCGAGGAGGACATGCTTTATCCATGCCTCCGTATGCTGCCGCCTCTTCGCGCCGGCCAGCGGATTGTGCCCCTGGGCAGGGACATGGTCGCGTACCGGGAGGCGATCAGAAAGTTCCTCAAGCCATTTGCCGTCGGCCGGTCGCCCAAGGACCCGGTTTTCGCCCCGGCTTCCGGCAAGACATCTCGGACCTTTGCAGACCTGAACGACGGTACGCAGGTTCTTTTCAGGGTGCGCAATGCGGGGTCGCGTGGTCGCCCCCTCCTGATGTTGCATGACGGGCCCGGCTCGGGCCTTGGCCTGATGGAACTGGCCGAAAGCCTGGCCAGCGAACGCCCTGTCTATGTTCCTGATCTGCCCGGCAATGGTGACTCTGATCCGCTGCGGGGGCGGAAGGGGGGGATTCCAGCCTATGCGGACAGCATCGTCGCTGCCCTGGGCCGTCTCGGGCTGCACTCTGTCGATCTGTTCGGCAGCGGCAGCGGCGCCACTGTTGCGCTTGCCATCGCTGCCGCCCGACCACGGTTGGTGCACCGGCTGATGTTGCACGATCTGCCGGTCCTGACTCCGATGGAGCGCAGACAGCTCGCACGGCACTACACCCCGCCGATCGAGCCCACCTGGGATGGCGGGCATCTCTACAAGACCTGGCTGATGTTGCGCGACCAGCAGATCTACTGGCCGTGGTTCGATCGCAGAAGACAGGCAATTCGGCCGGTCGATTTCGTGGGGGCGCCCCTGCCGTTGCATCAGCGTCTGCTCGAGGTTCTGAAGGCGCGCCCGTGGTACGGCCTGACCACCCAGGCCGCCTTTCGTCACAAGGCGGCATTGGACCTGAAGCGTCGGACCTGCCCGACGCTCGTTCTTGACCGCGCGGGCGATGTCTTCGCCGGCCGCATCAGGTCGGCGGTGCGCAAGGCGCCAGGGGTCTCCTTCGTGACCGTGGAGCGAGATGCAGGCACCTTTGTGCGGAAGATAGACAACTTCCTTCGTGCAGATATCACTATGCCGAACGACCCTCGCCTGAACTCAGGTAACGTCCGGAAACCCAGGTCGCCTCGCCTGCTCAACGAATTCTGAACTTTCACAGGGAGCCACTCATGTGTGCCGGCGCCTTTGCGCTTCGCCCCAGGCGATCCGATCTGTTGGCCCATGACCTTGACCACGCGCTTGCGGTCAGGATGATTTTCACCAGTTTAAGGAAGCTATCGTGTCGGAGCATGAGCCGGTGAGTTCTCCTCTGGTTGTGGATGTCTGGGCCAATCACTGGGATCGCGATTTCTTTTCCGCCTATCCGCCATTGCGTGCCCTCTATGACCGCCTGGGCATGTCCGCACGCGCCGGCATTTCCGTCGATGACCTGGTTCGCGAGGCCACCGCGGCAGGAATCTCGCGGGTTGTGCTGTCGGCCACGGATTTCCCAGGCAGCCCGGCGACCAACGACGCATTGGCTCCGCTGATCGCGCGCCACAGCTCGACGCTCATCGGCTGTGCAAGCATTGATCCGTCCCGCGGCATGGAGGGCGTAAGGGCGCTGCGGCGCGCTGTGGGAGAACACGGTTTCAGGGCGCTCAAGCTGCTGCCGTTCCTCTATGACTCGCCACCCGACGCCGCCATCTACTTTCCGCTCTATGCCGCCTGCGTCGACCTTGGCATTCCGGTGCTGATCCTGACCGGGCACACGGCCGTCAAGCGGCGGTCGAGCGTCGGCCGTCCCCTTCATCTCGATGATGTGGCGCTGCATTTCCCGGAACTCACGATCGTGGCCGGACATGCCGGATTTCCCTGGACGGACGAGCTCCTGTCGCTGGCATGGAAGCATGAGAATGTCTTTATCGACACCTCGGGCCATCGACCAAAGTATCTGCCGCCGGCCCTGCTGCATTTCATGAACTCCTATGGCCGGGACAAGGTGCTGTTTGGCACCGGATATCCCTTCATGACGTATGAGCAGGCGATGGCCGACATCCGCGGAATGGACCTCCGCGAGGAATCGCGGGCGAAGTTTCTTGGCGGAAACGCGGCCAGAATATGGAAGCTGTCATGAGCGGCGGACGGTCCGATCTGCTGGGCGGCGTGCGTATCGTCGACCTGACGATGTTCGTCGCCGGCCCCTACTGCACGATGTTGCTTGCTGACCTTGGCGCAGAAGTCATCAAGGTGGAGCCGCCAGCCGGGGATCCGGTCCGGAGCAACCGAAGCGGGCCTGGCAGCTCCAGCGAGAACATTCAGTTCCAGACCTACAACCGCAACAAACGGGGCCTGGTTCTTGATCTCAAGAATCCCGAAGGCGTGAAAGTACTGGCGGATCTCGTCAGGGCCAGCGACGCCCTCGTGGAGAATTTCCGCCCTGGTGTTCTGGAACGGCTGGGATTCGACTGGGAGCAGCTCCAGTCCCTCAACCCCCGTCTTGTGCTTTGTTCCCTGTCCGCCTTTGGCCAGGACGGACCCTGGGCCCTGCGGCCGGGCTATGACATGACCGTTCAGGCACTGGGTGGTGGAATGAGCCTGACAGGCCATCCGGCAACCGGCCCGGCGCATATTCCGTTTCATCTGGGGGATACGGGTGGCGGTCTTTTTGCTGCGCTCGGCCTTGTTGCGGCGCTCCACCAGAGCGCGCGCACAGGTCGCGGCCGACGTCTTGATATCAGCATGCTCGATGCCCAGGTGGCGTTGCTCGGAGATGAAATCACCAATGCCGTTGCGGCGGGCGAAGATCCGCCACAACACGGTTCGGGTCATCCCGCCTTCTATCCCTACGGCGCATTTCAGACAGCCGACATGCCAATTGCCGTTGCCGCGGTCGGGGTGGAGAAGTTCTGGCAGAACCTGTGTGGTGCACTTGGCCGACCTGACCTGGCACAGGACCCCCGGTTTGCCGGCAATGGACAGAGAGCCCGGAACCGGGCTGAACTTGAGCCGGTCCTGAATGGCATTTTCCGGCAGAAGAATCGCGCCGAATGGCTGGCCATTCTGGAAAAGGCCGATGTCCCTGCAAGTCCAATTCACTCCGTTCTCGAGGCCGTCAATTCCCCCCAGATCAGACATCGCCACATGATCCAGGAGGTGGAAGCCGGTGCTGCCGGAAGGGTCAGTGTGCCCGGCAATCCCATCGATGCCGGGCCTTCGGCTTCCTTTGCCGCGGCGCCGACGCGGGGAGGAGAGGGTGCGGCGTTGCTCCGCTCGGTCCTTGGCTATGACGATGCACGTCTTTCCGTCCTGCGCGGCAAGGGCATCATCTGACCGCGGGGAGCGTTGGCGGCGCACGGTTCATAGGTAAAACCAGCGGCTTCATCGTTGCGGGACTGGTCCCGTGACACCGCGACCCGGCGCGCTTGGGGCGGGGCAGAAAAGGTGATTGGACGCGCTGGAACGGCCGCCCATCTGTGAAGCGAAGCCCCCGCCTGTTGCAGCCTGCCCTTCGCGCCGTCACCGCTGATCGAGTGTTCCCCGCGCCGTCGATCCCACGAAAAGCTTTGCAATGATGCGGCGTGTTTTTGCCAAGTCGTTGATTCCGGCCATGTCCTCGGCTTTGCTTCGGCGGAATGGACGTCCGTTCGGGCGGATGCCGCGCCGTTCAGCCGGGCGGCAGGTCGCGCAGGACCTTGCGCTGGATCTTCCCCATCGCGGAGTCGCGCGGCAGCTTGTCGAGGAAGCGGAAGGATTTCGGCACCTTGTAGCGCGACAGCGTCTGGCGGCAGAACGCGGCCAGTTCCTCCGCCTGCAGCTCGCCGCCGGGCTTCAGCGCGACAAAGGCGCGGACGGTCTCCCCCCATTCCGGATCGGGCACGCCGACGACGGCCGATTCCGCGACCAGCGGATGGGCGTTCATCACCTGCTCGATTTCGGCCGGGTAGATGTTGGTACCGCCGGAGATGATCATCTCCTTCTTGCGGCCGACGATATGGATGTAGCCCTCCGCGTCGGCGCGGGCGAGGTCGCCGACCGACAGCCAGTCGCCGCGCATCAGGTCCTGCGTCGCCTGCGGGTTCTTCCAGTAGCCGTTGAACAGGGTGGGCGAGCGCCAGAAGAACTCGCCGGTCTCGCCGGGCGCCACGTCCTCGCCCGCCTCGTTGAGGTAGCGCGCCTCGTTGAGCGGGAAGGGCAGGCCGACGCTGTTCGGCTTGCGCAGCTGGTCGGCGGGGCGAAGGTTCGCCTGGATGCCGCCCTCCACCGAGCCATACATCTCGTGCAGCACGGTGGGACCGAACAGCTCGATGGCGCGTTCCTTGGTCGGCATGGGAAAGGCCGCGCCGCCCGACATCAAGGCCTTGAGGGAGGTCAGATCGTATTTGCCGAAGGTGCCGGCGCCGAGCTTCACCATGCGGTCGACATGGGTGGGCACGACATTGATGTTGGTGATGCGCTCGCGGTCTATGAAGTGCAGCGTTTCCTCCGGGTCGAAGCGCGGCTGGATCACCAGCGTGCCACCGAAGAAGATTGGCGCGAGGCCGAAGGCGAAGCCGCCACCGGTGGCGAGCGGGCAGGCGGTGAGGGCGCGGTCGTCGGGTCCGAAGCAGCCATATTCCACCGCCATGGCATACATCAGCAGCGTGCGGGCGCGATGCGGCACCAGTCCGCCCTTTGGCAGGCCCGTGGTGCCCGACGTGTAGTGCAGCCCGAAGGTCTCCCATTCCTGCACGCCGTAGTCGGCCGCGCGGTCCTGGCTGCGGCCGAGCCAGTCTTCGTAGTCACGCCCGACCAGGATGATGGTCGCGACCGTGTCGAGCCTGGCCTGGCGCACCACCTCTTCCTGGTCGGCATGGGCGAACAGGATGCGGGCTTCTGCGTTGTTGCAGATGTTGGCGAGTTCGTTCGCCGTCGACTGGTGGTTGACGATCGCAGGCGCCAGCCCGGCCGTGGCCAGTCCGCCCACGATCTCCATGAATTCCAGGCAGTTCGGCAGCATCACTGCCGTGTGGCAGCGCGTGCCGCCGGCCATCGCATGCGCCCCGGCGGCGACGCGGCGCGCCCGCTCGGCCAGCGTGCGGAAGGTCAGCCGGCGGTCACGCTCGATGAGCGCCACTTTCTCCGGCTGGCGTTTTGCCGCGGCGAAGACGCCGTCGAAAATCGTGACGGGGCGAAAGTTGGGGGCGGGAGGCTGATGCATCGTGCCGCCTTGCGCTCAGGCGCCCGTCACGCGCCAGATCACATCGCCCACGTCGTCGGCCATCAGCAGCGAATTGTCGGGGCCGATCGTCACGCCGACCGGGCGGCCATAGGAGAAATTCTCGTCGGGCGACAGGAAGCCCGACAGGATGTCGCGCGGCGGACCGGACGGACGGCCGTTGGTGAAGGGAACGAAGACAAGCTTGTAGCCCTTCAGCGTGCTGCGGTTCCACGAGCCGTGCTGGCCGATCGCCATGCCGTCGGGAAAGCCCGGCAGCGTCCCGGCCGGCACCCAGCACAGGCCGAGCGAGGCGGTGTGGCCGCCCAGAGCGTAGTCGGGCTGGATCGCCTTCGCGACCATCGCGGCATCCTGCGGCACGCGGTCGTCCACCGTCTGGCCCCAGTAGCAATAGGGCCAGCCATAAAATCCGCCGTCCTTCACCGAGGTGAGATAGTCGGGCGGCGTCTCGTCGCCCAGGCCGTCGCGTTCGTTCACCGCCGTCCACAGCACATTGGTGCTGGGTTCCCAGGCCATGCCGACGGCGTTGCGCAGCCCGCTGGCGAAGATGCGGTCCTTGCCGGTGGCGATGTCGAACTCATGGATCGCGGCGCGGCCTTCTTCCGCCGCCATGCCGTTGTCGCCGATGTTGCTGAACGAGCCCACGCCGCAATAGAGCTTCGTGCCATCCGGGCTCAGCAGCAGGCTGCGCGTCCAGTGCCCGCCCGTCCCGAAGGTGGTCAGGCGCTTGCCCGGCGCATCGATCCGTGTCGCCCCCGGCGTGTGGGGGAAGGCCATGATGCCGTCGGTGTTGCCGACATAGAAGATGTCGTCCTTGAGCGCCATGCCAAAGGGCTGGTTCAGACCTTCCATGAAGGGTTCCTGCACCTCGGCGACGCCGTCGCCATTGGTGTCGCGCAGCCGGGTGATGCGGTTCGCACTCGGCACCGTGGCGCGGGCGCGCTCCATCGTCGTCCGCATGGCATAGCCGAAGACCGACTTGATCGGCCCCGGGATGCTCGACGATTCGGCGATCAGCACATCGCCGTTTGGCATGGTGTAAATCCAGCGCGGGTGGCGCAGGTTGCGGGCAAACGCATTGACCTTCAGGCCCGGCGCCGCGACGGGCTTCTCGTCGCCGATCCAGCCGCGCGCCGTCGGCATCTTCAGCGTCGGGATCTTGCCCTGCGGCTTGCCAGCGGGAATCACCGGTGTGGCGCCGACGGCCTCGGCAGGTTCGGGCGCCTGCAAGCGGCGCACCGCGACGGTGGCCTTGCCGACAAGCGCGACACCCTGCGCAAACACTTTCGAGAAACTCATGGTGCGATGTCCTTTGCTGGCGCTGGCCTAAGCCGGCGCGGGAGCCGCGCGGCCCCGGTGGAAATAGGCGAAATCCGCCGGTGTGGAATCCTGTTCCGCGTAGGCGAGAAGGGTGGCGTGGTGCGGCGACAACTCGCAGGCGGGATCGATCGCGGCAGCGTCGCCCGCAATCGCCAGCGCCTGGCAGCGGCAGCCGCCGAAATCGAGATCACGCCGGGCGCAGGAGCGGCAGGGCTCCTGCATCCAGTCGGTGCCGCGAAAGGCATTGAAGGCTGGCGACATCGCCCAGATATCGGCCAGCGCATGGTCGCGCACCGACCAGAATTCGAGGCCGGGAATAGTCTCCGCCGCATGGCAGGGCAGGACGCGACCCGCCGGCGTGACATTGAGCGTGCGCCGCGCCCAGCCGCCCATGCAGGCCTTGGGCCGGCGCGCGTAATAATCCGGCGTCACAAGGTCGATGGCGAGGCGGTTGGCGTAGAGCGGGCGGATGCGCTCCACCGTTTCCATCGCCGCTGTGACCTGGTCGCGTGTCGGCATCAGGGCCGCGCGGTTGCGCAGCGCCCAGCCGTAATATTGCGTATGCGCGATCTCGACCCGCCCGGCACCCAGCGTGAGCGCGAGTTCGGCGAAATCGGCAACGCGGGCGATGTTGGCGCGATGCACAACGGCATTGAGCGTGAAGGCGAGGTCGAGGCCGGTGACCGCGCGGGCGAAGGCGAGCTTGCGGTCATGCGCACCGCGATAGCCGGCGATCCGGTCGGCGCTGGCCGCGTCGAGGTCCTGGATCGAGAGCTGCACGTGATCGAGACCTGCGGCCTTGAGCCGGGCCAGGCGCTGCGGATCGAGCCCGATCGCCGAGGTGATGAGGTTGGTGTAGAGGCCGGAATCATGTGCAGCGGCGACAAGGTCGGTCAGGTCGCGCCTTGCCGCCGGCTCGCCGCCGGAAAGGTGCACCTGCAGCACGCCCATCTCGGCGGCCTCGTGGAACACGCGCACCCAGGTCTCGGTGTCGAGCTCGTCATTCCGATCGACCAGCGCCAGCGGATTGGAACAATAGGGGCAGGCGAGCGGGCAGCGATGCGTCAGCTCGGCGAGCAGGCCCAGAGGCGCGGACGGGGTCATCACACCAACAGCCGCTTGGCCACGAGTTCGGCCAGCATGTCTGTGACATCGGCGGCGATGATGGCGCGCTCCGCAGTATACAGCGCAGCCAGTTCGTCGATGACCTGGTCCAGTGTGCGGCTGCCGTCGCAACGGCGCAGAATTTCCTGCGCTGGCCCTTCGATTTCGATGATCCGTTCCGGGGCGAGCAGCACCCAGTCGTTCCGCGCCTTGTCGAAATGCAGGCGCACGCCGGGGGCCAGTCTGGGCCGTGCCGGCAGGCTCGTGTCCGCGCCGTTGCTCATGAATGTATCCCGTGTCCGGCGGCCAGGGCGCGCCACAGCGTCACGGGCTCTGTGCGGGTTCGCCCGGCGCAGGCGATGCTGCGGCCGGGCGGACCC
>CANJEJ010000066.1 GCA_947473325.1 Alphaproteobacteria bacterium | reverse complement strand
TCGCAAGACGTCATCACGCGCGACAATGCCCGCGTCACCACCGACGCCGTCGTCTTCTACCAGATCGTCGATGCGGCGCGTGCGGCCTATGAGGTCGACAACCTGCCGCTCGCCGTCGTCAACCTGGCGATGACCAACGCGCGCTCGGTGATCGGCAGCATGGACCTCGACGACGTGCTGGCGAAGCGCGACGACATCAACGACCGCCTGCTGCGCGTCATCGATTCCGCCACCTCGCCCTGGGGCATCAAGGTGACGCGCATCGAGATCAAGGAACTCGCCCCGCCGGGCGACCTCGTCGCCGCCATGGGCATGCAGATGAAGGCGGAACGCGAGAAGCGCGCCGAGATCCTGACCGCCGAAGGCGCCAAGCAGTCGGCCATCCTGCGCGCCGAAGGCCTGAAGCAGGCCGCCATCCTGGAGGCCGAGGGCCGCCGCGAGGCCGCCTTCCGCGACGCCGAGGCGCGCGAGCGCGGCGGCGAGGCCGAGGCCCGCGCCACCGCCATGGTGTCGGAAGCCATCGCCAGCGGCAGCGTGCATGCGGTGAATTATTTCGTCGCCCAGCGCTACATCGACGCCCTGCAGCACATCGCCTCGGCGCCGAACCAGCGCGTGGTGCTGATGCCGCTCGAAGCCTCGGGCGTGCTCGGTTCCATCGCCGGCATCGCCGAACTGGCCAAGGCAAGCTTCGGGCCCGACGCGGCCAAGGCCGCGCCGGCGCCGAACGCCCACCTGCCGCGCTAGCCCGATGGACGCCATCGTGACCTGGCTGTGGGATGTGTCGGTCTGGCACTGGTTTGCGCTGGCCGTGGTGCTGGTCGTGTTCGAGATCGCCGCGCCCACCACCTTCCTGCTCGGCCCCGCCGCCGCCGCCGTGCTGCTCGGCCTTGCCGTCGCCATCGCTCCCGAACTCGACTGGCGCTGGCAGCTTCTCGTCTATGCCGTGCTGGCGGTGATCTTCACCGTCGTCGCCCAGCGCCTGCTGCGCCAGCGCAAGGGCGAAGCCGAACCCGTCGCGGCGCTGAACCAGCGCAGCCAGTCCTATGTTGGCCGCCGCTTCCACCTGGATGAAGCGCTGCCCGACGGCCGCGGCCGCATGAAGGTGGACGACACCTGGTGGCAGGTGACCGCGCAGGGCGGCGCGAGCCTCGCCGCCGGAACGCCGGTTGAGGTGGTCGGCTTCGACGGTGCAGTGCTGACGGTGAGGGTAGTGTGAGCGACGAAGAAGAAGCGCGCACGCGAGACCGGAAACTCGGATGTGTACTGCTTCTAAGAACTTTGTTCGCCTGCGCGGGAGTCTCCGCTCTAATGGCCTTGGGTCAATCCGATCCCGCTCTCTACTATTCTCGCGGGAGCAAAGATGTGACGTTCAGTGAAGGCCACTTGGTACTTTTTTTCATTCTTCTCATGGGCTTCCCCGCGATGTCGCGTCCGGGTCATGCGACCCGACGCCTCACCGCACTTCTTATGGTCGTCCCTTTGTTCGGCGCTGTGGCTTTGAGTTGGGCCAGCACGTTTCGTGTCTGGTTCGGTTTTCCTGAAGGGGCGTGGGCCACGCCCGCTTTTGCCGTTGAGCGCGCCTGGTCGGCGGTGCTGCTTGTCGTGGTCCCGCTTGGCCTGCATTTGTGGTGGCTTTCGCGGCTGAAATTGACGGATGAGGGTGAATCCGCCAATGGGTGATCCGCTTGCCATCATCTGGCGCCTTGTCCTCGTCTCGGCGCTGCTCGCCGCGCTGATGGCGCTGGTGACGGCCTATCTCCCACCCGATGCCGACACGGTGGCGCGCGGCAACCGCGAGATCACCATCGGCCTCGGCATCGCCTATTTCGCCTCCTACTGGTTCTGGGTGCGTCAGGCGCAGCCGGCCGACGTGCCGCGCGGGCCGCAGGCGGGACCCATCGTCGTGCTGCTCGCCGTTAGTCTCTTCCTCGCGCTGACGCCGATGCTCGCCCCGCTGCTCGGCGTCGCCGACCAGCCCTGGGCGACGAAGGAGTGGGAAGCCGGGCGCGGCTGGGTGGCGCTCATGGGTGTGGCGGGGGCGCTGGTGCTGTATCTGCGGGCGACGCGGCGATAATGTGGAACCAGTATCGCATCATCATGGAGTCCTATAGCCGCAAGCCCGATAGCTCGGGTCGGCCTGTCTGGGGAGCCGCGATGACGTCAGCGCTGGCGTCACTGGCACCATTGTTTCTCGCCATGGCGCATGAATGGCCACTGCGAACTGACGACGGCTGGCGCTACATCTTCATCGGCGTGATGATGATCGCCAGCTTGGCACTCGCACTTCTTTACGATCGCCTGGGGGAGCGGGTACCAAAGACTGCGCCCTGGGTTCAGTACTACAACTATCTGATGACCGTCATCGTGATGCATGTGAGTGTGGGTGGGACTTTCATCGTCTACATGGTCTTTGACGGCGCACCAGAACAGACCGACCGCGCCGCCTGGATTCTGTCCGGCGTCGTCGTCACGATGACGGCTTCGTGCTTCGCCGTCTTGCTGCTCAATTTTTTCCGCCAGCGCCACAACGCAAAAGGCCCCGCCAATGGCGAGGCCCCTGCGTCCAGGTCGCAAGATGCGAAGAACTAGAGGCTGATCTTCCCGGTGTGGCGGTCGACGAACAGGCTGCGCGTGCGCGTGCGGTCGCTGCTGGCGAGATCGACGCGGACCGAGCCGTCGTCGAGGCTGCGCACGTCGCGGATGGCCAGGTTCCAGCCGTACCAGCCGATGGCGCAATCGACCTTGCGGGCAATGTCGGCGATGGACCATTCGTTGGAGATGGCGAGCGTGGCGAGGACGCCGTGATGCGTCGGGCTGGGCTGGCGTCGCGCGGCGTGAAGTCGGGTCATGGGCTTCTCCTGCAACCGTGCGCCGGTCAACGCGACCGGCACGTTGATACTACTCCCCGGTTTCGCCGCGGACGCAGGCGCCGCGAAGTTTCTTTGTGCTGCACCGCATCGCGCCTGCTGCGGCGCAGCGTCCTATACAACTGGAAAGCGGCGAATTCGCGTCACTTGGATGACAGTTGCATTGCGGAAGCGAAACGCACCCGCAACAAAAAAGGCCCCGCCAGATCCGGCGGGGCCTTTTCGTCGAACGATTTTCGCGACGGTTACTGCCGCGACTTGGTAAAGGCCGGGCGCGATGTCGCCGCCTTCAGCCAGCGGTCGACATTCGGATAGGGGCCCATGTCGAACTTCGCCGGCACGGCGGCCGCCACCACGGCGGCGACGTTGAGATCGGCGATGGTGAAGTCCTTGCCGAGCAGGTTGTCCTTGCCAGCGAGCGCGTCGTTCAGCACCGCCATGCGCGGCTTCAGCTCTTCCTCGAAGGCGGCTGCCTTGGCGGGGTCGCGCTTGTCTTCCGGCTTGAACACGCGCTCGACCAGCATACCGATGGCGCGCGGCTCGGCTTCCGTTGCCGCCCACAGCGTCCACACCTCGGCCTTGGCCTGGTCCGCCTTGTTCGCGGGCCAGAACGGCGCCTTGCCGTAGTTCTTCGCGACATAAAGGTTGATGGCGAGCGATTCGAACAGGTTGACGTCGCCATCGGTCATGGCCGGCGCCTTGCCGTTCGGGTTGATCTTCATGAAGTCGGGCGTCTTCAGCGCGCCGGGCTCGGCCATCATGTTGCGCTCGTACTTTGCGCCAACTTCTTCCAGTGCCCAGGCGCAGCGCGAGGCGCGCGAACGGTTGCTGCCATAAAGGGTAATCACGCGTGTTCTCCCGGTGAGGTTATTGTCGGGGACGATTGTCCCGCGCGCGCAATCTACCGGGATTCGGCCGGGCGGGGTAGGGTTGCGCCAGAGGCTGTCTTTCCCTTCACGTCATCGCCGACGGAGCACCCATGGCCGGCTATGCCCATCCCGAATATCTCGTCGAAACCGGCTGGCTCGCCGACCATCTCGGCGATCCCGGCCTGCGCCTGTTCGACTGTTCGGTCGACATCGCCTACACGCCGGGGCAGGGCTCGACCATCCGCAACGGCCGCGACGCCTATCTCGCCGGGCATATTCCCGGCGCCGCCTTCATCGACATGCTGGACGAATTCGCCGACACGGCGGCGCCGACGCGATTCATGCTGCCGGCGCGCGACCAGTTCGTGCGCCAGGCCGGCGCCTATGGCATCGGCGACGGGTTGCGTGTCGTGCTCTATAACCGCGGCCCGACCTGGTGGTCGACCCGCATGTGGTGGAACCTGAAGGCGCATGGTTTCGACAACGCCGCCGTGCTGAACGGCGGCCTCGACGCCTGGATCGCCGAGGGCCGCGCGGTGGAGACGGGCGAGCGCCGCTACCCGGCGCAAGGCTTCACCTCGCGCTGGCGCCCCGGGCTGATCGTCGGCAAGGACGCGGTGCTCGATGCCATCGCCGATCCGGCGGCGGTGCTGATCAACGGCCTGTCGCGCGAGCTTCATTCCGGTGAACAGGTGAATTATGGCCGGCCCGGTCATATCAAGCGCAGCGTCAACGTTCCGGCGCGCGAGCTGCTGGACGATTCCCTGCGCTTCCGCCCGGCGGATGAATTGCGCGCCGCCTTCGCGCCGGTGAAGGCGATGGAGGCAAAGCGGGTCGTCACCTATTGCGGCGGCGGCATCTCGGCCACGACCGACCTTTTCGCGCTCGCGCTGCTCGGCCATCCCGGCGTGCAGCTCTACGACGCCTCGCTGGTCGAATGGGGCCGCGACGACAGCCTGCCGATGGAGACGGGTGCATGAAAAAAGCCCTCCCCGCAGGGGGAGGGCTTTATGCAGTTCGCGCGACGGAACGTGACGGTCAGTTCGGCATCCGCTCCAGCGCCGCGAGGCGGTCGTTGGTTGCGGGATGGGTGGAGAAGAAGCCGCCGCCACCGCCGCCCGATTCACGGCCGAGCCAGGTGAGGGTGGAGATCATCAGCGCCTTGCCCTCGTAACCGGCTCGGTCGAGTATGTCCTTGCCATGCGCATCGGCCGAGGTTTCCTCGCCGCGGCTATAGGCGCTGAAGGCAAGTTGGCCGGCGATCGGCGTCAGCGCCTGGGCGCCGGGGAAGATCTGGTCGAGCAGCGAGATGCCAAGGCCGATGCCGGTGGCCACGCCCTGGGCACGGGCGACATGGCCAAGATCGGCATGCGCCACTTCATGCGCCATGATGGCGCGGATCTGGTTGTCGGTGCCGCGGTTCAACAGGCCCGTGGTGATGTAGAACTCGCCGCCGCCGGCATTGGCCGCGTTGATCTCCTTGTCGTCCCAAACATGCAGGCGGACCTGGCTGGCGGGCAGCGGCCGGTCCATGTGGGCGATCAGCGGCTTCATGATGTCCTGCATGCGGCGCGCCTGGCTGGCATCGATCGCGACCGTCGGCGGCAGGCCCTGCTGCGAGGTCTGCTGACCGCCGCCACCACCACCGCCGCCGCCACTGCCAATTCCACCGTCGGCGCAGGCGGTCAGGCTGGTTGCGACGAGCAAGGCTGCGGCAAATGAGGCCCAGGTTTTCATGGCGGTATCTCCAGCAAGCCGGCACGCCGCCGGTCCTGTGCAAGTGAACGCCACGTCAAGCGGGGGGTTGCGGTGCGGGCCCCGACGTCCCGAAATTGCCCCTGCCGCCGCAGGCGCGGTGTCCGGCGTCCCGGGTGAGGCAGGAAAGGTGATTGGAATGCCCCGCCGGGCCTTCCCACATGGTTGCCCGCGCCCGTCTGGCGGCGGTCGCCGCGGGGCCGGAGGAGTGCGCGCCAGCGGTCCCGGGGTGCCGGCCGGCAGGCGTCAAAATGACCCGGGACTCTGCGGTATTATGATAAGAAGTAATTGATTTCGGCTATGTCCTTGGCTTTGCTTCGGCGGAAACAGGCACCGTTGCACGACTGAAGGACAAACCACCACTGTCCTTTCGGGAGGGGGTGGCTAAGATGCCTTTCAACGGTCCGGTACCGGCCTTTTGATGATGGAGTTTGCGATGGATCGCGAAGTCGACAGCAACATTCAGAACGTCGCCACGCTCGTCGAATCGACGCATGACGAATACAACCGCCAGCGCTTCGTCTCGGTCCTGCGCAAGAAGGTGCTGGTCGATTTCGCCAAGGACATGAAGGACACCTATGTCCACAAGGTCGAGCCCGCCGTCACGGCGAAGGAGGGCCGCAAGCCCAAGGACGCGCGCGAGATCCGCAAGCACATGCTGCACGAGCCGGTCTACGAGGCGTGGAGTTCCCTGCGCTACAACGCCCAGCTGATGACCTGGTGGTCGGTGCGCGAGCCGATCGAACGCAAGGCCGACGCGCTGATTGCCGCCGGCGCCGCGGCCCATGCCGCCAACCCGGCCGGCGGCTCGCTGGCGCTCAATCCCGACCTGCCGATTCCCGACTATGTCTCGACGCTCGACGTGCACCTGATGCCCGGCTGCTTCCAGACCGAATTCGCGCCCGAGGCTTACGACGACATCCAGGGCGCCATGTATCACTACGGCACCCAGGTGTTCTCGGGCGGCCTGCCCCATCGCATCAAGGGCAGGGGTGGCGTCGGCACCTCGATCAGCAACTTCCTCAAGCTGCGCTACCCTGAGTTCAAGCCGCAGCGCATCCTCGACATGGGCTGCACTGCCGGCGCCAACACCTTCCCCTATCTCGATGTCTATCCCGATGCAGAGCTGCACGGCATCGACGTCGCCGCGCCGGTGCTGCGCTTTGGCCATGCGCGCGCGGAAGCGGAAGGCGCGCGGATTCATTTCAGCCAGCAGAATGCCGAGACGACCAATTTCCCCGACAACCACTTCGACCTCATCTCCTCCAGCTTCTTCTTCCATGAGCTGTCGGTGAAGGCGACGAAGGCGGTGTGGAAGGAATGCCATCGCATCCTGAAGCCCGGCGGGCTAATGCTGCACATGGAGTTGCCGCCCAGCAACATGACCGACGACTACTACAACTTCTATCTCGACTGGGATGCCTTCTATAACAACGAGCCGCATTACGCCGCCTTCCGCAACCTCGACTTCGCGAAGACGCTCGAGGAGTCCGGCTTCAAGAAGGACAAGCTCGAGATGTTCCGCATCCCGAACTTCGCCTCCACCGACCCGAAGGAATTCGCTGCGGTGGCGAAGGGCGAGGAAACGCTGCGCCGCGACCATGGCGGCGGCGCCGTGTGGTTCACCTTTGGCGGCTGGAAGTGAGCCGATGAGCGAACGTCGTGACGTCAAGCTGCCGATTCACTCCAAGGGCAAGCGCGCAAGCTTCTACCGCTCGGAAGGCACCGACCAGCTCTTCTCCATCGTGATGATGCTGACGCAGGAACTGTCGGTCGCCTATGACCGCATCGAGACGCTGGAACGCGTGCTCGACAAGAAGGGTATCCTGGCGCGGCGCGAGGTCGAATCGCATCGCCCGGGACCGGAGGAGGAAACCGAGCGCACCGCCCGCCGCGACGCCTTTATCGGCCGCGTCTTCCAGATCATCCACGAGGAAGCCGAAAGCTACGCAGCGGAACAGCCAAAGGAAGCGAGCCGCAAGGCGAAGGGCGCGAAGCGGGAAAAAGTTTCCCCTTGAAAGCACCGTAGAAAGGTCCAACGTGTAAAGGACGGTCGCGGGGTGCGCCGTGACGAGTGACGGCGGTGCATGACGCAACCGGTTCGACGAGAACACGGAGGACATCGTGCAAGTTTCGCCAGAGATCACCTTCCGCAATATCGGTTCGTCTGATGCGCTGCGTGATGCGATCGAATCGCGCATCGAGAAGCTGCATCACTACAACGACAGGCTGATGGCCTGCCGCGTCGCCTTCGAGCGGCGCAACAACTCCCGGCGACACGGCGACCACTACCACTGTCGAGTCGATCTCACCGTGCCCGGCAAGGAGATCATCGTCGGCCGCGACCCGGCCGACAAGGACGCCCATGTCGATCCCTATGTCGCGATCCGCGACGCCTTCGATGCCGCCGAGCGGCAGCTGAAGGAAGTGACCCGCCAGCGCCACCCCGGCGTCCATGGCGAGGGGCGGCCGGACAAGGCGGCCTTCAACGCGACCTGAAACGGAGCCAGGCGGCACGGGCGGCTTGCGCCGCCCGGCCGTCTTGCTAAGTTCGCCTGTCCGTTGTGCAGCAAGGATCGGCGATCATGAACAAGGCATCCATCGGCCCCTTCGTCCACGCGGTGGTGATGGCCGCCGACCCGGAAAAGGCAGCGCAGCCCTATCGCGACTATCTCGGCTACACGACGGTCGGCTCGGGGCCGATCTCGGCGGAACTGGCGCAGTCCTGGGGGGCGCCGGCGATGGCCGGTCGCAAGGCGGTCGCGATCCAGTCCGCCTCGGGCAAGGGCGCCATCCTGCGCTTCGTCGAAGGCGTGGCGGCGGCCGGCTACGCGCCGTTCCGCTTCTTCGGCTGGAACGCGCTGGAAATCCTCGTCACCGATGTCGACGCGCTGCCCGAGAAGCTGAAGGGCTCATCCTTCGAGATTCTCGGCATGCCGCGCAACCTCTATCCCTCGGGCGCGATCCGCGCCATGCAGGTGCGCACCAACAACAACGAGTTCGTCTACCTAACCCAGGTCAACGACGTGGCGGAGACCGACTACCTCCCGCGCGCCACCACCTTCGTCGATCACCTTTTCATCGTCATCCTCGGTAGCGACGATTTCGAGCGCACGCGCAGCTTCTACAGCCAGCATTTCGACGTCACGCTGACCGATGCCAAGGAGATGCGCCTCACCGGCGTCAACGTCGCCTTCGGCCTCGAGATCGAGACCAAGCACAAGCTCTGCCTGATCCGGCTGGCGGGAAAGTCGGCCATCGAGCTCGACGCCTTCCCGAAGGAGGCAAAGCACCGCACGATCAAGCCGGGCGAGCTGCCGCCCGGCATCGCCATGCTCGGCTTCGAGGTCGATTCGCTTGACCGCGTGACGTTGCCCTGGCGCGGGCCGGTCGTGCGCCGCGACGCACCGATCTACAACAACCGGCGCAGCGCGGTCTTCACCGGCCCGTCGGGCGAATGGGTGGAACTGATCGAGAAAGCCTGACGCGCATGCCGGCGCTCAGGCAAGAAGATGGGCGAATTTCTGGCGCGCCTTGGCCACCTTCGGCGCCACGATCACCTGGCAATAAGGCTGGAACGGATTGTTGGCGAAGTAATCCTGGTGATATTTCTCGGCCACGTAGAACGGGCCGGCCTTCGCCACCTCGGTGACGATCGGATCGTCCCACAGCTTCTGCGCGCGCGGGATCGCCGCCTTCGCCGCGGCTTCCTGCTCCGGCGACAGGAAGTAGACGCCGGAGCGGTATTGCGTGCCGATGTCGTTGCCCTGGCGGTTCAGCGTCGTCGGGTCATGCGTCGCGAAGAAGATGTCGAGCAGCGTGTCGTAAGTGACGGCCTTGGGGTCGAAGTCGATTTCCACCGCCTCGGCATGGCCGGTACGGCCCGAGCAGACCTGCTCATAGGTCGGGCTCGGCACCTGGCCGTTGAGGTAGCCCGAGCGCACGGCCTTCACGCCGCGCACCGCCTTGAACACCGCTTCCGTGCACCAGAAGCATCCGCCCGCGAAGATCGCCTTTTCCATGACCGCCATCCCTTAGAACACAGGGCGGAAGTATAGCGGAAAAGCCCGGCTTCAAGGCGCACCGTCGGGCGCGCCCGGAAGCCGGGCACGCACCTACCTGTTCAGTTCCATCGTGTGGTAGTTCACCACAAGGTTGACGGCCTTGAAGTTCTTGATGCGGCCGGCATAGCCGATCACCTCAATGCCCTCGGTAAGGAAGATGATCGGTGCGTTCTTCCCGTTGATCGCCAGCAATTCGCGGAACATCGCCTGGCGCTTCGCCGGATAGAATTCCTTCAGCGCCGCTTCCACCAGCGTCTGCTTGTTGACGGCGTAGGTGGCGGCCTGCCGCACGCGCACGTCGCCCCAGGGGTCGGGCACCGGCTGCGTGTTGCGCACCGACACGATGGAAAGCCCCAGCGTGCACGGTGCCGGATAGATGAAGAGCTTGCCGCCGGCCTTCTCGATCTGCTCGAGCAGGTCGAAGGACGGGCCGACGTCGAGATCGACCTGCTTGGAGACCAGGGCCTGGCTGCGCGATGCACCCTCGGGAAATGACTGCCCGACGATAGCTTGCGGCCTGGCGGGCCGCCAGCGAGGTACGGACATCAGGAAGGGGAAGCGGAAAAATGGGCGAATGTCTTCACCGGACGGTGAAGATCGGGCGTCAGTTGCTGCGCCGCCAGGCCCAGAAATTCTGCATGAAGTCGACGATCGGTTCGCTCGAGGCGGCCGGGCCCTGGTTGCTGCTGCCTGACGCCGCTGCGGCGCCGGCGGCGCCACCATCGGGCCGCGCATTGCCGCCGCTGCTCGGCAGCACCACGCGACCAAGCGGGAAGGGCTGGGCGAAGATGTTGAGCAGCGTGTTGCTGCCGTCGTTCAGGTTGCCGGTGGCGATATCGCCCGGCGCGCGGCCGGCGCTGACGCGGGGGGCCGGCAGGTTGCCGATGGCGGTGATCACGCCGCGCGCCATGGTGATGGCGCGTTCAACGACCGGCGTCGTGGTCGGGTTGGCGGCGGGCGCCGGGTCGGCGGGCGGCGTGGGGTCCGCGGGCGGCGCCGGATCGACCGGCGGGGTCGGGGTGACCGGGGCGACCGGCGCGACCGTGCAGGACGGCGTACCCATCAGGCAGCCATTGAACAGGAAGGCGGCGTTCGGCGCCGTGACCGGCGTGAGCAGCGTCACCGGCGGCGCAGCAGCGGGACCGCTCAACCCGCCGACCGTGCCGCTCAGGTTGGCGCTGCCGCCACGCACGGCGAGGCTCGCGACTTTCACGCTGTTGGCCACGCCTTCGCTGATCGCGCCGCTGCCGGCACGCAGGGTGAGGGATTCGGTGGTGCCGTCGAGGATGCCGTTGAAGATGATGCGGCCGTTAGACGGTTCGGTCGAGATCGTCGCGTTGGCCAGGAGGTCGACAGCACCAAAAGTGATGTCGCCGCCGACGGTGAGCGAGCCGGCGAGTGCGGTGGATCCGGTCGGAGCATAGCCGCCGGACTGGATGGTGCTGACGTCGTTCGCGTCCGTGCCGAAGCGGACGAGCCCCGTGGTGGCGCTGGCCAGCGTGCCGGCGGTGATGCCGTCGGCGAAGGTGACAGCGCCTGCGCCTGCACCGATCGTGGTGGCGCCACTGCTGGTCACGGCGCCATTGAACTGGGTGCCATCGCTCTGCGTCACCGTCAGCGCACTGGTCTGCACCGTGCCGTTGAACAGCGTTACGCCGGCATTGGCGATGGTCAGCGCGCCGAGCGGGCTGCTGCTGCCGACCGGGCCGGAGACGCTGATGGCGCCGCTGCCGCTGTTCAGCGTCAGGTTGCGCGCTGCGCCCTGGATGCTGCCAATGCTCAGCGCGCCGTTGCCCGACGTCGCGAGGGTGCTGTTGGCGAGAAGCTGCAGGGCGGCAAGGTTGCCGTTGCCGCCGATGGTCAGGGACCCGGCCAGGCCGGTGGCGCCCGCCGGGCTGTAGCCGCCGCTCGCGATGCTGCTCGTGTCGGCAGCGTCATTGCCGAAGCTGACCTGGCCCGTTGTGCTCGCCGTCATCGTGCCGGTCGTGACGCCGTCGTTGAAGGCAACATTGCCGGCCTGGCTGCCGATCGTCAGCGCCCCCGTGTTGGCGACCAGGCCCGCGAAGGTCGTGCCGGCGGTCTGTACCAGCCCGATGGCGCCGGTCCGCACCGCGTTGCCGAACTGGGTGACGCCGGCGCGAACGATGTTGAGCGCGCCGACCACGTTGCCCGTTGCCCCGATGGTCCCGGTGATGGTGAGTCCGAGCGAGCCGGTGTCGATGTTCAGGGTCTCGCTCGCGCCGCCTACTGTGGCGCCGATGTTGCCGTTGATCGCCAGCGGGCCGGACGTCGTCAGGTTGACCGTGTTGCCCTGGGTCAGTGTGCTGTTGCCGTTCAGGGTGAGCGCACCGCCCGTGGTGATGTTCGCACCGAGCGACAGGTTGGGAGCGGTCAGGGTAAGGGCACCTGGGGCGGTGACGGCGCCGGCAACAATGATGGTGGCGCCCGTGGTGACGGTGGTCGCGTCGGGCACGGCGCCGGCGCGCATCGTGACATTGGCCGTCGAGTCGCTGCGGCCGATGGTGACTGAGGAGAAGCCGGAGACAAGCGCCAGTTCGGCCGCGGTGAGGTCAAGCTCGCTGGCCGTTGCGTTGTCGGCCGCGCCGACGTCGACGGTCGTGCCGACCGCGCCGCCGCGCAGGGCCAGTCCGGCGCTGCCGGTCAGGGCGCCGGTGAGGTTGATCTCGTTGCCTTCCAGGGTCAGCGCATTGCTGCCTGCGGCCACGGTGTTGTTGAGCTGGATGGTGCCGGTGCCAGACCGCAGCGTTGCGGCACCGGTCAGCACCAGCGGGGTGTCGATCGTGATGTTGGCGTTGTCGGCGAGCAGCGAACCTGCCGCCGTCAGGCTGCCCGCACCCGTGAATGCCTGGCTGCCCGCGGTGTGCACGGTGTCGTTGAGCTGGATCGAGCCCGTGTCGCCGCCATTGTCCACGGCAGTGACGCTGGTGGCGCCGGTGATGCCCACGCTGCCTGTGGTACCGATGGCGCCGAGCGTGACGTCATTGCCGCTGATGGTCAGGGCGGCCAGCGCGTTGGTCGCGCCAATCCCGCCGGTCAGGCTCACGTCGGCGAGGCCGCCGTTGACCGTCAGGCTGCGCGCCGTGCTGGCCGAGTTGATCGTGCCGGCGATGTTCACGGCGCCGGCACCGGCTGTACCGGTGGTGAGGGCCACGTTGGTGCCGCCAAGCAGGATGGGGCCCGTCAGCGTGATGTTGGCGCCCTGGCCGGTCGTGCCGCTGCCGGTGGCGGCGCCGCCTGCGGCGGTCAGATCGCCGCCCAGGGTCACGGCGGCGCCCGTGCCCGTCGCGCCGAGGCCGATGGCACCTGCGTTCCCGCCGTTCTGGGTTGTGCCGACGCCAGCGGCGCCGGAAGTGGTGACTGCCGCAACGGAAATGGCACCGGCTCCGTTGATCGCGACCGCGCCGCCGTTGCGGCCATCGGTTCCGGTGATGGCCGTGCCGCCGTTTGTCGTGACGGCACCGCTGACGGTCACCGGTCCGGTGCCGGTCACCGTGACGGTGCCACCGGCGCCGTTGGCTTGGCCCTGGGTGTTGAGCGCGGCCAGATTGAGCGTGCTGCCCGTGACGAGGATGCTGCCCGCAGTGCCGCCGGCTGCGGTGTCGCTGCCCGCGCCGCCGCGCGATGTCAGCGCGCCCGTCGCCGTGACGGCACCCGGCACGCTCAGGTCGATGGCACCCGCCGCACCGCCGGCAAAGCCGCCGACGCCCGCGGCGCCGCCCGTGGCCGTCAGCGCGGCGACGTTGAGGCTGCTGCCATCCAGCGTGATGGTGCCGGCCGCGCCGCCGGTATTGGCATTACCCGCACCGCCCGAAGTGGTGGCCGTCCCGGTGAGCGTCACGCCCTGGGTCGATGCGATGGCGATGTTGCCGCCGGTGCCGCCCGTGGCGCCCGAGGTCGCGCCGGCGCTACTGCCGCTGGCGGTGATGGCACCGATGCTGACGGCGCCGGTTGCGTTGACGCTCACGTTGCCGCCGTTCTGTCCGGCCATGGCCGCGCCGGCGCTGCCGCCTGCCGTGTTGACGGCGCCGGCGGTGATGCTGGTGCCGGTCAGGCTGAGCGAACCGCCGGTCTGGCCTGCGCCGCCTGTCAGGGTGAGGTTGCCGGTCGAGATGGTGCCCGCGTCCACCGTCAGGTTGCGGCCGGTGCCGGTGGTGGTACCGGTGATGGTGACCGTGCCCTTGTTCGTTGCCTGTGACGTGTCGATGACGACATTGCCACCCAGCGTCAGCGCGCCACTGACCGAGACGTTGTTGTTGGCCACATCGGCGGTCGTCACATTGCCGCCAAAGGTTGTCGTCACCGCGGTGGAGGACAGGGCGGCGATCGAATTGTCGGCGCCGACCGCACCGGTGAAGGTGGCGCTGCCGGCGCCGGCGTTGACGGTCAGGGAGGAAGGCCCGCCTGCGGCTGTCGTCGTGCCACTGACCGAAAAGTCGTCGCCGGTGCCGAGGCCGGTCGTGATAGTGCGGTTGCCGTTGCCGAGCACAAGGTTGCCGGTAATCGCCACGTCGCTCGTCGTTGCCGTGACGTCGCCGTTGAAACGCGTGGTGCCGGCGGTCAGGCTATAGGTAGTGGCGGTTGAACGCGCGAAGGTGGCGCTGCCAGCGGAGGTCACCGTCACGGTGCTGAGGGCCAGGTTGTCGCCCAGGCCGCCGGTCACGCTGATCGTCCCGGTTCCCGCGGTCAGTCCCAGCGTGCGTGCGGCTGTCAGCGAGTCCACGGTGCCGTCGAGCAGGATGGAGCCGCCGCTGGCTGTCCCGACCGAGATCAGGCGGTTGGCGGCAAGGCCGATCGCTCCGTTCAGGGTCACGCTGCCGCCGTTGCCTGCGGTGCCGCCGGCGGCCGTGCCGCCCGCCGCAGTGATGTCGCCGTTGAGGGTCAGGGTCGGCGTCGATCCGTCGGCGGTCACGGTGACCGTGCCCCCGTTCCCACCCAACGCGCCGCTCGCGCCAGCGTTGCCGCCCGAAGCGGTCAGGGCGGCGACAGCGACGGTGCTGCCTTCGATGTCGATCGTTCCGGCCTGGCCACCACTACCGGCGGCGTTGCCGTTGCCGCCGCTCGCGATCACCGCGCCGCTGATGGAGACGCTCTGGTCGGAGGTGACGGAAATTGTGCCGGCATTGCCGCCAACGGCGCCGGACGTGCTGCCCGAATTGCTGCCCGACGCCGTCAGGGCGGCGGTGCTGATCGCGCCCGTGCCGGCGATCGTGATGTTGCCGGCAGTCTGGCCCGCTGTGGCCGATGCGGCCGTGCCGCCCGACGTGATGATGGCGCCGGTGGTGATCGTGCTGCCGGTTACGTTCAGAGATCCGCCGGCCTGACTGCCGCCACCGGTGAGGGTCAGCGCGCCGGTGTTCACGGCGCCGGCGTTGATCGTCAGGTTGCGCCCGGTGCCCGTGGTGGTGCCGCTGATGCCGACGCTGCCCTTGTTCGTGGCCTGGTCGGTGTCAATCGTGAGCGAATTCCCGAGCGTGACCGCGCCCGTGATCGATACATTGTTGTTGGTGACATCGGCCGTGGTGATGTTGCCGTTGAGTGTGGTGGTTGCCGCGGTCGTGCTCAGGCGCGCGATGCTGTTGTCGGCGCCGACGACGCCGAAGGTGGCGTTGCCGGTGCCGGCGTTGACCGTCAGGCCAAGGGGCGTGCCACCGAACGCCGTCGTCGTGCCCGTCACCGAGAAGTTGTCATTCGTCAGCAGGCCGGTTGTGATGGTGCGGTCACCGCCGGAGAGTTCGAGATTGCCGGTGATCACCACGTCGTCGGTCGTGGCGGTGACATCGCCGTTGAAGCGCACCGTGCCGGCCGTCAGGGCATAGGTTGTCGCGGTCAGCGCGTTGTTGAATTTGGCGAGGTTGGCCGCGCCGACGGTCAGCGTGGACAGACCACTGGTCTGGCCGACCGCGCCGGCGATGTCGATGTTGCCGGTGCCCGCGGTGATGGTGAGCGCCCGCGCCGTGCCGTTCGAATCGATGGTGCTGGTGGTCGAGATCAGGCCGCCCGTGCCCGCCGCGCTGCCGGTGCCGCCGCTCGAGTTCCAGGTGCGCGTGCCTGTCAGCTCGACTGGGCCGGTCAGCGTGATGGTCGCGCCGGTGCCGGCGGTGCCGGTGCCGACCGCATTGCCGCCCTGGGTCAGGATATCGCCCGCCATGATGATCTTGGGCGTGCC
>CANJEJ010000065.1 GCA_947473325.1 Alphaproteobacteria bacterium | reverse complement strand
TCGGCGCCAACATGGCACTCGCCATGATCACCACGCTTTATGGCGTCATCTTCGCCAATCTGCTGTTCAAGCCGATCGCGATGAAGTTCGAGCAGCGCACGCTGCAACGCATCGCGCTGATGAACACGATCATGCAGGGCGTCATCCTGCTGCGCCAGAAGCGGTCGCCCGGCGTCATTGAGGAGACACTGGAAACCTTCACGACCGAGCGCAAGGACGAGATCAGCGACCAGGCGGCCGGCTCCGACAAGAAGGCACCGCGCTAGTCATGGCCAACGACACACCGCAAAGCGACGCCCTCGAGGCCGAGATCCCGGCCCTGTCGCGGCGGCGTTTCCGTGAGGTGGAGGAAATCGACCCGGTCGAAGAGGCCGAAGAGTGGATGACCACCTTCATGGACATGATCACGCTGCTGCTCGTGTTCTTTGTCATGATGATGCTTTTCGCCGACTTCTCGAACGCCTCCAAGGTCATGGGGGAAAAGTCCGAGAACCGGACCGCTGCCGGCGAAATATTCGCTCCGTCCAGTCCACCGGCGACGCCAGCGGCCGCCAGCGCCCAACGGCGCAACGAGAACACCGCCCTTGCCGGATCGTTGCGCGGTTCCTTCGAGAGCCAGCAGCTGACCAGCGGGGCCGTGGACGTCGCCGTGACCGACGACGCGGTCATCCTCGAAATCAGCGACTCCCTGCTATTCCGGCCCGGCGAATTCGAATTGTCGCCGGCGGGCGTCCTGATCATCGACAAGCTGGCGCTGAATCTTGCGGTGGGCCGCATCTTCGCCCGCGACGACCGCTCCGTCACGGTCGAGGGCCACACGGACTCGACACGGATCGCCACCGAGCGCATTCCGTCAAACTGGGAACTGTCGTCGAACCGCGCCAATGCCGTGGTCCGGCGCATGATCGCGCAAGGGCTCGAAGGCAAGAACATACGGTCGGTGGGCTATGCCGACACGCGGCCCCGGGCGCCCAATGCTACGGCGGACGACCGCGCGAAGAACCGCCGCGTCACGCTTGTGTTCCACACCGCCGACAGCGCCCGCGCCGCCGGGCGGTTCTGACAAAATAATCTAGCGCGCCGCCGCCACCGGCGCGGTGCCTGTGTCGACCCCGAAGGCGCGGCGTTCGGCCTGGACAAGATGGGCGAGCAGGTCGATGTGCTGCGGATCCTTCTCTTCTACTGCCTTGCGCGCCTGCTGCAGCAACCCCTTGCACAGGTCGCTGCGTTCCCGGAAGTGCGTCGCGGACACGCGGCGCACGAGTTCGGTCGCCATCAGGACGATCCTGTCGAGCATCTTGCGCGCCTCGGCATTCTCGATGTCGGTGGTGAGCGCCGGACCGATGCGGTCCATCAGCCAGCCGATCTGATAGACGACGCGCTCAACCTTCTGCTGATGGATCTGCCGCATCGCCTCGGCCGGATCGACCTTGAATCCTTCTGGATGCGCCTTGGCGCGCATGGGATTGGGCACCGGCACCTGCGGGATCTGCATCCCTTCGCTGCGCGCGCTGGCGCGGCGGTCGGGGCCGATATAGTCGGCGGTGACGACAAAGGGGCGGCGGCGGTGCAGCAGGTTGTCGATGCCATCGCTGATCTGCCCGCCGGTGACCGGCAGGCGCCACAGCAGGTCGGCGCCGCAATCGAGCGTCTTCCTCGCCAGCGCCTGGGTAACGTTCAGGCTTTGCACGATGACCGGGATGAAGACGTCGCGCCCGACGCGGCCATGGCGCACGTCGTTGACCAGGTCGAACACCTCACCGTCTGGCAAGGCGGCGTTGGTGACCCAGAGGTCAAAGGAGGTGGCGTTGAATTCCTCGCGCAGCCCCGCGATGGTTTCGAAATTCTGGAAGGTGCGGAAGCCCATGCCATGCAGCACCGAGCGCACGGCGCCGTAGAAGATCGGCGTCGGTTCGGACAGCAGCACGCGGACCCGGTCGAACCGGAAGATGTCCAGAGACATACGCTTGCACTCCCCTACTCAGCCTATCGCAGCACCTTCCGCGCCGCCCTGCAATTCTTTGATGCGCCGGGATTTTTCCGCTGGCCTGGCGACAGCCCGCCGCTAGACTGGCGGCGCCGCGAAAGGAGGCGGCGCCTGGCATGGCCGACCGCCCCGATAACGACACCATCGCCCGCATGTTCCAGAACATGGGTTCGAACACCCGCCGCCTGTTCGGCGCGCAGTTTCAGTCGATCGACGCGGCGGCCGGCGTGGTCACCATGACCTTCGAGGCCAAGGCGGAGTTCTGCAACAGCCTGGGCGTGGTCCAGGGCGGCTTGCTGAGCGCGATGCTGGACGAGGTCATGGCCGTCGCCGCCCTTGCCCATTCCGGCATGACCCAGGTGGCGCCGACGCTGGAGATGAAGACCTGCTACCTCAGCGGCGCGCGCCAGGGCACGCTGAGCGGCGAAGGCCGCGTCGTGAAGATGGGCCGTTCGATCGCCTTCCTAGAGGGCAACCTGCGCGATCCAGCGGGCAATCTGGTCGCCACCGCAACCGCGACCTGCGCGATGCGCCCCTTCCCCGAGGAGCTGCGCAAGAAGGCGATGGGCGGCTAGATCGTCCCGGGCGCCGAACGATCACGCGTCTACGGCATAAGCGGCCAGCAGGCCGAACTTCTCGCCCCAGCCTTCTGCATAGGACGCGATCAGCGGCGCGCGGGCCGCCGCCGGCAACGCATCCCATCCCGTGTGGGTCAGGACCAGCGAGGTGCCGCTGCCGCCGCCGCCGAGATAAATGGCGAGCCGCGTGTCGCCCGGCCAAGTGTCTTCCGCCCAGGTCATCTCCAGAATCGACGGCGGATCGAAAACCGTGACGCGGCCAACAGTGAGCGCGAATTTCCCGCCGGCGCGGTGCAGGACGCGCAGGCGGCCATCGACCTGCGGCGCGAGCGTCACATGCTCGCTCCACCACACCGCGATGTGCGACGCCTTGGTCAGCAGCAGCCAGGCTTTCGCCGGTGGCGGAATGAGATCTACGGACACACGCAGAGAAGCCGGGCCTGTCTTTACAAGTGGACGGGCCACGGCCATCAGGCGGCGCCCGCCGCAAACAGATCGGCCAGTTCCTGGCGCAGGCGGTCCTTCTGCACCTTGCCCATGCCGTTCTTGGGTAACTCGGGCCGCAGCACCAGGCGCTTCGGCCGCTTGTGCGGCGCGAGGCCGGCGCGCGCGAATGACTCGATCTCCTGTTCGAGCAAATCCGCCGCGCCCTTCGCCACGCCGACGGCAACCACCGCCTCGCCCCACACCGGGTGCGGCACGCCGATGATGGCGACATCTGCCAGGCGGCCACTGGAGAGCAGGTAGCTTTCGACCTCGGCGGCATAGACGTTCTCGCCGCCGGAAATGATCATATCCTTAAGCCGTCCGACGAGATGCAGATAGCCCTCGCCGTCGAAGAAGCCAAGATCGCCAGAATGGACCCAGCCGTCCTTCAGCGTCACCGCCGTCTTGCCGGGATCGCGCCAGTAGCCGAGCATGGATTCGGGCGAACGGCAGACGATCTCGCCGACCGTTCCCGCCGCCACATCGTGCCCCGCGCCGTCGATCACGCGCAGCGCCATCGCCGGCGCGGCCTTGCCGACACAGACGCCAGGCTTGCGGCGAATGTCGGCATGGCGCGTATAGGCGAGCGTGCCGCCTTCGGTCAGGCCGTAGCAGTTCCACAGTTCGGCATCGGGCACGACGGACAGGATCGCGTCGCGGATCGGGTCGAGCAGCGGCGAGGCGGCGGAAACCCAGAGCTTCAGCGACGGCCAGCCGCCACCGCGCCGCTTCAGCGCTTCGGTCAGGTGTACGGCCATCGTCGGCACGAAGAAGGCGTGGGTGACCCCTTCGCGGGTGGCAAGATCGACCAGCGAATCGGCATCGAAGCTTTTCCGCGTCACCACGCGCCCGCCTGCCGCGAGCGTCTGCAGCAGCATGAATTCATGGCCGGCGGCGTGGAACATCGGTGTCGTCGCCAGCAGCACGGTGTCGGGGCCGATATTCATCACCGCCTGGCGCAGCGCGATGATCATGCAGAGCGCGTGCTGGCTGCGCACGACGCCCTTGGGCTGGCCGGTGGTGCCCGAGGTGTAGAGGATGACCGCCGGCGCGGTGGCGGCGATGGCGACGTCGGGCGCGCGACGCCCCTCGCCTGCCGCGATCAGGCCGGCCAGCGGCTCGGCACCCGGCCAAGTCCCCTCCGCTCCGTCGATCACCGGGCCCGGTGCATCCAAAAGCGTGCGCAGCACCGGGGCCGACACGGCATCGCCTACCGTGAGCTTCGGTTCGGCGTTGCCGAGCACCCAGGAAAATTCCCGCGCGGTCTGGCGCGGGTTCATCGGCACGGCGATGGCGCCGAGCGACTGGGTGGCGAGATAGGTCTCGACAAAGGCGGGGCCGTTGACCAGGGCGAAGGCAACGCGGTCGCCCGCGCCGACCCCGCGCGCCGCAAAGGCAGCCGCCAGCGCATCGACCCGGCCCATCAGCGCCGCATAGGTGCGGCTGCCGTCTTCCCAGGCGAGCGCGACGCGGGTGGGCCAGGCGTCGGCCGCGCGGCGGACGAAGGTGGCGACGTCGATGGCGGTGTGGATTCCCGGCTGCATCGCCGCCAGCCTCGCCCCTCAGGCCCTGGTTGTCAGCCCCTCAGTAATGCTGGCGCAGGCCCTGGAACGGGTCTTGCGGCATGTGAACGCCCAGTTCCTTGCAGTCGCGGATCTGGTCGAGCATCCAGCGGCGGCGCAGCTCCTTGTTGCTGCGCACCTTGATGCCGAGGTCGATGAACTCGTTCGACGGCTTCTCCGACCCGAAATAGTCGAGCACCAGGGGGTAGCGCTTGTCGAACAGGCGCTGGATCTCCTTGGCCCGGCCCTCGTCGATGCCGCGCTGGGCGATCACCTTGCCGATGCCGGCATGGGCCATGCCCTCGTCCATGTAATTGCGCGCCGACCAGATGGCATAGGGGATGTAGTTGGAGCCGAGCGAGGCTAGCGACTGGTAGCCCGCCGCCCGTTCCGACAGCCAGCGCATGATGCCGATCTCGTCCCAGGACTCGATCTCGACCTTGAAGAAGTCGAGCAGGTACTTGCCTTCCCCGTACCGCATGTCGTCGATCACGGCCTGCGGGTCTTCGCCCATGTCGCGCAATAGGTCGACCATGCCCTCGCCATGCTCGCCTTCCTCCTGGACCGTGTGGGACCATTCGGCGATGTCCTCGGCGGTCGGCGGATCGAGCGCCTCGAGGTAGGTCGTGGTGTACTCGGACGACAGATGCATCTTCAGAAGTTTGCTGAGCTTATCCCTATAAGCCTTTGGCAAGTCTTCTTTTCCACTGAGATAAATCCGGTCGATCTGCTGCCCGGCGAAGCGCTTGGGCGAGTCCGGGATGGTCAGGCCAAGAGCGGCCATTTCCCGTGTCACGGTCTCCACAAAGACCTTCTCGCCGACAATCGCCTTGCGGCCGCGGACGCCGGAGGCGATCTCCTCCGCCTCGCCCGGCTCGGTCGCGATCAGGGCCAGCGCGAGCGGATACCACTTGTTCAGGGCCGCCTGCATGACGCCCGCCTCGCCGGCCTTCACCCGTTCGGCCATGCGGTCGATCTGGTGCGTGGTCCAGCGGCAATATTCGACCGGGCGCTGGGTGCCAAGCGCGGTGTGCATGTAGAGCCGGGAGACCGTGACCGCGAAGGGCACGTAGTCGGTGCCGATATAGCCGATCGCCCAGCTGGCCTGGGCGCGGTCGCGCAGGTAGCGGAAGACGAGGCAATCGTCCCAGTCGCCAATCTCGGTGCGGAACATCGCCTGCCTGTCAGGAAGACCATCCAAGGTCTTGAGGCCTTTGGATATTTCTGTGTTGGAGTCGCCGCCCAGACTGTCGTAGATGCGGGCCATTTCCTCGATCCGCCGGCCTTGCAGCCCGCGCTCGCGCGCCGCCTCCTTGTTCTCCTCCGGGGTGGGGAAATGGACGAAGGGTTCCTTGACCTGCTGCTTGTTGGTTTCCGCCTGCATCATGCGGCGTAGCAGGACCTTGAGCCGGTCGCGCGCGGCCGGGGGGAGTTCTTCCGGCGCCATCTTTACCTTGGGCGCCTCGATGCGGACCAGTTCCTCGACCGAACTCATGTGTGCCGTCTCCACGATGGGATCTGAGTTGCCGGAATGATACCCGCCTGCCCCGGATTCCCGAGTCCTGTTTTGCGGCACGAGCCTCAGGCGTAGTTCACCGGCAGGGCGGTCGTGTACTTGATCCGCTCCATAGCGAAAGAGGAACTGACATCGGCCAGCTCGACCCGCTGAATCAGCCGCTTGTAGACCGCGTCATAGGCGGCAATGTCCGGCACTACGACGCGGAGCAGGCAATCAACGTCGCTATACATTCTATAAAATTCAATAACTTCTGGAATTTCTTTAAAGTGCCAGCGAACTTCTCCAGCCAGTCCAGGCTGTGCTGGCTGGTGCGCACCGCGACGAAGACGGTGACGCCGACATTCCTCCTGTCCGGGTCGAGCAGGGTGACGCGGGCGCGGATATAGCCACCCTGCTCCAGCTTCTGGATGCGACGCCAGCAGGGCGAGAGCTATCCCGAGCACCTGGCGCTGGCTGGCCGCTTCGGCGGGCGCCTGGTCCTGGCCGGGCTCGCCAGTCTGGCCCACGGGCTCCTGCCCTTCCTGTTCACCCGGATCGGCAGCCGGATGGCGGCGGACCTGCACGGATGACCGCCGGCCGGCGCGCCAGCCGCCAGAGCAGGTTCCGCCCGGCCGGTGCTTCGTGCGTGGGGCGCCTACCGCCAGCCCAGATTGCCCGGGTTGAGCCGGCGATCCGGGTCGAGCAGGTCCTTGATGCGCGTGAGCAGCGCATAGGTCTCGGGCTCCAGCGCGCCGGGCAGGTTGTAATACTTGCCCACCTGAGCCGTCACCGCACCCAGGTCGAAGAAGAGGTCGCGCAGGTCGGTGCGCGTCTTCAGCACCAGGTCGCGGGCGTTCGGGTTGGCGGGGATGGCGCCGAAGCGTTCGGCGTTCTTCGGCGACAGGTGGCGCTTGTGCAGCGGCGTCACCTCGTCAAACCAGTAGAACATCGGCTCGACCAGCCATTGCGGGCCGTTGATCGAGAGCAGGAAGGAATGACGGATGTCGGCGGCTTCCAGCGCCGCCCCGCGTTCGGCGAAGAAGGCCTCCACTCTGGGGATGACCTGGTCGACGCGCGAGTTGGCGAAAACCCCGTGCACCGGCACCCAGCGCTCGCCCTCAAGACCCAGGAAGCCGCGGATCGAATAGGGCTTGGCACGCATCGCGACCGGAATTGACGGCTCGATCTCGCGCCCGCCCTTGCCCGTGCAGATGCGCTGCGCCGCTGCCTTCTTGGCATCAGCCGTGTGCTGGTCGAAGCCTTCGAAGGTGAGGTGCAGCGACCACTTCACGTCATCGAAGGCATTGCGCCCGGCGGCGGCGATGCGCGCCGCGTCCCGGATGCCCTGCACCAGCGATTTGCCCGAGCGTGCGACATCGACCAGCGTGCGTGCGCCTTCGGCCATGTCGACCTTGGTGGCGGTGCGGTTCTTCAGCGGATCCATGCCGAAGCTCTTGGCGGCAAGGCCGTGATGCGCCACCTCGGCCATCGCGCCGGCAATGTCGATCATGCGGTCGAAGGCGAAGGAGGCGAAGGCGACGCCTTCGGGCACATGTTCAAGCCGCAGCACGGCGCCGGTCTTCACCGCATAGGCGCCGGTATCGCCAAGGAACAGGCCGGTAAGGTCGGGTCCATAGGTCCGGAAGAAAGGTGATTTCGCCCGGGTGATCGCCCAGGAGCCGGTGTGCACCCGCGTGCCGTCGGCCAGCACGAGCTCCAGCCCGAGAACGCCATCCATGCTGCCCGGCAGATTCTGCGACAGCGCGCCGCCAACTGTGGAGACTGCACCGGAAATCGGCCCGGTGATGGTGGGACGCAGGCCCGTGCCCTTCAGCGCCTCCGACAGTTGCTGCCAGGTAACGGCCGGTTCGAGCACGACATAGAGGTCGCGCGTGTTGATCTCGACAATCTGGTTGAGGCGGGCGAGATCGAGCATCACCGTGCCCGCCTTCTCCGGCACATAGCCCTTGGTGTAGGACATGCCGCCGCCGCGCGGCGCCACCGCCATGCCGAGCTGCGCGGCCCGCTGCAGCACCTGGACGACCTCGGCCGCCGAGCCCGGCTTCACCACCAGCTCCGGCACCGGCGCGCCGGGCCATTGCATGACGTCCTGGGCGTAAAGGCGTCGTTCGGTCTCGTCCGCCACCACATGATCGGCGCCGAGGATTGCGGCGAAGGCGGCGTGGCTCATGGCGGTCCTCAGGGCTGGGCGTTCAGGAAGGCGTCGAGCGCTGCGGCGGCGGTGCCGGGCGGCTCGGGCAGCACGACGGGCGTGACGCCCGGCAGCAGCTTTGCCGCCGCATCGAGGCAGGGTGCGAAGGGATCGCTCTTTGCCGCGAACAGGGCGGCTGGCGCCTTGAGGTCGGCAAGCGCCTTGCGCTGCGGCCAGGCAAAGGCCGCGTTCCAGGCGGGCGCGAAGCTTTCCGGATGCTTGAGCATTTCAACCACCTGGACATGCAGCGCCTCGGCATCGACCTGCGGTTCGACGAAGCGGCTGGCGGCGAGCGTCTTTTCGAACCAGGGGAAGAAAAGTTGCTGGTCGCGGGTTATGTGCCAGATCAGCGTCGCATGGTGGCCATCCCACACCGGATCGGCGGGCGGCGCCCAGCGCGGGCCGAGACGGGCGCGTTCGCTGTCGGTGAAGCAGAGCGGGCCGTCGAGCGCGACGCTGGCAACGAGGTCGGGGCGGAGGCCCGCGAGCGCGATGGCCACCAGCGCGCCGACATTGCGGCCATAGACATGGGCGCGCTTGAGGCCGAGCGTGTCCGCCGCCACCGCGATGGCGCGGGCATAGCCGGGCATCGTGTGCTCCCCGGCCCGCGCATTGCCGGAATCGCCATGGCCGGGCGGGTCGATGGCGATGACCGGCCAGCCCTTGGCTGCGAGTTCCTGCATCAGCGGCTCGAGCAGCTTGCCCGAACCCGGCAGCGGCGGAATGAAGAGGACCGGCGTCTTCGCGCCCTTCAGGTCGTCGCTGTGGCGCACGAAGAGCTGCGTGTCGCCGAAGGGGATGTAGTCGGTCGTCAGGCGGCCAGGCAGCGGCTTCACCGCCGGCGGCGGTGGCGCCGGCGCGCGGGCCGGGTGCTTCTTGAAGATTTCCAGTTCGGCGAGCGTCGCTTCCGTCTTCTCGCGCGGTATCTCGGGCGCCCACACGCCCTTGGGCAGCAGGGCCAGCGACTTGAAGACGGAATCCCCGGGACGCGCCGCGAAGCACACCGGCACTTTCAGGTTCGGGATCAGGTCGAGCGCCTTGTGCCGGAAGGCCGCCGAATAGGCGACCTTGTAGCCGTTGCCGGCCATCAGCATTTCCTTCACGCCGCGGTGGAGGAAATTGTTGTCGGGCACGTCCTGGTCGGCGCGGTTGGCGCCGAAATGCTTGTACCAGGGCCAGAAGACGTGCTGCTCGCGATAGCGGAACCACAGCCAGAGCAGGTGCGTGCCGTCCCATTCCGGCGTGATCGGGGCCAGGTACTTCTCGAGATACTCGTCGCGCACCTTCTCGGAAAAGACGGGATAGCCGTCTGTCAGCGCCAGCGCGCAGCGGTCGGGGTGGCGATGGGCGAATTCTACCGCGATGGAGCCGCCGGTGTGACGGCCATAGGTCGCGCAGTGCTGGATGCCCAGGGCATCCAGCGTCTCCGCCACCGCGTCGGCGAAATCCTCGATCTCCGGTTTCGGATGGTCGAGCGGATCGGACAGCCCATAGCCCGGGGTGTCGAGCGCAATGGCGGTGAAGTGCTTGGCGTAGAGGCCGATCTGCAGCTCATACACCTCGCTCGACACGGGCGAGGCGTGCAGCAGCACGATCGGCGGCCCCTCGCCTGCCCGCCGGTAATGGACGCGACGGTTGCCGACGGTGACGAAATGGCGGGTAATCGGCGGCGACATGGGGCCTCGGCTCTCTGAGTTATTTCACGGTGCGCAGGTCACGGCGCAGGATCTTGCCCATGCTGTTGCGCGGCAGTCTGTCGACAAATTGTACCGTCTTGGGCAGCTTGAACCGGGTCAGCACAGCGGCGCAGTGATCGACGAGATCCTTGTCGCTCGCATGGCGGCCCGGCTTGAGTGCCACGAAGGCGGCGACGGCCTCGCCCCAGTATTCGTGCGGCAGGCCGACAACGGCGCATTCGGCGACGGCCGGATGCGTCAGCAAGACCTCTTCCACCTCGCGCGGATAGATGTTCTCACCGCCCGAGATGATCATGTCGTTCTTGCGATCGACGATATAGACATAGCCTTCCTCGTCGACGCGGGCGAGGTCGCCCGCCGAGAACCAGCCATCGCGCAAGCTCTTCGCCGTCGTCTCCGGGGCATCCCAATAGCCGTTGAACATATAGGGCGAGCGCGACCATAGCTCGCCCACCGTGTTGGGCGCCGTTTCGTTGCCGTCCTTGTCGATGATCTTCACATGCGTCAGCGGCATGGGCAGGCCGACGCACTGGATCTTGCGCAGCTGGTCCGAGGGACGCAGGCAGGAAACGACGCCGGCCTCGGTCGAGCCGTAGCGTTCGTTGAGCTTGCCTTCGCCGAAGCGCTCGATGATCGGCGCCTTCATCGACTGCGGCAGCGGCGCCGTGCCGGAGAAGACGCACTTGACGCTCGACAGGTCGAAGCGACGTCCGGTCTTCTCTTCAAGCGCCAGCATGGCGCTAAAATGGGTGGGAATCATGTTCACCACCGTCGCGCGCAGGCGCTCGACGCTGCCAAGCAGCTGCTCGATGTCGAAGCGCGGCAGAATCTCGACGAAGCCGCCGAAAAAGAGCGGCGTGATCACGTTGAGAAATCCGGCGCCATGGAACATGGGCGTGGTGCCCAGCGCACGGTCGTCCGGCGAATAGCAGCCATGTTCCACCGCCGTGGCGAATGCGTTCAGGATGCGCGCGCGGTGCGACAGCATCACGCCCTTGGGCTTGCCGGTGGAACCGGACGTATAGGGAATCGAGAAGGTGTCCCGCTCGTTCACCGGCGCGGTCGACTCGATCGCCTTGGCGCGGGCGAGCAGGTCTTCATAGTCGCCGCCGATGACGATGACCTGCCTGACCGCGGCGCGGTCCACCGCCATGACCTTGTCGAGCAGCGTGCGGTGGACGAACAGCAGCTTCGCGTCGGAATGCTCGAGGATGAAGCTGATCTCCGGCCCGCCCGCCGCCGGCCCGATCTTGGCCACCGGATGGCCATTGGCCGACAGGCCGCAGACCAGCTCGACATATTCGATGCAGTTGGGCGCCATGATCGCGACGCGCTCGCCGAACTGCAGGCCAAGGCCAGCCGCCAGGCTGGACACCCGATCATTGCGCTCGATGAGCTGACGATAGGTCAGGCTGCGGCCGCTCTCGACCACGGCAACCTTGGACGGTGTCCGCGCCGCCGCAGCACGAATCCCGTCCGACAGGATCATGCCGCGCGACGCAAAGCTGTTGGCGGCGAGCGCGGATTGCGCCGCCGCGAGGTTGGCTCCCATCATCCGGTCAGTAGCGCGGCCGGCGCTGCAGCGGCTTCGACAGCTTGACGAGATGCGGCGGCAGGATCGGGTTGTGGCCGGGCTCATAGGTGTACTTTACCGGCGCCGCATCGACTTCGGTGGTAAGCGGCCCACCCACGCTGCGCAGAATGAACAGCGCACCGCTTTTGTTGCCATAGGGTCCGTGCGTGACATGCGGCGGCCGCCAGCAATAGGCACCGGCCTGCATCAGGCCGGTGTTGCCCGCGACTTCGCCGTTCAGCAGGTAGAATTCCTGCACCACCGGGTGGCGTTCGGTCTTGGTCTCGTATTTGAACGGCGGCGAACCGGTCAGGTAGGTCATGTCGCCATTGGCCGGGTCCTGGAACAGGAGCCGGTTGCGCGAGGTGCCGGAGATTTCAGCCAGCCCCATCGCCTTCAGGTCCATCTTCCAATCGCCCTCGGCGACGTCGATGCGTTCGACCAGCCGCGCCGGATCATAGCCCGGGCCGGCCTTGTCGCTTTTCACCGCGTCGACCTTGCCGCCGAGGAAGCTGAGCAGAACGGCGCCGTTCTTCGAACTCGCCGACCTGCGCAGAAAGCCCTTGGGCAGGTGGGCAAAGGTGTCGGCGCCATAGATGTTGCCGTTGATCTCGAGGTCGCCGTCGAGGACATAGAACTCCTCGTCCACCGTCAGGTACTCAGCCTCCTTGCGCGACCAGCCGGCGGGGAAGCGCTGCAGCGCGCTGCTCTCCGCCGTGTCGGGATCGGCGCTGAACTCCTTGTATTCAACGTCCGGGCGCGCGTTGCCCGGCACGCCCTTGTTCCAGGGCAGCACCTGCGCCTGGATGAACTCGATATGTGGCCGTCCCATGGGAGCCTCTCAAAGATCTGCGTAGGGGTTCTTGTGATTCCAGCCCTTGATGCCGCTCTTGGGCAGGCCGAACAGCTTGATCGCGTTGTCGCGCAGGATTTTCTGCTTCGGCTCGGGCCGGTAGTTATGCTCCTCCACCTCGCGCATGGCGCGCTCGGGGTCGATCACAGGCCAGTCGGTACCGAACAGGAACTTGTCCTGGCCATAGGTGTTCGCATAGTGGATGAGCTGCTTGGGCCAGTGTTTCGGCGCATAGGCGTCGCCACCGATGAAGACATTCTCGTGCTTCCACGCCATCGAGATCATCTCGTCAGTCCAGGGGATGCCGATGTGGATGCCGATCAGGACAAGGTCGGGGAAGTCGATCGCGACGCGGTCGAGCGTGATGGGGCGGCCGACCGACGGCAGGCGGCGGTCGCGCTGATACACCAGATTATGGCCGACCTGCATCATGATCGGGATGCCGAGTTCGCAGCACTTGGCGTAGATCGGATAATACTGCGCCGCGTCGGGCGCGAGACCGAACCAATGCGGATACAGGTGCGCGCCGACGAAGCCAAGCTTCTTCACCGCATATTCGAGCTCGCGCAATTGCTCCATGCCGCGGGTCGGATCGACACCGGCCAGGCCCGAGAAGCGCGTCGGATATTTCTCGCAGACCTCATGGACGCTTTCATAGGGGATGAAGGTCGATCCCTTGATCCGGCGGTCGCCGCAGCGCGCCGCAATCAGCAGCGAGCGTTCGATGCCGGCGCGGTCCATGCGCTTGATGTAATCGGGGATCGTCACGCCCTTGCGCACCTCTTCGGGCTGGCGCACCTGGGTGCGGAAGCTGTCGTCGCTCGGCAGCTGGCCGGCCTTTTTCTGCTTCGGTGTCGAGAGGTTGACGACGATATCAATGGCACCCTTCATGAATCGTGCTCTTTCTTGAGACGGGGGCTCGCCGCCCGGCGGCAGCGCGCAACAGCCAGGAGCCTGGCAGGTCCAAGTCTGCACCGGGGCGCGCAAAAATCAAAGCTGTCTGGAGGGCGGCTGATCGCCGCCCAGCGAGCTTAGGCCCGGGCTGGGGCAACCACGGCAATCGGCTCCGCGGCAAGCTCGAAATGCGCCGGAATGGGCGCCGCAAGTTCGCCATCAACCTGGACCGGCTGGCCATGCGGCGCATGCACGTCGATGACGCCCGCGGTAAGCTGCAGCACGCCGGGGCAGCGGTGGAACTGGCCCGTCACCAGCGCCATGCTGTAGAGCGCCGCCCAGGCCTGGCCCGGCCGGGTGAAGAGCGTGACTTCGAAACTGTCGCGCGTGTTGTCGGCGCCGCGCGCGGCAACGAAGCGGCCACCATAGAAGCGGCCCCGTGAGACGATGCCGGAATAGGCTTCTATTGCGCGGCCATCGCACACGACCTCGAAGGGTGCATAGGACGAGCGCATCATCTCGACCATCGACTGCCAGACATAGGCTCCCTTGCCCGTCAGGCGCTTGAGGCGACGATTCACGTTGGCGACGACATGGGCGTCGATGCCGAAGCCTGCCATCTGGAGGAAGGCGCGGCCGTTCACGCGCCCCGGCCGGATGAAGCGTGGCGTGCCTTCCGCGATCAGTTTCGCCACCGCAGCGGCGTGCAGCGGCACGCCGAGCTCATGCGCCAGCACATTGGCCGTGCCCATCGGGATCAGCGCGAGTGGCGGCGCATCCGCCGTGAGCCCATTTACGATTTCGTTGATCGTGCCGTCGCCACCCGCCGCGACAACCACGTCGTAGTCGTCCCGCCGCGCGCTCGCCGCAAGTCCCTGCGCGTGACCGGGACCGGTCGTTGTCTGCACCGTGACCTGGCAGCCCTGCTCGGCCAGCAGATGCAGCACGTGGCGGAAACGTCCGCCATGGCGGCGGCCTGCCATCGGGTTGAACAGGACCAGCAGGCGGCGGCCGGTCTTCGGCAAGCTCAGCGAAGCCAACACGGAAGCATTCGGCAAGGACAGATCGTTCATGACAGTTTTATTTCAGTTCCACTTCGACGTTGTCACAATCGAGGATAAGTCGGTGGATAAATGTCATCAAAAATTCACGGGACTTTACTTTCACCGTGACTATCATCCGGCGCCATGAATTGCGACAAGATTTTGTGTCACTAGTCGAGGAGCCACACAGATCATGAACGTCGCGCGGCTGCCTCGAAAATTCCGGACCCTGTGGATATCTGACGTGCATCTCGGCACCCGCGGGTGCCAGGCGGAGGCCCTGCTGGCGTTCCTCCGCAGCGTCGAATTCGAAACCCTTTATCTCGTCGGCGACATTGTCGACGGCTGGCGCCTGAAGCGCGGCTGGTACTGGCCCGCCGCCCATTCCGAACTCGTCCAGGAAGTGCTGGGCCGCGCCCAGCGCGGCGCGAAGGTGATCTTCGTGCCGGGCAACCATGACGAATGCGCCCGCGACTACCTTGGCATGGTGGTCGGCGGCATTCGCATCGAGGGGGAGGTGATCCACGAAACGGCAGACGGTCGGCGCCTGTGGGTGACGCATGGCGACGAATTCGACGGCGTGATGCGCTATGCCAGATGGCTCGCCTTCCTCGGCGATACGGCCTACCAGGTCGCGCTGACTTCCAACCGCTGGTTCAACCTGGTCCGCCGGCGCCTTGGCATGCCCTATTGGTCGCTGTCGGCCTATCTGAAGCACAAGGTCAAGAACGCGGTCCAGTTCATCAGCAACTTCGAGAACATGCTGGCCGAGGAGGCCCGCAAGCGCGGCGTCGATGGCGTGGTCTGCGGCCATATTCACCATGCCGAGATGCGCGAGATCAACGGCGTGCTCTACTGCAACGACGGCGACTGGGTGGAAAGCTGCACCGCGCTTGCCGAACACATGGACGGCCGGCTGGAAATCGTTTCCGGCCTGGAAGTCGTCACCCTGCCCGTCCGGCAGTTCGCTTTCGCCTCCTGATCCCATGCGCATCCTGATCGTGACTGACGCCTGGTTTCCCCAGGTCAATGGCGTGGTGCGCACGCTGAGCACGGTGGGCAAAGAACTGGAGGCCCTCGGCCACACGGTGAAATTCGTCACCCCGGCCGATTTCCGCACCATCCCGATGCCGACCTATCCCGAGATCCGCCTGTCGCTGAACCCGTTCGGCGGCGTCGCCCGCGCCTTCGAAGACTTCAAGCCCGAGGCGATCCACATCGCCACCGAAGGGCCGCTCGGCTTTGTCGCGCGGCGCTATTGCGTGAAGCGCAAGCTGCCCTTCACCTCCTCCTTCCACACCAAGTTCCCCGAATACATCCAGGCGCGCACGGGGCTGCCGGTCGGCATTTCTTACGCCGTGGTGCGCTGGTTCCACGGCGCGGCGCAGCGCACGATGGTGGCGACCGCAAGCCTGCAGCGCGAACTGGAAGAGCGCGGCTTTGAACGCATGGTGCGCTGGACGCGCGGCGTCGAC